>JAKQGX010000043.1 GCA_029573235.1 Bacteroidota bacterium
GGATTGGTAACTGCCACCGAAACCGTACAGTTGCGTATGTGGAACTTGGCTGTCAACAATTACAAATTTAGTTTTGAACCATCGTACCTCAACCCGGGTCTTTCAATTCTTTTATTTGATGCTTACAACAATGTTACTACTGTAATTAGCAATACGCAAAGCACTACATATACATTTGCCGTAGATAACCAACCCGGTTCGTATGATCCACTACGCTTCAAATTGCAGTTTGTAAATGGTCCATTGAGCGTAGCCGATAAGACACAATCATCTTCTATAGCCATTTACCCCAACCCTGCTACCAACAGAACTATTCACCTTCAATACTCAGACATAAAAGCAGGAGACTATACCATTAGCCTCTATAATGCTTTAGGATCCCCGGTTTACACCCATGCAGCAACATTATCAAGCACGGGTGTATCTCAACTACTATTGCCTGCCTCTGTTGCAACAGGCATGTACAACTTGCAGATAGTGGACAATAAAAACCAAGAGTTAATCCAATCGCAAAAAATAATAATTGCAGATTAACCCTATAGGGCAGCATAACGATGATGTCGATGAACCATAGAAGCATACCCTCGCTGAGGTGCTTATCGTTTCTCGTATGATTAGATTAATTCGTTGTGCTGCTTTTTTTGTTTGTTATCTAGACCTTGCCATTGCTCCCCTTTGCCCGAATTTGAAACGAAACTAAAATCAATTATCCCTTTTCTATTACTTAAACCAAACCATCATGATTAAGAAAATTCTATCCGGTTTGATTGGGTTGACCTTATCCCTATCAGCCATTGAGGCCCAAGCGGGCCTCGTTACCTTCACGGTAAAAAACAGTGCCGGTAACCCCATCAGTGGGGTAACCATTACCAAATACTCCGGCGGTACCACTGCTTTTGGCACTACCGACGGATCGGGTGTTGCCTCGGCAAATGTAACCGGTACGTACAGTTTTACGTTGACGTACAACTACACTACCTACTTTATACCCGCGGCCGCTATTGGTGCAGCTCCCGTAAATCACGACATCTATACCACGGGATTAACGCTAAAAGCATTAGCGAGTGATGGTGTTACTCCTATTGTAAATGCAACCAATAGTTTCTATTCTAGTGGCAATCGTACCTTAGCTAATACCGATGTAAATGGTGAGACTAAAACTGAATTGTTCCCCGGTACATGGAATTTTACCACAGGTTATCACTACACTAGTTTTGCTAGGTCTATCACTGTAGGTGGTAATGGGCAAACACCCAACACCACCCAAACAGAAACCGCCTACACGACCAAGCTTACATTACAAGCGCTCGAAAGCGATGGTACCACCCCGATTGTAGATGCAGGTAATAGCTTCTATTCGTCAGGTAATCGCACCATTGGCAATACAGATGGTACCGGTAAAATAGATTATGAAATGTTCCCCGGTAATTGGAGTTTTACTACTAATTATCATTATTCGAATCATGTACGCAACATTACCGTTGGCGGTACCGGTTTAGCTTCGGGTGCTTCTACATCGGATACTTGCTATACTACCGGCTTAACACTGGCGGTGTATGAAAGTGATGGTTTAACTCCGGTAGTTGGTGCCGGTAATACCTTCTGTTCAGGAGGTAATCGCACCATTGGCAATACGGATGCAAATGGTGAGGCGAAGTATGAGCTGTTTGCCGGTACTTGGAATTTCCAAACTTCATATAAGTATACTTATTACACAAGAAGTATTACCGTGTTAGGTACAGGATTGACTCCTGGCTCTCTACAGCAAGAAAATGCGCACACTTCAAAGGTAACCATTGATGCTTCTTCTTACCTGAACGCAAAAGTACAAGGGGTGACTACCACCTATTATTCCGGTGGCACTAGAACCTTGGGTACTACCGATGCCAATGGCCGTGCCAGTATTCAGGTATTTCCGGATTCATTGAAGTCAGTAATTTCTAATAAGAATTACACGTATGACACACGTAGTATTTATGTACCGGGCAATGGTCAAGATCCCGGAGCAGAAACCATTATCTACCTGCGTTTAAATAAAGTGAAATTTAGCAATGCCGGCGGAAACGTAACCTATTATTCCGGCGGTACCCGCACTATTTCAGGAAGTGCTTATTACATGTTCCCGGGCACCTACAATCTTAAATTCAATGGTGCATATACAAGAAATGTAACGATTAACGAAGCCAATTACAATTTTGATAAAGTAGCTTCTATTCTTGTTTTGAGAGATCACAATGGTGTATTGCAAAGCATAGACGCAGCGAGAGGAGGTATTACTGCTATTAACTATCACGTTACCGGTGCTGCTTCTGACCAAAGCCCTGGTGTTTGGATAGATATTTCAAATTACAACGCTAACACCAACCGTATTTTTGAAGTGAAAAAGAACGGAACAATTAGCACTAAAACACAAGATGTAATGGTAGCCAGTCCCGTTGGTAATGTCTTTAATTTCCAAACTAATTTGGTAACCTTAAAACTGCAAAACTGTGGATTGACAGGGCTTTCGGGTGGCGCTATTCGTTACGGATGGAGCTTGGGTACTCCATCAATTTCTGCGCATTGGGGCTCAGCAACTGATGCCAACGGAGAAGCTACAAAAGAGCTGTTCCCGGGCAACCTGATTGCAGAAATGAAAATAAACCAGTCATTAGAAGTGAAGAATTTAACCATTACAGGTAATGATGTGTTTACATGGACCACTACCTTAGTGAAAATGCACTATCCGGGTTCTATAGCCTATGGTGGTAGCGGAGTAGCTGCACATTTCCCAGGTAGCAAAGAAGCGGAAATGCTTCCCGGCACTGTAAACTTTAGCTTCCGTGCGAATGGTGAGAATATAGTACCCATTACAGTACCTCCATACACCAGTGGTTGTATATATGAAAAAACACCGGTGATTGCTCGTTTGATTAGTAGCACCAACGCCCCATTGGCAGGTGGTATTGCAAGTCGCTATGTAAGTGGATGGCAACCCGATGAAGGTACTACGAGTGCCAACGGAAATGCTGTATTATTGTACAATGGCAATGTGAATACTGCAACTTTGCGCGTGAAATACAAAGGTGCCACCAAGTCATTATCTTCAGTTAATCTTGCAAGCGTAAATAATATTGTTGTATTCCAAACTGTATTGGCAACAATGAGCTTGGTAGATGCCGATAATAACCCGATTAATGCAGATGCCGGGTCACTACAATATTACGCAGGAAGTTGGAAAACCTTTGGCAGCGGCAGCACCACTAATGGTGTTGAAACCATGGAAATGCTGCCTGCAAACTTCTATTCTTTTTCTATGAGACTGAACAATACAAGAGAACAAAAGCTTAATTGGAACCTAACTAATAGTACAACTGTACCTTTCACTGCTGTAAAAGTGAAATTGTTCTACCAAAATGATTGCTCTCCAGTATCCGGAGCAGCTGCTAGTTATTATACTGGTGGATGGCACTCTATGGGTACTACTGATGCTAATGGCAACTCTAATGTTATCGATATGCTCCCTGCCGGAAGTTACTCCTTTAAAGCAAACAGTACACAGGTAAATAATATCACCATACCGGCACAACACGACTATACGGTTACTATTGGCTCTTGTAACGTTCCTATTAGGTTAAACAATGCGGATGATAAGAAATTTAATTTCTATCCTAATCCCGCAACTACGGAATTGGTTATAGGTGTAACAGCCGACAATACACCGGTTCGTATCTTGTCTATGGATGGTAAAGTATTGCATAGCCAAGTTTATAATGCCGGTACTTCATCTATCAATGTGTCTTCTTTTGCACCGGGTACGTATTTCATCCATGTGCGTCAAGGAGATAAATCTGAAACCTTTAAGTTTATCAAACAATAATCTCGTAACATAAAGGATTCCTATAAAGCCGCCTCAGCGTTTGAGGCGGCTTTATTATTCATTAGATATTATTTGTAAACAGCATATAGCTTTCTTATCTTGCCAAACCATTTCAAACCTCAATACACCATTCATGAAATTACTCGAAAATAAAGTAGCCATTATCACCGGTGGTAGCCGTGGTATTGGCGAAGCCATAGCCTTACGATTTGCCGAACAAGGTGCTCATGTAGCCTTTACCTACCTCTCGTCTGAAGAGCGAGCCAAAGTGCTAGAGTCCAAGCTGCAATCATTTGGCGTAAAAGCCAAAGCGTATAAATCGGATGCCGGCAATTATGAAGCTGCAGAGCAATTGGTAGCTGCTGTGATAAGCGAGTTTGGTACCGTAGATATTTGCGTAAATAATGCGGGAATATCCAAAGATAACCTCTTACTGCGCCTCACACCCGACCAATGGGATGACGTGATACAAGCCAACCTCAAATCGGTCTATAACCTTACCAAGCAAGTGATAAAGCCCATGATGAAAAATCGTACCGGCAGCATCATAAACCTCAGCTCCATTGTAGGTGTAAAGGGTAATCCCGGACAAAGTAGCTATGCCGCATCCAAAGCCGGTATTATCGGTTTTACGAAGTCGATAGCACAAGAATTGGGCAGTCGCAATGTACGTTGCAACGCCATTGCTCCCGGGTTTATTGAAACCGATATGACACACTACTTAAAAGATGGTGGTGCCGAGAAATGGTTTGAAAAAATACCGATGGCACGCTTCGGAAAGCCGGAAGAAATAGCAGATGTCGCTTTGTTTTTGGCTAGCAATATGAGCAGTTATGTTACCGGTCAGGTGCTGGGCGTATGTGGTGGGATGAACGTATAAATGGATATGTCAACAGCCTCATGAGTTAAGCATATTGTTAGAAAAAGGTAATGTACTTTTTGAAACAAATATTGCCAACAAATAGCCGTCATTTATACGTTATTCTAAAAACAATTTTCCTACTTTTACCGCTCTAATAGATATCTATGCAGAAAATACACGCTGCCATTACTGCCGTAGGCGGCTATGTGCCGGAATATATACTTACCAATAAAGAGCTGGAAACCATTGTTGACACTACTGACGAATGGATTACCACTCGCACCGGAATCAAAGAAAGAAGAATATTAAAAGGAGAAGGGAAAGGAAGTTCGGATATGGCTGTAGAAGCCGTTAAAGACCTGCTGAAGAAGCGAAACATAGGTCCCGAAGAAATAGAGCTTATCATTTGCGCTACTACCACCCCCGACTATCAATTTCCTGCCACTGCCAACGTCATTGCTGATAAAGCCGGATTGGTAAATGCGTTTGGATATGATGTAAGTGCTGCGTGTAGCGGCTTTTTATTTGCCCTTACCACTGCTGCACAGTTTATAGAAAGTGGTCGCAACAAAAAGATAATCGTAGTAGGTGTGGACAAAATGAGCAGCATCCTCAACTACGAAGACCGCGCTACTTGCATCATCTTTGGCGATGGTGCCGGTTGTGTATTATTAGAACCCAATAACGAAGGCTTGGGTCTTCAAGACAGTATATTAAAAACAGATGGTGCAGGACGTGTCTTTTTGCACCAAAAAGCGGGTGGCTCTGTAAAGCCGGCTACCGTAGAAACGGTGATGGCAAAAGAACATTTTGTATATCAAGAAGGACAAACCGTTTTTAAATTTGCCGTAAAAAATATGGCAGATGTTGCCGCCGAAATCATGGAACGCAACGGATTGACGGCTGATAATGTAGCATGGCTCGTGCCGCATCAAGCCAACAAACGCATCATTGCTGCTACTTCAGAAAGAATGGGGTTGCCGGAAGAAAAAGTAATGATAAACATTCAACGCTATGGCAATACCACCAATGGTACCTTACCTCTTTGCCTTTGGGAGTGGGAGAGCCAGCTGCATAAAGGAGATAATATTATATTGGCAGCATTCGGTGGTGGATTTACCTGGGGTGCTACCTATATTAAGTGGGCTTATGATAAGCAATAACGATTTAACCTTACCTTTGTAGAATCATTTTTAGACGCCCCGTATGCGACAGAATTGGTGGAAAATAGCCAGTGTTATTCTATTAGCTTACACAATCACCGGAGGATTCCTTTTCCCGGTTCCCGCTCGTTTCATACTCAACGAAAGCATTCGCAATCTTTACTTTCATGTACCCATGTGGTTTGGTATGATATTGTTGTTCGCCATATCATTTGTATATGCCATTCTGTACCTGCGAAGCAACAATATCAAACATGATATTCAATCTGCTTCATTTATTAAAGTCGGAATCGTATTTAGTTTACTGGGAATGCTTACCGGTATGGAGTGGGCAAAATATACCTGGGGAGAGGCTTGGAGCAACGATCCCAAACAGTTGGCAACGGCCGTTTGTATGCTCATGTATTTTGCTTACCTGATATTGAGGGGCGGTATGAAAGATGAAGAAAAAAGAGCCAAAATTTCGGCAGTTTACAATGTCTTTTCTTTTGCGCTTATGGTACCCTTACTTTTCATCTTGCCAAGAATGGTGGACTCACTACACCCCGGCAATGGTGGCAATCCGGGCTTTAACTCATACGACCTCGATAGTAAGATGCGTACGGTGTTTTATCCTGCTGTGATGGGTTGGTTTTTATTAGGGTTGTGGATAGCCTCCCTTCGTGTACGCATCGAATACTTACAACATAAACAAGAAGCCGAACATGAAACAATATAGATATCGGAAAGGATTACTACGAATGAGCCAATTGCTGCTTCTCTTCTTTATAGCTACTCCATTAATGGCGCAACAAGACAATCCCGAAATGGCAGATGCATTGCGCAGTAGTGGGAAAATTTATGTGGTGGTATTGGTGCTGCTATCCATATTTATTGGTATCATCGCCTACCTGGTTCGTTTGGAAAGAAAGATTTCAAAACTGGAAAAAAATAAATAACGTTCACAATCAATTTTAAACAATAATACTAATAACATGATGGAGAAAAATGGCAATACACTCGCCGCATCTCAGCACTACAGTTTCTTTCAAGGGGTAGAACGCAATTTTGATAAAGCTGCTGTCCATACCCGCTTTGAGTCCGGTATTCTCGAACAAATTAAAGCGTGCAATTCGGTTTACAGAGTTAAGTTTCCGGTACGTATCGGAGAAAAAACAGAGGTAATAGAAGCGTATCGTGTACAACACTCGCACCACAAGCTGCCTTGTAAAGGGGGAATCCGTTACAGCATGGATGTGAATCAAGACGAAGTAATGGCCTTAGCGGCGTTGATGACGTATAAATGCGCCATCGTAAACGTACCTTTCGGTGGTGCAAAAGGCGGTATCCGTATCAACCCTAAAAACTATTCGGTGTATGAACTGGAGAAAATCACCCGTCGTTACACTTCCGAATTGGTGAAGAAAAACTTTATTGGCCCCGGCATTGACGTACCGGCTCCCGACTATGGTACCGGTGCTCGTGAAATGAGCTGGATAGCTGATACCTATGCTTCGCTGAATCCCGGAGATATTAATGCATTGGGTTGTGTTACCGGAAAACCTGTTTCGCAAGGGGGCGTACGCGGACGCAAAGAAGCTACCGGCTTGGGTATCTTCTATGGTATCCGTGAGTTGTGTAATGTACCCGAAGATATGAAACGCTTGGGCTTGTCAACCGGATTGGCGGGTAAGCGTATTATCGTACAAGGTTTGGGTAATGTAGGTTACAACGCAGCTAAATTTTTCTATGATGCGGGTGCTATTATCGTTGGGCTTGCAGAATATGAAGGCGGAATATATAATGCAGATGGATTGAATCTAGATGCAGTTGTAGAACACCGCACCCATACCGGTTCTATCCTTAATTTCCCCGGTGCTCAAAACATGAACAACAGCAGTGAAACATTGGAAATGGAATGCGATATACTTATCCCTGCTGCTTTGGAAAATGTAATCAACGAAACCAATGCGGCTCGCATTAAAGCTAAAATTATTGGTGAAGGAGCCAATGGTCCATTAACACCGGAAGCAGATGAAATATTGAATGCAAAAGGTTGCATCATTGTACCGGATATGTACCTCAATGCAGGCGGTGTAACGGTATCTTATTTTGAATGGCTCAAAAACCTTAGCCACGTGCGTTTTGGACGTATGGATAAACGCTATGCCGAAAACCAAAGTGCTTCTATCATTAAAACAGTAGAAGGACTTACCGGCAAATCTATCACTGCTATCGAGCGTCAGCAATTGGTGCATGGCCCGGATGAAGTAGATTTGGTTTACTCCGGATTAGAAGACACTATGATAGGTTCTTACCATGAGATTCGTGATGCCTTGAATAGCCTCAAAATTCAAGATATGCGTACAGCTGCCTTTGTT
This sequence comes from Bacteroidota bacterium, assembly GCA_029573235.1. Lineage (GTDB taxonomy): Bacteria > Bacteroidota > Bacteroidia > Chitinophagales > Chitinophagaceae > JAFIGV01. The sequence goes on from JAKQGX010000043.1 coordinate 8,245, forward strand.
GTTTCTATCAATAAAGTTGGTGAGTCTTATGAAGAGTTAGGTATCTTCCCATAGTTGATACCAAAACAGAATACACAAAAAAATCATCGCCCTTTACAAGCGATGATTTTTTTGTTGCCACTTGGCAAAGTTATTTGAATTGTAAAAGGGGCTATTTTTTATTCAGTAAATAAAAACTATAGTCGTCGCTCAACCAAGTATTATAGTTGCGGACAGAACCTTGGTATTTCATGGACTCTACAAAACTTTGGCAAGGTTCTGTTTCTTTCGACTTGGTGTCAAAGCGTCCTTTTACTTCACTGATTCTTTCGGTCACTTGTGCGCCGGGTACGTACAATTCCCAATCATTTGCAAACAAATTTTCGCTAAACTCTTTAAACAATGGATTGGTGCTGGTGATAGCTACCGAGTCTTGCCCTATGATTTTATAATTGATTTCGGCTTTTGAAAGTAGTATAGTATCCACCATTTTCGAAAATGAATTGCCTTTTTCATACCGGCGCAATACTATCGTATCGCTTTCGTTTTCGCTGAAATTTACCAATACCATTCGCGGTGCCATAAACGTGCAGTAGCTTTCGTTTTTCTTACAGGAAATAATGATAGACATTGTCGCTATAAGCGCTATAGCAAGCATGGATAAACGCTTCATACAAAAAAAGTAGGTTTTTATAAATTATTAAGAGCGAAAATAATCATTTGTCGTATAAATTCTATAGCCAATAATGCCTTGTTGCTATTTATTTTATGCTAGCCTTAGTGTTGTAAGTACGAGACAATGGCGTTCTGATAAATACCTAATAAAAACCACATACTTGCCAATGCGCTATAATGGAATGTCGATACTGCGTTTTATGCGTTAAAATACATTCAGCCGAAGGGTTGTGAAGAAACTTCTAGGCATAAAATTGATGGAAGATGCACTGCCGTGTGTGCTGGTAGCAGTAGAGCCCGATTGAAAGCCTACTACATCAAACACATTTTTTACCCCTACCGTTAGTTGAATATTCTGCTTCCAAAACTTACGGCTTAATGATACGTCCATCATATCAAACAAAGGTTGTCTGCCGGAGTAGCTGGAAGTACCATCTATATTGCTGATTAAGATGGGGCGTGCACCATTCAGCTTGTTGAACACCGATACATACAGTTTGCTCCATTTCCAAAAATACTGAAGCGTAGTAGTGAACTCATGCGCATCAAATCCGTTGTATTGACTGCCTTGTGCTAAGGTGTAGCTATAGCCATATCCAAGCTTATAATGGAAATTGCTGTACTGCCCTTCAAACTCAATGGTGGCAAGGGTATTGCGCATCCGCGTAATGTTGGTATAGTCCCATTGTGCACTGTCGGCACTTGTGCTATTGGGGTATCGTGGTGCCAAGGCTATTTGGTTGTACACATTATTGTAATACCCAGTTATTAATATTTGTGCATAGTTCGATTCTTTTTCAAACACCATCCAAGAGGCAGAGGCTTGCAAGTGATCTGCTTTCTCGGCTTGTAGCTTACTGTTGCCAAATATCATGTGGTTGTTATCCACAAAGTCCAGATACAGTTCTTTCAATGTAGGTGCACGGAATCCTTTGGCATAGGATGCACGAATGCTCACGTGTGGACTGTATTTGTACAACAAATTAAAAGATGGAATAGGTGGTGCCGTATAGGCTGTATTATACGATGCTCTCAATCCTGCCTGGGCAATTACTTTGTCTTGAAAAATAGGCATTGAAAGCGTAGTGAATAAAGCATAGTCATGGATGCTTCTGTAATTGCCGGGTATCTTACGGCTATGTCCTTTTTGCAGGTCTATGTCGTAGCCAAGGGTGTAGTTGATGGTTTTAAAAACCTTGTTGTCATACATACCTCTGAACGAGTATTCGTGAAAGGTCGTAGTGTCTTGCACATTATTGATGTTCTCTGTAAGGCTATCCGTTAAAGTTACCAAGTTGTGTTTGTATTCGTTACGGGTACGATGGTAATAGGAGTATCCGTTTATCATTTGCCACTGTCCATCATTGCCCATTTTACCGTTGAGCGAAAGGCGGTTTAAGGAGCGGGTATTGATATAGCGCTCATCGTATGCATATCCTTCGTATGGAGTAATATAATTGGGTTTCGCTCCTTTAAACAGGAGGCGCTCCCGAACATAGTCAGAAGAGAATCGCACAGTTATTTTTTCGGATGGGCTAAATTGATAATTGAAATTTCCAAGGTATTGTTCTTTGGGTTTGAATGCTTGCCTTCTGAATGGAGCAACGGTATCTACATCAATAGCACCATCAAAATAGTTTCTTCCGCCGCCCAAAGTAAAATGATGTTTGCCAATAGATTTAATCACAGAAGCATTCAGGTTGTACTTACCAATGGTTTCGTAATGGGCTTCGCCGGAAACGCCAAATTTGTTTTTTTGATTTTTAGAAATGAGGTTGATAACGCCGCCAATAGCATCTGTGCCATACATAACACTCATGGGGCCTTGTATGATTTCAATTCTTTCCAGGTTATATGTGTTTAGTTGCCCCAAATCGATGTTCCCGTTTTCACGACCATTGATGGGCACTCCGTCTATCAATATTTTCACTTTATTCCCATCCATTCCTTGCATCTTTATAGTAGCTCCTAAGGCTCCATCATTGTTGCTGATGGTATTGAGTTGATAGCTGATGGCGTCTTGTACATTCTTGGCTCCTTGTGCTTGCATCTGCGCTTCCGTAATTACTTTGTAATTGGAAAGAGCATCCAACGGTTTGGTGGGACGTGCCACACCGGTAATCACTACTTCGTTGAGCGAGGCAAATGATTTGGAGAGGCGCATGGTCAACGTTCCGGTGGAGGCTTGGTGCAATCGTATGCGCTCCATTTCGTAGCCGATGCCTACCGCTTCTATAGTTGCAGGAAATTGAGAAATGCTAATCGTTGCATGGCCTTTTTCGTCTGTCATAACGGTTTCTATACGTTTTTCGGGCGTTTCGTTATACAGGTTTACATACATGTATTCAAGTGGCTGCCCATTATCTTTCGATAATACTTGCACGACGATGCGGTGTGATTGAGCTGCTGCTGTTGTTCCCAATAATAGCGTGAATACTAAAGAGATTATTTGAACGGTTCTAGTCATATTTTCGTTTTGCCTGGAAAGAAAAAGTTCAGTTACTGATAAGAAGTAACCGAACTTTTGTATTCATAGCGTATGAAGGTAATTAGTGATGAACTACTATTTTTTCAATGGCTTGATGTCCGCCAGAAACAACACTTAAGATGTAGTTGCCGTTGGCTAATGAAGCCGTAGGTATGGTAATGGTTTGTAAGCCGGATATTGCTGAAAGCGAATTAGAATATACTTTTCTGCCGGTCATATCCGTAAGGGTAATGGTGTTCTTACTATTGGGTTGTGCGCTTTCAAATACTACTTGCAAACTGTTGTTAGTAGGATTTGGAAAGGCTGTGAAAACGGTAATAGCATTGTTGGCATCTGCAACACTTGTTGTGTTTTTGTACACTTTTCTTTTTTTCATGGCTACCATACCGGGGTCAGTTGGGTGAGCGCCGGAGTTGGATGCTGTAAATACCAATTGCCATACATCGCCATTTCTTACTTTAACGAAATAACACAAAGAGTCCACCATTTGCACCCCCGACATACCGGATGCTTTCCATTTTCTACCAATAGAATTGATAGTAGAGTCGTAGGTGTAAGAAGCATAGTTACCAATGATGTTATCAAATTCAGCATCTGCTGTGTCTACCTTTGCGGCACGTGTAGCGCTATTGTTTAATATACCGAACACTTTATAGTATTCATTTCCCATCACTACATTTTCATCATTGTAGTTGGTGAATACAAAGTCCCAACTACTTTTCGCCGGCTCTCTATTGATAAAGGAATCGGTTTCGATATTGTAATAAACAAAGGCTCTGTCTTTGTAACCGGTAACGCCCAATGCAATGGATCTAGAGATTGATTGACTGCCATCTAATTGAGCTATTTTAAAGTTGAAAACAGGAGCATTGGGCACTTGGTAGGTTTGCTTGTCTTCTATAAACACTTGGAAGGTGTCAGTAGCGGTTACCAAACCGAAAACTACCACTCCTTCAATCCAGTGGGTAGCACTTATGTAATCTCCCCAACCGTACATGGCAGAACCTTGATTGAAGGCACCGGTATTCCATATCGTATTCGAGTTGTAGAAGGGCATTGGGTTAGCAGCCACAGCGGTGTTGAAAGCCGCGGTTAGGTCAGTGCCGAAGTCTAATGGATTAGAGCTGATTTCATATAGCTTGATGGCTTTGTCGGCGCTATTGGTAAGTACTCCTTCTTCGAAAGTACCGGTTGAAAAGCCGATGTGCCAATTGTCAGCATCTGCTATTCCGGCTGTTCCGTTTTCTAAACTATAATAAACATTTTTTTTGTAGCCGGTGCCGGTAGCAATGGTATCGTGTATCCAAGTGGGCGTTTGCGCGCTAGCTTGCAATGAAACTGCTGCAGCGAGGAAGAGGCTAAGTGAAAGTGCTTTCATGAGGTTGATTATTTTGAACGCAAAAGTATCTTTCGACTTGTATTCAAAATATACATCCACCAAATCTTGACAAACAAATGACAGAACACCCAACCTTGCATCAAGGCGTTTTCTTGTTATGAGTACTTCGCTACTTAAGCAATATGCCAACCTTTATCCACCAAGTAGGCTGCTATCTGAACGGCATTGGTAGCAGCGCCTTTCCGAAGATTGTCGGCAACTATCCAACAATTCATCGTTTTCTCTTGTGAGTAATCTCTTCGAATCCTACCTACAAAAACATCGTCTTTTCCGGTAGCATACAAGGGCATCGGGTATTCATTTTTCGCCGGATTATCGATCACCTTTACACCCGGACTTTGTGCTAACACGTCACGTACTTCTTGCTCCGTAAATTCATTAAGGAACTCAATATTTACGCTCTCACTGTGTCCGCCGGTGACAGGAACACGAACCGTAGTAGCGGTTACCTTTATAGCGTCGTCGCCCATAATTTTATTGGTTTCAAGCACCATCTTCATCTCTTCTTTCGTATAGCCGTTATCTTGAAACACATCAATATGCGGTAGTATGTTGAGGTCTATAGGATGCGGATATACTTGCGGTGCAGTAGCGGTTTGGCGTTGTTGCATTAATTCTGCAACGGCTTTTTGCCCCGTTCCGGTCACCGATTGGTAGGTGCTGACAACGACTCTGCGAATGCCGTATTTCAAATGCAAGGGTTGCAACACCATTACCATCTGAATGGTAGAGCAATTGGGGTTGGCAATGATAAAATCATCCGGCGTTAAGGCAGCACCATTTACTTCCGGCACTATTAATTTTTTGGTAGTATCCATTCGCCAGGCAGATGAATTGTCTATTACCTTACATCCGGCTTTTGCAAATAAGGGGGCTAACTCCAGTGATACACTACCGCCTGCGCTGAAGAGTGCTATCTGTGGTCTTTTGGCAATAGCATCTTGATACGATAAAACGGAATATTCCTTCCCTTTGAAAACAACGGTTTGTCCTACGGATTTCGATGAAGCAACCGGATAAAGTTCGGTAACGGGGAAGTTTCTTTCTTCCAATACCTGTAACATGGTACTGCCGACTAGACCGGTAGCACCCACTATGGCAATGCGCATATCGCTTGATATAATTTTTGCAAAAGTAATGGAGCTATCGCAAACATTAAAACGAAGTAAGCGCTATTCCTTCCTGTAATAAATGTAGCATAGGTGTTTCTTTTGTGTAACCATATTATTGTCTATTTATGCACACAAATGCTATGCTTCTTGCTATTAGTTGTGGAAAATAGTTTGCTATAAAATGTAATTCAAGCCTCATAACATTCTCATATAAGCCCTACCTTTGAGCACCATTTTTTAGCTTTATTATGAAACGCGTATTTATTACCCTGGTCGGTATTTCATTATCCCTTTCAAGTTGGGCGCAAACAGATTCTGCCAAGGTAGAAGATGCTTCCGGCAACCTTTTTAGAGGTGCTAAAGCCTTTCGCTCTTGGTCCATTGGTATCAACGGCGGCTTTAGTCAAGTGGGTAGCCTCCCCGGAGGAATGAACGATTATACGGTCAACAAACCCGGATATGGTGTGGGCTTGTATGTACAGAAAGACCTCACTCATTTTTTATCGCTTCGTGCCGATGTTCAATCGGGTAGTTTTAGTGGCGATAATTCTCGCTTGCAAGGCGATGGCACCAAGCGGGTATTAAAATACCAAGGTTACGAAACCAAAGTGGCTTATGCCGGTAGTTTGAATGTGGTATTCAGTATCTTAAATGTCAATTGGCTTTCAAAGAAAAATACCATCAACTTGTTTGGTACTATTGGTCTGGGCTCTGTGGCTTATGCTTCAGAAGGCAGACGCACATCCGACAGTGTATTAGAAAAACTGAAAGCGAGTGGTAATGCTACGGCTCTGTTTTTACCCATAGGTGCTGGTGCCAAGGTGAAAATGTCGAATGCGATTGCATTAGAATTGGGCTATCGTGTACATTTTATTGATGGAGATAATTTGGATTTGACACATTTCGGAACCAACCAGGATAAATATGGTTATGGTTATATTGGCTTGCAATTTATGTTAGGTAAAAAATCGAAACCGGCACTAACCTGGCACAACCCGGCCAAAGAGTTGGCAGAGGAAACAACACGTGATTTGGCTCAAATGCGAAACACGGTGGAAGAAGTACTCAGGCAAAATCAATTGTTGTCAGCACAAATGGAAAATCTGAAAACCGATACCGATGGTGATGGAGTAATAGACTTGCTGGATAAGTGTCCTGGCACTTCTATTCATGCGAAAGTAAACCAAGACGGCTGTGAGGTCACGAATACCCCAACGACTACAACACGTGAAACAAAAACAACAGTACCACCACCACCAACGACGACGATAACGGATGAGGATCGATTGATAGCTAAAGAAGCACAAGCCAGCATTGCTTTTCAGCCGGAGCGCGCTGATTTGCTGTTTAGCTCTAACAAAGCATTGGATAAACTAGCTTTATTGCTAATCCAAAAAGGTTATAAGCTAAAACTGATTGGGCATACCGATAACATAGGTGATGATAACTACAATTTGTTTTTCTCCAAAGCACGTGCTGAATCTGTCAAGAGTTATTTGGTGAATGCCGGCATCAGCTCCGTGAACATAGATGCTATTGGCTATGGCGAAACACAGCCCATTGCACCTAATAATACACCGGAAGGAAGAAAGAAAAACAACCGTGTTGAGGTTGTGCTTATCGAAAAATAAACGGATATTTTTTTTGATTACCACAAGTCAAATGTAAAAAGCAGCGCCAATTGGCTCTGCTTTTTTGTTTTCTGTTTTTTTTGTTGTTAGAATTTTAGAAAGGAACAGTATTGTCCGTTTCATCAAATGGAGGATTGTCGTCATCGTCAAAAGAATAATCATTGGCTTTTGAAGGACGTGTTTGGTAGCCGGCTTGCCCTTGTATGAACATGTGCGACGAGCCAAATTCGCTTGGATCTCTGCGGATACCGGCAACGGGATTATCGCCTTTGGGAGGATAGTTGCCACCACCATAACTGCCTGGTCTATTGAAGCCATTATCGCTTTCCAAGTCCACAAATTTTTGATACTCTTTTATGAAGCGTAGTTTCACAGTGTCGGTAGCGCCACTTCTGTTTTTGGCCACGTACACATGTGTTTCTCCTTCTATAGATTCACCCATTTCGTTGTTGGTGATACCATGATACTCCGGACGGTATAGAAAGACTACCATGTCGGCATCTTGCTCAATGGCACCCGATTCACGGAGGTCGCTCAGTTGTGGCATTTTCGATTCTTTGCGCGATTCCACTGAACGATTCAATTGTGAAAGGGCGATGATGGGTATCTCCAACTCTTTGGCTAAAGATTTTAAATCACGCGAAATTTTTGAAATTTCTTGTTCACGTGTCCCTCCTTTATTGATGTCGGCTTGCATTAATTGCAAATAGTCAATGATGATGAGTTGGATGTCGTGTTTTTGTTTTAGCCTTCTGGCTTTTGCTCGTAGCTCAAATAGGTTGAGCGCTGCTTGGTCATCAATAAACATTTGAGCCGTTCCCAACTTGCTCATACGTTGCGTCATTTGCACAAACTCATGTTCTTGCATACGCCCTTTGGTAATGGCATCCATACTGACCTCGGTAGTAGCTGCCAACATTCTTTTCACCAATTCACCGGCGCCCATTTCTAAAGAGAAAAACGCCACCGGGTAAGGTTTCCCCGCATGCATGGCAGCATTCATTGCTAAGTTGAGACAGAAGGCTGTTTTACCCACAGCTGGGCGTGCAGCTACTATGATGAGGGCATTTTTTTGCCAGCCTGCCGTCAGCTTGTCCAATTCTCTAAAGCCGGTAGGAACACCGGTAACATCTTCATTGCTGTTTTTGGCATCTTCAATTTCTTGTATGGTACGGGCTAATATTTCACGCAGTCCTTTGAAGTTTTTCCGTAGGTGGTTGTCGGTAATTTCGTAGAGGTTTGTTTCTGCCTTGTCCAGCAGGTCAAATACGTCTGTGCTGTCTTCGTAGGCTTCTGCAATGATGTTGCCGGAGATGCGTATCAACTCCCTTTGAATGAATTTTTCCATTACCAAGCGAGCATGTGCTTCTACGTGGGCGCTCGACAGTACGCTGGTAGTTAGAACCGTTAAAAAATAAGCGCCTCCTACTATTTCTAATTCATTTGAGCGTCGTAGCTCTTCGGTTACCGTGAGCAGGTCCACCGGCATGCCTTTGTCAAACAAGCGACGGATGGCGCCATATATTTTTTGGTGAGCATCTACATAAAAACATTCGGGGCTTTGTATGATTTCTAGTACTTCTGCTAGCTTGTCTTTTTCTAGCATAATAGCGCCTAATACCGCTTGTTCTTGTTCGTTTGCTTGAGGAGGTATTTTGCCATATACGAGTGAATTGAGGTCTAGTTTTTTTCGAAAACTACCAAGCTCTTTTTTAATATTTACAGTCATGGGTGTTGTAGTCTATAATATTGGTTTAATGGAGGATTGTTGAAGATTCAACGCTTATGATTCCAATGGTTCTATGGTTCTTCTTCGATATGCGACCTGTTTTCACTTATGCATTTGTCACCACTTTTTTATTTCTTCAGCTACATCCTTATGGAGCGAATGTATGAACTGCATTGCTTCTTTTGGGCGTTGTGGAAACATAAATTAAATGGGTATAGTTTCTGCAATTTTCAAGAGTAATTCACAGTAAATACACTTTGAAAAATGAAATACATTAACTATTCACAAATTTACATTACTTATCAACGGCAATTAACAGGAAATACACAAGTTGTTGTTAGTTGTTGAAGGGAGTGCGTTGTTGATGGTGGTATTGTATATTCAGGAAGGTTGCTTGGATAGTTTTTAATTAAAAAAACCGGAACTGTTTAGCTCCGGTTTTTGGTTATACCGATAAGGGATGCTTACTTTTTTATTTTATTGTCTGCCGGCACAGAACTGGCAGCTGTAACCACCCCTTTAATATGCAATTGTTTCGGTGCATTGTTTTCGGTAGGTACGTTTGACGTAATATAAACATCCTTGAAAAAAGGTTGTCCGCCACGACCTGTAGTAAGGTAGGTAACTTTAATTCGTCCTTTTTTGCCGGGCAAAATGGGTTCTTTGGGCCACTCTGGACTGGTGCAACCACAAGAAGCACTCACATTTGAAATAATCAGTGGAGCGTTGCCGGTATTTTTAAACTCAAAGGAATAACTCACAGAAGGTCCTTCCGGTATGGTACCAAAGTCATGTGTTTCTTTTTTGAAATGATATTTGGGTGCTTTCTCGGCACTTACCTTCACCGGTTCAGGCACATTATTGATAGCTTGTGCCTGTCCGTAGAAGGATGCCCATACACAGATAAGTCCTAAAAACAACTGTTTCATTCGTCGTATTAGTGAGTCGTTTTCATGGATGAATTATTCTGAGGAACCGAAGTAGCGGCAGGTGCTTCTACCACTCCTTTGATGGTAAGCGTTTTAGTGCCTACATTGGTAATTACGGTAACTGTTTTAGAAAACGGTGCAGCAGCAGCAGCGTTATAAGTAGCTTTTACCATACCACTTTTGCCGGGTAAGATGGGTTCTTTTGACCAGTCAGGTGTTGTACAACCGCAAGAAGCACTTACATTTTGAATGGTGATAGGCTCTTTGCTGGTATTCTTAAATGTGAATTCATTGGTTACCGGTTTCCCTTGGGGAATGGTGCCGAAATCATGTACTTCTTCTTTGAACTTAAGCACCTCAACGCCGGTGGCTGGAGCGGCTGCTTCTACAGCTTTAGGAGTAGCAGCTGTTTTCTTTTTGTCTTGTGCGAAGGATACCGACGTAGCAAGAACCAATACGCCTAAAGACAGAATGATTTTTTTCATTGTTTGTAGATTTTTTAAATTTTGGTTGATTTTATTGAATGATAATAGAACACGAATGTCGCTCCAAAGTTTGTTAAATTACGGTTAAAGAAATTCTAAAGTACATTTGCCACTGGTTTGAAAAAAATTCTCATCATACAAAGCGCTTTCATTGGAGATGTGGTACTGGCTACCGGTATTGCGGAAACACTGCATCGTCAGTACCCCGATGCACAGATCGACTTTCTGCTTCGTAAAGGTAATGAAGGGCTATTAAAAAATCACCCGTTTTTACAGAATGTTTGGGTGTGGGATAAGAAAAAAAATAAGCAACTAAATTTACTGCGTCTTGTTGCAACAGTGCGTCGGCAGCGATATGATGCCGTTATCAATGCGCATCGTTTTGCCAGTTCCGGTTTGATAACTTATTTCTCAGGTGCTGCATTCAAAGCAGGTTTTGACAAAAATCCGTTTTCATTTTGCTATCAAAATAAGGTGCCACATATCCTATCGGTTCCTTACGAAAAGGCTCCCTTGCACGAGACCGACCGCAACCATGCCCTCATTGCACCTCTCACATCTCTGAAGAAGTGCTTGCCACGTCTTTATCCTAGCCATGACGACCAAGAGCAAGTAGCCTTGTATCAATCGCAGCCATACGTTTGCATTGCTCCTTCTTCAGTTTGGTGGACCAAGCAATTTCCTGCAGAGAAATGGGCATCGCTCATCAACGATATACCATCAGCTTATACGGTGTATCTGCTTGGGGCTCCCGGTGATGATGTTTTGGCGAGCCGTATTATTCAAATGGTGCAACATCCAAAGGTGGTGTCGTTGTGTGGTAAATTGAATTTTCTAGCATCCGCAGCCTTGATGAAAGGTGCTGCAATGAATTATGCGAACGATTCGGCTCCATTGCATTTCGCTACGGCTGTGCAGGCACCCATGACTGCCGTATTTTGTTCTACTGTGCCCGCATTTGGGTTTACGCCCTTGAGCCAACAAGGCAAAGTGGTAGAAGTAGCAGAGCGATTAAACTGCCGTCCTTGTGGTTTGCATGGGCGAAAAGCCTGTCCGGAAGGGCATTTTAAGTGCGCACAGGAGATTACTAACAAACAATTATTATGGTGGATTTCGAAGCAGATATAAAAAATGCAGTAACGGTTTTGCAGCAAGGAGGTACGATATTGTATCCCACCGATACGGTGTGGGGCATTGGCTGCTCGGCACTTCAGGAAGCCGCTATTGATAAGGTATTTGCCATCAAACAACGCCCCCAAGAGAAGTCGCTCATTGTACTGCTGGCAGAGGCTAAAGAGGTATTGCAATATGTAGCTGCGCCACCACCCGACATTATTGCCATCATCGAAAGCTTTGAAGTGCCTACCACCGTTATTTATGAAGCTGCCTTAGGTTTTCCTGATAATGCCGTTCATGAAGATGGGAGTATTGCCATTCGTGTGACCACCGATCCCTTCTGCAAAGCCCTTATTAAACGATTACAGCAACCGCTCGTTTCTACTTCGGCTAATTTTAGCGGTATGCCGGCACCGGCTATTTTCTCAGCAATTGATGAGCGCTTGTTGTCGCAAGTAGATTATGTAGTGCGCTATCGTCAAAACGATGCAGTAGCAAGGCAACCTTCTCAAATTATACGCATCCTTGAAGATGAAAGTTGGGAGCGCTTGCGATAAGCCATAGTCCTTTCTTTCAACCCCCTATATTTGTGCTCGCAATATGGACATTCAGCTCAACAAGACAGAACGTGGTATTTTAGAAAAGATAGCTACCGCCGCACAAGAAATGCGGGTAGAAACTTACCTCATTGGTGGATTTGTAAGGGATAAATTAATTGGACGAAATACCAAAGATGCCGATATTGTTTGTGTAGGCGATGGCATTGAGTTGGCGCATCGTGCTGCCGCAGCCTTTCACCCATTGCCAACGGTATCATTCTTTAAAAATTATGGTACGGCGCATTTTAGAGTACAACAATTTGATGTGGAGTTTGTAGGTGCTCGTAAAGAATCATATCAGCAATATTCACGCAACCCGCAAGTTTCTGTGGGCACTTTGGAAGACGACCAACTTCGAAGAGATTTTACCATCAATGCCTTAGCCATCAGTCTTAACGCCGAAAATTATGGAACGCTAATAGACCCTTTTGGCGGTATAGAAGATTTGCAAAAAAAGATGATTCGCACACCTTCTGACCCTGACATCACTTTTTCGGACGATCCCTTGCGGATGATGCGCGCCATACGTTTTGCTGCTCAACTACATTTCGATATTGCACCGGAAACCTTCGAAGCCATTGCTCGCAATCATGAGCGGATAAAGATTATCAGCCAAGAGCGCATAACGGATGAATTGAACAAAATCATACTCAGCAAAAAGCCCTCCATCGGTTTCGATTTATTGTTCCGATGCGGATTGTTGCCTCATTTCTTTCCGCAGATGCAAGAGCTTTCAGGGGCTGCTTATATTGATGGCAAAGGACACAAAGACAACTTTTATCATACCCTGCAAGTATTGGACAATGTAGCGTATCGGAGCAATGACCTCTGGTTGCGATGGGCAGCTATCTTGCACGATATTGGTAAACCCGCAACCAAGCGATTTGAACAAGGGCATGGCTGGACTTTTCATGGGCACGAAGTAGTAGGAGAGCGAATGGTTCCCAAAATATTTCGTCAATTAAAATTGCCACAACAAGATAATATGAAGTATGTGGCCAAACTGGTAGCACTACACCTCCGCCCCATCAGTCTTTCGAAGGAGGAAGTAACCGATAGCGCCATGCGCCGTTTATTGTTTGATGCCGGAGAACATATAGATGACTTGATGCAACTCTGCGAAAGCGATATTACTTCAAAGAACAAAACTAAAGTGCGTCGTTTTTTGGACAACTTCGAATATGTGCGCCGCCGATTGATAGAGGTGGAAGAAAAAGACCGCATTCGCAACTGGCATCCACCCATAGATGGAAGCATCATCATGCAAACCTTTGGGCTAGCTCCTTGCAGGGAAGTGGGCATCATTAAAACGGCGGTACGAGAAGCCATATTAGACGGTATCATCCCCAATGAGTATGACGCAGCGTATGCGTTTATGCTTACTACTGCCGCTGCTATTGGGCTTACTCCCAAAACGGTTTCGGAATAAAGGACATCCCTTCATGATAGGTTGATAACGCTCTTCGTTGCAATATTGCGGAGGGATGAAGGCTACCATCAGAATGAGGTGCATTATTGAAGGCTAATAGCTATTTTTGCACCATGCCAAATGTATCGCAACGTGGTATTCAAATGCCACCTTCTCCCATTAGAAAATTAGTTCCCTTTGCAGAAGCTGCTAAAAAACGCGGAACCACCGTATATCATTTAAACATTGGTCAGCCGGATATTGAAACTCCCGCTGCCATATTAGATGCCGTAAGACATACGGATATGAAGGTGTTGGAATACTCGCACAGTGCCGGTTTTGAAAGCTATCGGAAGAAGCTGACAGGCTATTACCAACGCAACGGAGTAACCGTTAACGAACAACAAATCATTGTTACCACCGGCGGCTCTGAGGCAATCTTGTTTGCTATTATGAGTTGTATGGATCCGGGAGATGAGTTGATCATTCCCGAACCTTTTTATGCCAATTACAATGGCTTTGCCATCAGTGCCGGCATTCGCATTATTCCTATTCCTTCCGGTATCGAAACGGGTTTTGCATTGCCTTCCATCGAAGCCTTTGAAAAAGCTGTTACGCCCCGCACCAAGGCTATAATGATTTGTAATCCAAACAACCCAACCGGCTATTTATACAGTAAAGAAGAATTGGATGTGTTGAAGGAGATTTGTTTGAAACACGATTTGTACTTGTTTAGCGATGAGGCATACCGTGAGTTTTGTTATGATGGGCGCAAGCATATTTCGGTATTGTCGTTAGAAGGGTTAGACAATCATGCCATATTGTTGGATACTATTTCTAAACGATACAGCGCTTGTGGTGGTCGTATTGGTGCCTTTGTAACCCGCAATCAGCAAGTGTTGGATGCTGCTATGAAATTGGCACAAGCACGATTAAGTCCACCCTCTTTTGCACAGATATTAGGAGAGGCTGCGGTTGATTTACCTTCCGATTATTTTGATAAAGTGCATGCAGAGTACAATGCGCGGAGAGATTTGCTGGTAAAGCGTTTGCAAGCAATGGAAGGGGTGGTTTGTCCCACGCCGGGAGGTGCATTTTATGCTATTGCCAAATTGCCCATTGATGATAGTGAGAAATTTTGCCAATGGTTGTTAGAATCCTTTTCACACCAAGGTGCAACGGTAATGATGGCACCTGCTGCCGGCTTTTATGCAACCAAAGGTAGAGGAAAAGACGAAGTGCGCTTAGCTTATGTATTGAATGAAGAGGCTATCAACAAGGCGATGGATTGTTTGGAAGTAGCGCTGAAAGAATACGCCAAGCAAAACGGCACATCGAAATAAGCCGTTACGATTAGCTGATATTTATTATTGAAAACGAAGTTTTCTCATTGTTTGATGAAGACTTCGTTTTTTTTATTGGAGGATTTATTCAAAATGTCGAGCTGAAAAAATCGAAATGCCGGCGGTTCCATCCACCATAACTTTATTCTAATTTCGCTGACTATGCCTGCCAAGAAAACGCCCGTTAAAAAAGTGAACAAGACCGAAGCCAAGCCTGCAAACGACACCGATGCTTTGTCTGATGATGCAATTTTCATCAAAGGAGCAAGGATGCATAACCTGAAAAATATTGATGTAGCCATTCCTAAAAACAAGTTTATCGTGGTTACAGGAGTTTCCGGCTCGGGTAAGTCATCATTAACAATGGACACGCTTTTTGCGGAGGGGCAGCGTCGCTATGCCGAAAGCCTCAGTGCCTATGCACGTCAGTTTTTGATGCGTATGGATAAGCCGGATGTTGATTATATCAAAGGGCTTTGTCCCGCCATTGCCATCGAACAAAAAGTAACTTCTCGCACGCCCCGCAGCACCGTTGGCTCAATGACCGAAATATATGATTACCTCCGTTTGTTGTATGCCCGAATCGGCAAAACCTATTCGCCCATTACTGGTAGAGAAGTGAGAAAAGATAGCGTGAGCGATGTGGTGGACGCTATTCAAAAATTTCCTTTTGGGGATAAAGTGCTTATCATTATTCCGTTTGTGGTAACCCAGGGTCGCCGTATGGAAGATGAGCTGAATGTCTTGCTGCAAAAGGGTTTTGTGCGATTGTATGAAAAAGGATCAGCAACCTACCTTAGAATAGAAGAGGCATTGGCAGATACTACCTTAGTAGAAGGAAAGCCTTATTATATCCTTATCGATCGGTTGGTGGTAAAAGAATTTGAAGAAGATGATTTACACCGTATTGCCGATAGTGCTCAAACGGCTTTTTACGAAACAGAAGGTGATTGTTGGTTGGAAGTGAACGGAACTACACTGCATCATTTCAATAATCGTTTTGAAGCAGATGGTATTCGTTTTGAAGAATTGACGCCAAACTTATTTTCTTTTAATAACCCGTATGGTGCTTGTCCTACTTGCGAGGGTTTTGGTATGTCAGTAGGTATTGATGAAGATTTGGTGTTGCCGGATAAATCATTGAGTGTATATGAAGGCGCCGTTGCTCCCTGGCACGGAGATAAGATGGGTGAATGGCAACGCAACTTTATACGTGCCGCTGCTAACTTTGATTTTCCGGTGCATAAACCCGTAGAATCCTTGTCAGAAGCGGAATTTAACTTGTTATGGAACGGCAATGACAAGGTCGAAGGTATTCGACAGTTTTTTGACATGCTAACCCAGAACTTATACAAAATACAATACCGCATCTTGCAAGCACGCTATCGAGGGAAGACGATTTGTGCGGATTGCAAAGGTGCGCGCTTAAGAAAAGAAGCGTTGTATGTGAAGGTGGGGAATCAATCTATAGCTACTCTATTGCAATGGCCGGTTAGTACATTACAAGCATGGTTTCAATCGTTGGAATTAACGTCACATGAAGCGATCATTGCCAAACGCATCTTGACGGAAATAACACAACGCCTCAAAACCTTGATGGATGTTGGGTTGGGCTATCTTACCCTGCAACGAACCGCCAACACATTATCTGGTGGCGAAAGCCAACGTATTCAACTCACCAAGTTTTTAGGCAGCAACCTTACTGACTCGCTATATATATTGGACGAACCCAGCATAGGCTTGCATCCCAGAGATACAGCCCGACTGATTGGAGTCTTAAAATCATTGCGCGATTTGGGTAATACCGTGGTTGTGGTAGAGCATGACGAGATGATGATGCATGAAGCTGATCATATTATTGACATGGGGCCATTTGCCTCTCATTTGGGTGGCGAAGTAATAGCCACGGGCGATGAACAAGCCATCATCAATAATCCCCATAGCCTTACCGGAAAGTACCTCAGCAAAGCATTGTCCATACAGGTTAATGCCAATATCAGAAAGAGCAAAGATGCGATTGTCATTGAAGGATGCAGGCAAAACAACCTAAAGAATATTACCGTTCATTTTCCTCTTCATTTGCTTTGTGTTGTAACCGGTGTAAGTGGTAGCGGGAAGACAACGCTGGTGAAGCAAATACTATATCCGGCATTGCAAAAACAGTTGGGCGAAAACGGCGATAAGCCCGGAAGTTTTAAGCAGCTATCCGGTGATGTGCATCGGTTGTCGCAAGTGATACTGGTAGATCAGAACCCTATTGGAAAATCATCTCGGAGCAATCCAGTGACGTACATAAAAGCATGGGATGAAATCCGAAAATTATATACGAAACAACCTTTGTCTAAAATAAGAGGCTATTCTGAAAAACATTTTTCCTTCAATACAGATGGCGGGCGATGCGACACCTGCAAGGGTGATGGTGAAGTAGTAGTAGAAATGCAGTTTTTAGCAGATGTGCATTTGCTTTGTGAAAGTTGTAAAGGCAAACGGTTTAAAGACGAAATCATTGAAGTGACGTATCGGTCTATGAACATTGCCGATATATTGGAGATGAGTGTGGATGAGGCGATAGCGTTTTTTAAAGAAGAGAAAAAAATTGTTGAAGCCCTGCAGCCCTTGAGTGATGTGGGTTTAGGGTACTTAAAGTTAGGACAAAGCAGTAGTACCCTTAGTGGCGGTGAAGCCCAACGAGTAAAGTTGGCTTCGTTTCTGGGAAAAGGGAAAGACAATGGTTCTATTCTTTTTGTCTTTGATGAACCTACTACCGGATTGCACATGCATGATATCAACAAGCTCTTACAGTCATTTGATGCTCTCATCGAAAAAGGACATAGTGTCATTGTGATAGAGCACAATACCGATGTGATAAAAGCGGCAGATTGGGTGATAGACCTTGGCCCGGAAGGCGGCGAAGATGGCGGCAAGGTGTTATACGAAGGTGTTCCGGAAGGGCTAAAGCAAGTGCCTGAAAGCTATACTGGAAAGTATCTTTCATAATGTCGTTCTACGTTGTTATAATGTTAGACTCCTTCTTATTTCAATCCGAATACACGGGTGTAAAGGGTGCTTAGCCCTGTAGTGATAAGAACGGTGGTCAGGGTGCTTGCCGGCATGAGTATGGCGGCTATCAAGGGATTCATCTTCCCTTGTACCGCAAAGGATAATCCTACAATATTGTATATCACAGAAACCGCAAAGCTGACACCAATAATAATTTTTCCGGAACGAGCCAGTTTTAGCAATCCGGGAAGTTGTTCATATTTGTCGGCAGCCAATATGGCATCGCAAGATGGAATGAAGTTGTTGATATCATCAGCAATGGTAATGCCCACATTGCTTTGTTGTAAGGCACCGGCATCGTTTAGTCCATCGCCGATCATCAAAACATTCTTCCCTTTTTGCTGCAATTGCTCAACATACTTTAGCTTGTCAATGGGTTGTTGTTGAAAGAGCAAATCACTATTCTCCGGAAATATATTGCGAAAGGTTGCTTCTTGTTGTTGGGTATCGCCGGATACTAACGATAACTGATAGCGAGATGCTAATGCGGTCATCATCGCTTGTGTGCCCTTGCGAATCGCCGGAGCTATATTCACCCCGATAATCTTTTCCCCCATGCGAACGAAGGTTTGATATGGGTTGGATGCTGCTTGAAATTCCACAAAAGAAGCGGCTCCAATTTTTACGACCTGTCCATTGTAATCGGCTTCTACTCCTTGTCCGGGTATTTCTTTCCAAGATTGTAAGGGCACTTTATGGCGTTGTGTCAAAGAGGCTGCAATAGCTTTGCTGTAAGGGTGTTTGCTGGATGCAGCTACCGTATATAAGATGTCTTTCTCACTATCCGAAAGGGCTGTGGCATATTGCACTTGCTCGCTATTGTTTTGGGTTAAGGTACCGGTCTTGTCAAAGCAGATATGATTGACATTGCCAAATTGTTCGATAACAGAAGTATCTCGGATAAAGAGTCCGTGTTGGCTGAGCAGTCGCAGCAGGTTGCCATTGGTATAATTGACGGCTATCAAAAGCGCACAAGGACAGGCGACAATCAGCATGGCAGAAACGCTCACCCAAATTTTTGAGCTGTCGTGCAGGCTCCAATAAATAGCCGTAAGGGTAGCGAGGAGCAACAGCACAAGGGTAAAGTATTTACTCAGTTTATGAACGATGCTTTTATCGTTATTTTCTTTGGCTTTGTTTTTTGAAAAAGCAAAATGATTCCATAGTGATGTGAGGTAACTGCCGGCAACAGGCTTTTCGAGCCGGATGACCAATTGCTCACCAAGTTGTTTACCGCCGGCATATACACGTTCGCCTTTTGCTACACGCACCGTTTTGCTTTCGCCCGTAACAAAGCTATAATCGATGGCACCTTCTCCTTGTAAAATGAGTGCATCTGCAGGGATGATTTCATCATTATGCAACTGCACTATATCATTTTCTTTTAGTTCATCTAAACTGCGTGATTCAATGCCTTTTTCTGTAACCACCGTTACCGCCACGGGGAAATATGATTTGTAATCCCTATGAAAAGAAATAGATTGATAGGCGCGGTCTTGTACCAATCTTCCTACCAACATAAAGAATACAATACCGCTCATGCTATCCAAATATCCGCCACCTGTGTTAGTAACAATTTCGATGATACTTCGCGTAAATGTGATAAGTAATGATAGTACAATGGGGGCATCAATGTTCAACATTTTTTGTTGAATACCTTTCCATGCAGAAGTGAAAAATTCGGTAGCTGAATAAAAAAATACCGGCAATGCCAATAGCAAATTGAGGTAACGGAATAGTTGTACGTACTGGTGCTCAATGCCTTTAATGGCAAGGTATTCAGGGAAACTGAGCATCATGATATTGCCAAAGCAAAAGCCGGCAATACCGAGTTTCAACAAGCGTTGTTTATTGCCTTGTGTCAATTTTTTTTCGGACACATCATCCAAGCTGATGTAGGGCTCATATCCGATGGTTGCCAACAGCTCTACCAATTTCCGAACGGAGAGTTGTTGGCGGTCAAAATGTATGGATACTTCTTTGGCAGAGTAGTCGAGTCGGCTTTCGCTAATGGCAGGGTTTATTTTGTATAAATGTTCCAACAGCCACATGCAAGAAGTGCAGTGTACACCCGGCAAGTAAAAGTTGACAATTGTATGTTTGCCATCAGAAAAACGATATAGTCGCTCGGCAATTTCTTCATTGTCTAAATAGGCATACTTGTCTTTTCGCAATGGTTTTATCTGCGACAAACCCGGATGAGATTCGATTTTATAGTAATCGCAAAGCCCTTTTTCATTTAATATTTCGTACACCAACTTGCACCCTTCACAGCAAAAATATTTTTCCTCAAGGCTAATCTGTTTGGTATGGCAATCGAGCCCACAATGATAACAGGTAGGCAACTGCTTCTTTGCAGTGCTTGTCGTCTCTTGTAATAATTCAGCTGTTGGCATTGCGGTTCTTTTGTGTCGATTGTAATTCGTTAAACAAAATATTTTTTTCTATCTCTTCCAGTTCTTCCATGCCATCATGTATAGCTGTGATGATTGCGTATAAATGATGAAACCCAAAATAGGCATTGCTGCCGGTGTAAAATTCTACATTTCTTTTAAATATTCGCCATTGTTTCATGATCTCCCTATGATCCGTTTCTATCTCGGAAATAGTCATGTTATTTCCGTTAACTATAGGTAATGTTACTGTTTGTAATGCTCTTCTTTCAGAAAGTACTTTGAGATAAGGAATCACATATAGAATACGTTTTTGTAGAAAGGTTTCAAGCGAGTTGAGCCAAATACTGTGTAATTGCAAGAATACATCAAGGGTAGTACTGCTCTCTTGAGGAGACAACGTAGCAATTTCAGTACGAGCTTTCCCTATGGCATCCAACATCGGACGGTAATGCAACTCCAATAACTGCAAGGCGATAGCGTCCAGATTGAGGTTGTCGGAAATAAACAATGAAGCATTTTGCATGATGGGGGCTTATTTATGGCAAAAATAGCCTTAGCCTCACACCCGCATGGTGACGAGAGCGTCGCAATACTATGATACTGGTCAATATGAAAACGATGCTACTTGCTCAATAGGCAGTAGCATCGTTATAAGTAGTTTGCTTGCTGAAATATAGGCTTAATATTTTGTCACCTTTCTTGTAATGCTGCCAGTTTCGTGTACGATATGTAAGTAGTACATGCCGGAAGGTAATGCCTGTAGCGAAAGGGTTTCTGTGGTGTTTTCTGTGGTTTGGCGGTACACCTCTCTGCCTTGTACGTCCACTAATCGTAGTTGGCTTTTCCCTTTTGGCAATGTCACTTGCAGCAACCCTTTAGTGGGGTTCGGGTAGATTTGTACAGCTGCCGCAATGCCCGTTTCTGAAATAGAATTCGGAGTGGTGATGCGTACGGCATCTATAGCCATATCGCTTTTGCCATTCGTACCTGTTATTCCTCTGAATCTCAGGTTGATAATTTTTCCATCGTAATTGCTCAACGAAACGGTAGCTGTTTTCCATACGTTGCCTTGGTTGCCTGCTTGTGCCAGCAGGATATCATTTGTCCATTGCCCGCTGGAAAATACATCGACATGTAAGCTGCCCATACCACTACCATACAGGTGATAAGCAAATTTTAAAGATTGGTTTGTTACACCAGTAAGGTCGATACATGGGGAAATTAATTCTGCTCTTTTGCTGCT
Source organism: Bacteroidota bacterium (assembly GCA_029573235.1). Taxonomy (GTDB): domain Bacteria; phylum Bacteroidota; class Bacteroidia; order Chitinophagales; family Chitinophagaceae; genus JAFIGV01. Next base: position 29,837 of record JAKQGX010000043.1, read on the forward strand.
GCAACTGTCCGACTCTAAATATAAGTAGTGCCCGGTGAGGGATCCGGGAATATAGTCTATGGAAGGCCCTGTTTGCCCTCCGGCAGCAGCGGATGGGGTAGGTCCGGTAAGTACACGCCAGTCTATATCGTCTTCGGTTGCATTGCTTGCATTGCGCCATCCTCCTGTTAAGGCACATACCGTCATGGAACAATTGGCAGTGGTGTCGCAATTGTTGAAGGTTTCAAAATTTTCGATGAACGGTACCGACATTGTAACCGGAGGAAGTATTTGTTTGATGATGGTGAGAGTATCGTTTATCCCATTGTTATCACCTGTATTCGATATCCAAATCTGAATGGTATGAGCGCCCGAAGCCGTATATACAATGGGGGTAGTGAATTGATGTGTAACCTGTGTTGCTACAGGAATAGCGGCACTTAGAGTATCCGATATGACAGCTCCGCCGTTTACCGAATAGCTGACTATCGTGTTTGTCATTGGTGCAAGCCCATTGTTGCTGATAACTACACTTGGGGAATCCGTATAGCTGGCAATATCACAATATTGTTGAAGGGTATCTACGACATTATCTATACGCACCAATTCTAAATCATCTACTACGGAACAATTGTACGGTACTGCGGGTCGCGCTTTAGCAATAGCCCTCCTACCAATACAGCCATCCGGTCCGGTGGCTTGTACGCTATACCAACCCGATTGTAGGGTGTTCATGCCGTGCACTACACATGAGTTGGTAGGGCTGATAGCAGCAGAGTCCATATATTTATTTCCCAACACCGTAACGATGTAGCCCGTAGCTCCTGTCACTCCCGTATAGCTTACTTTAAAAGAGTCTAAACAAACCCAGTTTACAGTAAGGGATGACGGTACTCCTATGATAGAAAATTTCGAATCTGACACATCAGATGCTGCTCCTCGGCTGATACGCACAAGTGCTTTTCCACTCACCACATTCGGCACGGTCCAATAGAAATATCGTAAACTACCACCAATGGTAGTAGAGAGGGTATTCCAAGTGATACCGCTATCCAGTGAATACGATGCTGTAAAATTACCGGTATTGCCATAGGCATCCCAACGAATAATCTCACTGGTGCCCGGTACTAACGACTCTCCTCCCATTGGGTAGGTAACCGTGATTTCATCTTTCACAAATTCGTACACTACCACATATTTTTGAGGCCCGAAAGGAACAGCCGTTCCAGATACCGACAAGGTGTAATTACCTGCAGCAGGAGTGTTGATGGTTACTTGCTCCACATTGTTCAAAGAGTCCACTCCTCTCACTGCAAGACTGTTTAATGCAGTAGCGGTAGGAGTGCTGTTCAGTACCCATGGCAAAAAGGTTTGCGCACTGGGTGATTGTACCGAGATATCTAAGTTGTTTACAAGTGCTTTCAATGCGCCGGCGGTTGCTTCTTTATCATGCCAATACACCATTATGCGCACTTCTGCAGTACCGGCAGGCACCGAAATGGTATGTGTTTTCGTTGCCCCTTGCGATACCGAGTCGAAACTGTATTGATTGTTTTCTATTATGCCATAAGCCCTTCTGGCATTTATCCTTCCATAACCAAAGCGAAAATCAGGACCGCTATTACCCAAGTCGTCAGCGGTATTGAGTACGATTGCTTTCATTAAAGATGAAGGGGGCTGTGCATTATTATGAAGGTCTTTGTAAGCATGGTATAATTGTGCCAACACTCCCGATACGCCGGGACAAGCCATGGAGGTGCCGGACAAATATTGATAAGCATTTACATCCATTGTAGAATAGACATTGGTTCCTACTGCACAGATGTCGGGTTTAATTCTACCATCTTTGGCAGGTCCTCTGCTACTGCTACTGGCTAGCACATCCACATCGCTTAGGTTGCCTACCGCTATTACATTTTTTGCTTGCTTGTGTCCGCCGGTAATATTGCCCCATCCGGCACCGGCACCATAGCCAAAGTTGGAAGTGCCTGAGTTGCCGGCAGAGAAAACGTGTATTAATTCCGGCATGGTGTTTATCTGTTGGTCCATCAAACGGGCACGAGAGGTATAACCGGCATTATTACCATCTCCATACGAAGTAGAGGTAATGCGAATTTCATTTGTGTTGTAGTGGTTGTAAATGCTGTCAAAGGCTTGATAAGTATTGGCAAAGGAAGAGCTAACGCCATACACACCTAAGTTGGCACCAAAAGCCATACCGCGAGCAGTAGGGTTCATATTGGCGGCTCCAAAAATGATACCGCCACAATGATCGCCATGGTCACCATTGTTGAAGCTGATGTATTGGTTGATTAATCGTCCTTGATAATCGATATGAGGGCCAATAACGCCATCGTCATTTAAGGCTACTGATACGCCGGTGCCATCATACTTCAATCCGCCGGAATATGCCGTTGCGATTGTGTTTGAACGGTGATTGGTGCTTCCTGTCAAGTCTTCAGGCAGAGGGTTGGCATCATAGGGTTCAATAAAATAAAGAGCCGCCATTTGTGCCAATGTCGTTACAGCATTTTTCTGAGCTAAGATGCGTAATCCATTTTGTTCCGGTAGTTGAAAGGATACGGTTATCTGTTGCTGTGCCAGCATTTCTGCCACTTGTGAAGTAGGTATATCCGGATGATGCAGCACAATGAGCTCTATCTGATTGTTTTCTTTTAAGGCATAAGCCGGATATTTTCCGGGCTCCAAATCTGCAGACAGCTTTTGCGTAGCAGCTATGGGAAAGACGCTTCGTACATTACGATGACTGCTCAAGCCGGAGGAAGAATAGCCCACCGGTATCGAAGCCATATAACTATAGTTGGGTAGGTAGTTATACAGCCTTATGCCGGTTGCTTCCAATGCCGCCTTTTCCCTATCGGTAGGTATCTGGTAAAATTGTATGATGCGGTAGTAGCGATGATTTACTACCTCTCCTTCTGAAGGCGATAGCGCAAATGATTTTTCAACAGGGATTACATTCCCCGTCTGCCATTGTACCGCGTACTGCTGTCCGTACGCCAGCGTGCTGATACCTAGTGCTAGAAGTAAAGCTATTTTTTTCATGAGAAAATATTTTTAAACAGAATAATATCGATATTAGAATGTTGGCTTCATGGTTTTGCTAATATTGTAGGTTCTCTACTTTTCTTAATGGTTGTCCAAGCTAAGAATACCCATGCAACGGTAGTGGCGATAGCACCGTTCATCTATCGAATACCTATGAAGCATGGTTTCATAATGAGTGCCTAAGATACAACTTCTTTAGAAGGTATATAGCAAGCAGACTTCATGCCTTTCAAGCAATACATCATCTAGATTCTTATTAAAGTATCGCACGAATACTCATCCTTCCGGTGTGTATCACAGGTGCATTTCCGGGCTTTCTACCTTCATACTCCAAGAGCAGTTCGATACCATTGCCCACTTGCCGCACCCAATTCAGGTACCACAAGTAGTTGTTCCCTTTTTGTAAGGCATCCAGCAAGACAAAGGAAATAGGTGCTGCAGTGTTTCCATTGTATTGAATACCGGCATACGTGCCACGCAGTTGTAACGCACCAATTGTTGGCTGACTATACCGAATAGCTATTTGAGCACTTTGAATGATGGCGTTTTCGCCTCCGTATAATACGCTGTTGTGGCGCTGTTCGTACTTGTAGTTTGAGGTCATGCGAAGGGCATTCTGAAAAAGCCACGTTACCGATGGCTCTATAGATTGGTAGCGCATTTGATAGCTTCTGTTCTCAGATGCTGCCGCTGCATACGAGCGATTGCCATGGCTGGCTTGCAGGTTTACCGAGATGGGTTGTATAATATTCCATCGGAGTTTGTATAGGTGTTGGCGATGATGTGTCGCATCCATACCGTATAGCAGCAATTGCTTGCCTGTATTTGCTTGCAGGTTGTAGTCAATCCCCCATTTACTACTGTTTCTATTAAAATAGACCGATGCACCTACTGATGTGTTCGACAAGATAATCGTAGTATCCGAAAGGCTTTTGGCAAAAGGGTTGTAGGCGTTCAGCCCTTCACTTGCCAACATTCGATTGCTGATTTGTAAAAAGGATTGTGAAGAAAAACGAGAGAGGAATCGTTGTGTTTTATTTTTCTTTCCTTCTTCCCAATAGCTTCCGGGCTCCAGCAAAACACTGAGATTAAAATTCACGTAATTGACCTTTACATATTCGTTGGTGGGTGTAAATACTTTAATGAAACGTTTCTGATCCGGATACAAGGCTACTTCAAACTCGTTGGATTGTTGCACCCCATCTCCATTATAATCCACCCAGGTATATACTCCTTGTCCGGCGGGCACTTCAATATAAGTATAAGATTTTCGCTGTTCTTGCCCCGACCCAAATTCATACAGACTATTGATGATAGCTACATTGCGAAACAAGTTACCATTATAGTCCAAACGCCCCAGCAAGGATTGTTCTGGTTGAGAGTGTGTGCTTACCGTATCGTAATAGCTCGTATGCCGGTAGGTGCTGATAAGGTTGATGCGGTGTTGTTTCCACGCATTCAGCCCCAGCTTCCATTCTATATTTTGACTACGGCTTTGGTCTTGCCAATGCTGTTGTTGTGGCAGTTTATCCCTTCGGGTATAGTAGGTCAGGCTCCAAGATGTGGGTTGTTGTTCTGCGGTGCGTATGTATGCCCTTAGGATATCAAAGTAAAAAGCTGCAGGCAACAGGCTGTCGGTATGGGAGTGCCGTATTGCATTGCGCTCTAGGGCATAGCTGCCGCCAATATAGGGCTTCAACATCCAAGGGAGGCGGTACTCCGCAAAGAGGGAAGGGCGCCAATATTGCGACTGTTGCAGGTTGTCGGTACTAAAAAGAAAATTGCCGTTAACGCCCATTCGAACCGATGCACGTTGATAGAGATAGCTGATGCCGTTGCGATATCCTTGGTAATGCCCCCCTCGTTTGTAATAACCAAATTGGTATTCGGTCTTACCCCATTTTTGTTGTTGTAGATGGGTGGACGCTTGCAGTAAATGCTCCTCTTCATTTTGGATGTTCAGCATGGGTGCGTTCCAATCACGCCCAAACTCTACATTGCGAAAAGGGGCTATCGCTTTATAGCGCTGCTGTATGTACTCATAGCTGATTTGATTTTGCCAATGCCACTGTTGCTGAGGTGCTGCCTTCTTATTGCCCACTCGTTGTTCGTTGTATTGCACGCGTGTAGCAAGCCCCCAATGGGTGTTGTTGTCTTTTGTAGCGAATAAGTTGGGGTCGTTGTTGCTGCCACTCACTTCAATGCGGAGGGCTTTGAGGCTGTCTATTTGGTATTGTGTACTCAGTCTGAAGAGTTGTTGTTTTTTGGGAGCTATCAATAGTATTGCCGGTAAATAGCTGCCTTGCGGAATACCGTCTTGTGGAGCTACCCAATCATATACGCGTCCATTAGCCGTTCCGGTAGAGAGGTTGTAATGCCCTTTGTGAGCGCCTACATAAGAAAAGGATAGGGCATACAAAGCACTGTCGGGGTTGGATGTAAATACAAATACTGAATCGTAGTGAATGCCATTTACTAGCGTATCCGTCATTCGATACAAGAGCTTGTCGGTAGCATAACTGTCTCTGGTGATGCTGGGGTAAAAGGCTTGATGCACCGAATCGCCCACACCCGATAAGAATAATTTTTGGCTGCCATTAAGGTTTTGCAAATAGGGCTGGTTCTTGGCATCTTGGTTGGAGTAAGCGTCCAATCGCAGTTGCCACTTAGCGCCTATCTGCCATTCGTTGTAGGCATAGAGCAATGAGTTGAGGTAGTTTTTGTCTTGGTATTCAAACAATACTTGTATGCGCGCATCCTTCGTAATCATTTTTCGAGGCATGAAGGTGATTTCGGCGGTGTTGTAGTTGATGATGTAATCGGCGTTTTCACCCCGTTGCATTAGTTGGTCGTCCACATAAACTTTTTCGGTGCCGGCGAGTACAATGAAGAACAGCTCTCCATTATTCCCGGACAACTTATAAGGCCCTTGATTGCCTTCTTTCCCTTGAAAACTATTGCGTGAAAATTGTCCCTTGGCGATGGAGCCACTGACGCCCAGCCGTTGAGTGATGCGTTTGTTGAGGGGAAATTCGGTTTGGTAATATAGTCCTTGCACCCGTTTGTAATACTGCATGAAATAGCCTTTGGGCGCCTCCAGTTGGTAGTCGCCCATTTGTAAGAGATGCTTGTTTTTGCTGAGCCGTATGGTAATTTGGTCAAACTCTTGTAGGCGTTGTGTATTGCCTTCGGGCTGAAAGGGAAGCGTATTGTCGGTGAGGGCTGCTTCGAGGCGGATGCTATCCAGTATGTATCCGTTGGCTTGAAAGTTGAACTGCGATTGAAGGGCTACATCTTGTTGGTTGCCCAAGGAGATGCTGCGCCCATAGCTGCCCGTATAATCCAATCGGCTGTTATCGGAAAAGATATTATAGTCTCCATCGTTTTGACGGTAGATGTAAAACAGAGTGTTGGAGTCAATTTCGCTTCGGGCCTTGTGCCGGTATGATTGGGTAAAAGAAAGAGGTAATACACGATAGCGAACGCGAACGGAATCGCAAGCCGGAGGGTGTTTCCATACCAATAGCGATGCATACGGATAAAACTCATAGGCACTATCGGCAACTCCGAATATGGATAGCGATGCGGGAGCGATGGAAAGGCTGTCCAGTTGCAGACTGTCGGTGGTCGTTGTTAGGGTTTTGTATCGAATGTTGGAAAGCTGGGAGAAGGTAGGTGCTTGTGCACTGGCGGTATGGATGCATAGCAGCAAACTCCACAATAGCCACCATCGAATGCCGATATGGATGCCATAGCCACCCGGGGCAATGTGTGGGGATTGCCTCATCGTGAAATGTAGATGAACGGAGCGTCGCAAATCAAGCTTCATAGAAGTACGGCTGCCGGTAACCCTCCTAATTAAAAAAATATATTATCCGCAATGGGCGGCTGTGATGGTTTGGCAGTCGAAATATACGCTAATAACGCAAAACGCAGGGAAGCAAGTATCGTTCTGTTTCCGTTTGGTAACGTACTTTTGCCGAAATTTTTTGAAAACCAGACATGCAGCGAATTTATTTTGATAATGCGGCAACAACCTCTTTGGATCCCGAGGTGTTGGAAGCGATGATGCCTTACTTGACATCGAAATTTGGAAACCCTTCATCGGTATATTCTTACGGAAGGGAAACGAAGATGGGCATAGAAGCTGCGCGCAAATCGGTGGCGCATTTATTGAATTGTGCACCGGGTGAATTGTTTTTTACATCAGGTGGTACAGAAGGTACCAATACGGCTATTCGTGCTGCCATACACGATTTGAAGTGTCAGCATATCATCACTTCGCCTATCGAACACCATGCTACTTTGCATACGGTAGAACATTACGCTTCCAAAGGGATACCGGTGAGCTATGTGCAACTATTACCCAACGGACATGTGGATTTGACACATTTGGAAACCCTGCTGGCGGCACATCCGAAGTCGTTGGTAACGCTGATGCATGCCAATAATGAAATCGGGAACTTGCTAAAAGTGAAGAAAGTTGGGGAGTTATGTGAAAAATACGGTGCCATTTTCCATTGTGATATGGTGCAGACCATCGGGCATTATCCCATCGATTTAGAAAAACTGAACGTACACTTTGCCGTGGCTTCGGGGCATAAATTTCATGGGCCCAAAGGTGTGGGCATCTTGTATGTGAACCACCAAGTAGCCGTAACGCCCATGCTGAAGGGTGGTTCGCAAGAACGAAACATGCGTGCCGGTACCGAAAATGTATATGGCATTGTGGGTTTTGCGAAGGCATTGGAATTGGCTATGGAACATTATGAAAGAGATAGTGCCAAGGTGTTGGAAGTAAGAAATTATATGCGCGACCGATTGCAGCAAGCCTTCCCAACGGTTACCGTGAATGGAGATGCCGGCGAACATTGCCTTTATACCGTACTGAATGTGTCTTTCCCAATGACCGACAAACTGGAGATGCTATTGTTTAATTTGGATATTGCCGGTATTTGTACCAGTGGTGGCAGTGCTTGCAGCAGTGGTGCCAGCTCGGTAAGTCATGTGATAAAAGCGTTGCATCCTACTACTGCCGATACCATGATTCCGGTGCGCTTCTCCTTTAGTAAATACAATACGAAAGAAGAAGTGGACATTGTGATAGAGAAGCTGAAGGGCATGATGTAAACAAATAGCACGCATCCATGGTGAATGGTGCTTTACACATGGTGCGTGCCTTCTTCACCCATATTTTGGAGCATTTGTCGAACACTACATCCATATCTATTTTACCTTCCTCTATACTGGGGACGTTGCGGGTGCCTCCCTCCAAAAGTATGACGCAACGACTGTGTGCTGCTGCCTTGCTGCATCGGGGGACTACCTATATCCATCAACCCGGCAATACGGATGACGATCAGGCAGCACTCCGCATCATACGTGATTTAGGTGCACGTATCGAACTGCTGAATGAAGGAGTGTGGCGTATAGACAGTAATGGCTTGCAACCCATTCATAATACCATTTTTTGTGGTGAAAGTGGACTTTCGGCTCGCTTGTTTACCACCCTTGCTGCCCTGTCTTCACAACCCATAACCCTTACCGGGACCGGAAGTTTGTTGCGCCGCCCCATGAGTGATTTGTTGCGCGTATTGCAGTCTTTACAAGTTCGCACAACCGATACTCAAGGATGCTTGCCCATAACCGTACAAGGTCCGTTGTCAATACAAGATGTGACGATAGATGCCTCGCTGAGCTCACAGTATTTATCCGGATTGCTCTTTGCTTATGCCTTTGCTGCAACTAAGGAAGTAGTGATAACCGCGAACGAGTTGGTGAGCACACCTTATGTAGATTTGACGTTAGATGTATTGAAAGCATTTGGTAGAAAGGTAAGACACGATCAATACCGACGATTTATCATAACTCCCGTTACGACTTCGTTGAAGGAAGTTGTGGTATCTCCCGAAGCTGATTGGAGCAGTGCGGCTTATTGGCTAGTTGCTGCTGTTATCAAAGGATCGGTACGATTGGAGGGGTTACAAATGAAAAGCTCGCAAGGAGATCTTGCGATATTAGATATTGTTCGCGGATGTGGCGGAAAGGTGGAAATGTTGGATGATGCTTTACTTGTGAATATGGCTACAACACACTTGACCGCTTTTGAATATGATGCTACCCATACGCCGGATTTGTTTCCTATACTGGCTATATTGGCTACAGCTTGCAAAGGAGTATCTGTCATTCAAGGGCTACATCGATTGTCGCACAAAGAGAGCAACCGTATTCAGTCTATTACGGAGATGCTTCATGCTTTTGGCGTGCCTTTTACTATTGCATCGAATGCCTTACAAATCGAAGGAGTAACGTCGTTGAAAGCCGCTAATATTAGAGCTCATCACGATCATCGTATTGCAATGGCGGCGGCTATTGGGGCTTTACGGGCAAGAGGTGCTGTAACGATAGACGACGCAGTTTGTGTGTCGAAATCGTATCCTGCTTTTTTTGAGCACTTGCGTTCGTTGGGAGTTAATACAACATCCGTACTTTGATGGTACCTTTCACTTGCTTTAAAATTTCGTAAGCACTGGCGGCAATCGTGGTACCAATGTCCAATACTACATACCCCGTGTCTTCATTCGTCTTCAAGTATTGTGCTAAAATATTGATGCCGTTGTTGGACAAATGGGTGTTGATTTCTGAAAGTACGCCGGGAATGTTTTGATGGATATGTAATATACGGTGTGCCTTTTCAATAGGCGCCAACTCCAATGCAGGAATGGTATGAGAGCCAAAAGAAGTACCACTTTCTATAAAGTCAATAATCTTAGTGCTAACATCTATGCCAATGCCGGCTTGGGCTTCTTCGGTACTGCCACCAATGTGCGGGGTGAGCAACACATTATCCATACCTTGCAGTGGACAAGTAAACACATCACCATTTGCCTGTGGCTCAACCGGAAAAACATCAATCGCCACACCACTCAATCGACCCTTTTCTAATGCCTTCTTTATAGCATCCATATCGACTACTTCGCCTCGAGCATAATTGATGAGTAGCGTATTCGGACGGCAATAGGATAGTGTGGTTTCGTTGATAAGATGATGGGTTTGTGAGGTAGCGGGTACATGCAACGATACTACATCACTTTCTTCCATTAACGACTTGATGCTGGCAGCCACACGAGCATTTCCAAGAGGCAGCTTTTTCTGAATATCGTAATAGATAACTTTCATGCCTATGGCTTCTGCTAAGACACTCACTTGACTGCCGATATTGCCATAGCCAATGATGCCTAAGGTTTTCCCTCGAACCTCATGACAGTGGTCGCTTGCTTTCATCCAAACTCCTTGGTGGGCTTGCTTGTTTCTATCAATGGCTTTTCGGAAAAGCATTATGATAGCTCCAATGACCAATTCGGCTACGGAGCGAGTGTTAGAATAGGGAGCATTAAATACAGCCACACCTTTACGGCGAGCATCGGAGATGGCGACTTGATTGGTGCCAATGCAAAAACAACCAATAGATAGGAGTCGCTCAGCCTGCTGCAAGACCTTGGGCGTTACTTGTGTTTTTGACCGAATTCCTAAGATATGTACCTGCTGAATAGCTGCAATAAGCTCTTCTTCAGACAGGGCTGCTTTCAGGTGTTGAATATCCGTATAACCACGTTCACGAAACAGTTGAACGGCTTCTTGGTTGATGTTCTCCAGCAGCAATATCTTTATCTTGTTTTTGGGATAGCTCGTTTGCATACGTGAAGGAACAAAACTAATTGTATTTACTGTATCGCCTTGCCAATAAATGTTGTTGATGTAAATAGGAACACGTTGATAGAGTTATAGTCAGCTACAGTATATTTGCTCCCTTATAAAAAATCTACTAAACAGTATTGACCGTTTATGCCATTGTTTGAAAAGCATCTTTACATAGAACTATCCCAAATCCCCAATGCCGGTATGGGACTTTTTACCAGCGTTCGTATCCCAAAAGGAGAGAATATTGTAGAGTATAAAGGAAGAAAGACTACTTGGCAAGAAGTGAAAGAAAAAGAAGTAGATAATCTTTACATCATGTATGTTTCTGACGATAATGTGATTGACGCAGGCAAGCACAAAAAACAATTAGCCCGCTATGCCAACGATGCTAAAGGGTTGACGAAAGTAGCACACCTTAAGAACAATGCGCACTTTGTACACGACGACAAAGGCAGGGTGTATTTAGAAGCAACCAGAGATATTCTTCCACAAGAAGAAATCTTCGTGAGCTATGGCAAGGATTATTGGGATACCATCCGTCACAATATGAAAATAGATGCAGCCGCAAAAAAGAGCAGTAGTAAACAAGCTGTTTAAGCTTGGCTACAGCCCTTTTCCATGGCACTGTTTGTATTTCTTTCCACTACCGCAAGGGCAGGCATCGTTACGACCAATCTTTGGCCCGGCTTGTACGGGAGTGCGTTTTACGGACTCTCCATTATTGGCTAAGTCGTGTTCGTTGGCAGCGTAATCTTCTCCTGCAGCATCTACCTCTTCTTTGTTAGAGCGCATTTGGCTCATGTCGGTATGATATGGGATTTCTGCTGCTGCTTGTGGCGGTGCTTGTTCCATTGGGATACCTGCTCTGAACAAGAAGGAAATGATATTGCGATTGGTTTCGAGCAACATTTGTTTAAACAAGTTGAAGGCTTCAAACTTGTAGATGAGTAATGGGTCTTTTTGCTCATAAGAAGCCATTCTTACCGATGTGCGCAGGTCGTCCATGGCTCTGAGGTGGTCTTTCCAAGCCTCGTCAATCATTGCCAGTGTCATGCTTTTTTCCAGCATTTGCACCACGGGGCGCACTTCTTGCTCTACGGCATCTTTTAGGTTCACATATATCTGCAATCCTTTTATTCCGTCGGTAAAGGGAATAACAATGTTTTCTACACGGTCTCCGTTTTGTTCTTTTATCTGTTGCAATGTGGGGAGCATGTGCTCTTTCATGGCAGCCCACTTGCGGTTGTAAAATTCCTTTGCTTGTGCATAAAGCTGGTCAGCCACATCATTGAGGTTGGCTTTGTCGAAGCCTTCTTTCGGAGTTGAAGGTTCAATGGCCAAGTATTTCATTACTTCCAGGCTAAAGGCATCATAATCTCTGGAGGCATCAAACTGGAATACCAAATCATTGCATACATCAAACAAGGCATTGTCGATATCAATAGACAATCGGTCGCCGGAAAGGGCGTGTTTACGACGTTTGTAGATGACATCTCTTTGCGAGTTCATCACATCATCGTACTCCAATAAGTGCTTCCGCGTACCGAAGTTGTTTTCTTCTACTTTTCGTTGGGCACGCTCAATGGATTTCGTAATCATGCCGTGTTGCAATACTTCTCCCTCTTTGTGTCCCATTTTATCCATAAGTCCGGCTATTCGTTCGGAGCCGAATAAACGCATCAAGTCATCCTCAAGAGATACAAAAAACTGCGAAGAACCGGGATCGCCCTGGCGACCGGCACGACCGCGAAGCTGCCTATCTACACGACGACTTTCGTGTCTTTCCGTGCCGATGATGGCTAACCCTCCCGCATCTTTTACCCCTTGTCCCAACTTGATATCCGTACCACGGCCGGCCATATTGGTAGCGATGGTAACGGCTTTTGCCAATCCGGCTTCCGCAACTATTTGCGCTTCTTTAGCGTGCTGTTTAGCGTTCAGTACATTGTGGTTTATCTTTTTTTGCTGTAGCATACGGCTCAGTAATTCCGATACTTCTACATTGGTAGTACCCACAAGTACCGGTCTTCCGGCTTCGCTCAGTTTTTCTATTTCGTCAATAACGGCTTTGTATTTTTCTCTTTTGGTTTTGTAAACTAAGTCTTGTTGGTCTTTGCGTGCAATGGGTAGGTTGGTAGGAATGGTGATAACATCCAACTTATAAATTTCCCAAAACTCGCCTGCTTCGGTTTCGGCAGTACCGGTCATACCAGCCAGCTTGTGGTACATACGGAAATAGTTTTGCAAGGTTACCGTAGCAAAAGTTTGTGTTGCAGCTTCAACGGCTACATTTTCTTTCGCTTCAATAGCTTGATGTAATCCTTCGCTATAACGGCGCCCTTCTAATATACGCCCGGTTTGCTCGTCTACTATTTTTACTTTGCCATCCATTACCACATACTCGATGTCTTTATCAAATAGGGTATAGGCTTTCAGTAATTGTTGTACGGAGTGGATACGATCAGCTTTGATGGCGTAGTCTTGTAATATGGCATCTTTGCGTTGCAATTTTTCCTCAGGCGAAATGGTTGCATTTTCGATATTCGCTAATTCCGTTGCGATATCGGGCATTACAAAGAAGTTAGGATCTTCGCCGGCGCCGGTAATTAATTGAATGCCTTTTTCGGTGAGGTCAACACTTTTTTGTTTTTCTTCAATGGTGAAAAAGAGCTCTTCATTTACCTTGGGCATGTGGCGTTGCTGCTCTCCCAGGTAATGGTTTTCGGCTTTTTGTAGTACTTGCTTATTGCCTTCTTCACTCAGGAATTTTATTAAGGCGCTGTTTTTGGGAAGCCCACGATACGCGCGATACAAGAATAATCCTCCGCTTTCTTTATCTGTTTTCCCTTCAGCCATCAATCGCTTCGCTTCTGTAAGGCTATTGTTAACTACCTTACGTTGAGCTTCTATCAATTTTTCGATGCGTGGCTTTAGCGCATGAAACTGTTGTTCATCACCCTTGGGTACCGGTCCGGAAATAATTAATGGTGTACGCGCATCGTCAATAAGAACGCTATCCACTTCGTCCACCATGGCAAAGTGGTGTTTGCGTTGCACCATTTCATCGGTATGCTGCACCATGTTGTCACGCAGGTAGTCAAAGCCAAATTCGTTGTTGGTACCATAAGTAATATCTGCCATATAGGCATTTCGACGCATGGGTGTATTGGGCTGGTGCTTGTCGATGCAGTCAACGGTGAGCCCTAAGAATTCAAACAATGGTCCGTTCCACTCTTGGTCACGACGAGCGAGATAGTCGTTCACCGTAACGATATGCACGCCTTCTCCGGCCAAGGCATTGAGGTAAGCCGGTAAGGTTGATACCAGGGTTTTCCCTTCTCCGGTTGCCATTTCGGCTATTTTACCATCGTGCAATACGGTGCCACCTATTAGCTGTACATCGTAGTGAATCATGTTCCATGTAACGGTGTTGCCGGCAGCTTGCCAGGTGTTTTTGAAGATGGCTTTATCACCTTCTATTCTTACGTAATCTTTTTCAATGGCTAATTCTTTATCTAATGCAGTGGCCGTCACTACCAGTTCTTCGTTTTCTTTTAAGCGACGAGAAGTTTCTTTTACGACGGCAAAGGCTTGTGGCAACAATTGCTTTAATACTACCTCCAGTTGCTCGTCACGTTGTTTGGCAAGTTTATCAATAGCGGTAAAGTATGCTTCGCGAGCTTGTGGGTCGGTATCGGTGAGGTTGTTTACCTCTTCGCGTTTAGCCGCTATTTCGGCGTCTATAGGTGCCAAATGTGCTTTGATAGCAGCGCGAAACTCTTGTGTTTTATTTCGTAGTTGGTCTATAGAAAGGGATTGGTATTCGTTATAATAGCGATTCACATCGGCTATAATGGGCTCCATGCGTTTTACGTCTTTATCGGACTTGCTGCCCCCGAAAATTTTTGAAAGGAATCCTAACATTGTATTGTTTTGTGTAAGAAACAGATTGATTGATTGCTCGATTGATGCAATTATTATGCAGAAAAAAATCTACTGACATGATGACGCATCAAGGGCGCCAAAGCTACGCCAAACCAAGCATTTGGCAAAGTGAATATAGAAGGAAGGGAAGTTTTTAAAAAAAATAAGGTACAACTCTTGCAAGGCTTAAATATTTTTATGTATTTTGGAAACGATTTTGAAAACAGCAACAATTATGAAAAAAACCTTTGTGTTCATTACTACCGTTTTGGCTACCGTATTATTCTCCAATTACAGTTTTGCTCAAAGCGCAGATGAAGAATTAGTAACGGTATATCGTTGGTACAACCCTGAGGCAAAAAATTACGTTACCTTGGCAGATGGTCAATATCAAGAAGGACAATTACTCAATTGGGGATGGAAAAACAAAACTCCTCTTTTTTATGCATATCGCAATCCAAGTGAAGGAAGAGTAGCCGTAAACGGTTGGTACAATCCCGTTACAAACGACTATGTAAGCGTGGCGGAAGATGAATTTACCGATGATCAAATGATTAAAATGGGCTATAAGGATAAGAAAGTTCAGTTCTATGCTTTGACTCGCCGTGGTAGTAATACCGTTGCCGTTTATCGTTGGAAATTAGACAAGCAAAAAGATTGGGTTACCATCCCAGAAGAAGGTGATACCGACACTTACTTGAAAAAAGGATACCGCCATAAAACGTTTCAATTCTTTGGTATTTCTCGTGATGTAGATGCCGGTGTTTACAGCCAATTATAGTATCACATATTTACTTCATTCAACGAGGTGCTTTGCAAAGGCATCTCGTTTTTTTATTGACAAACTTGCTCGAATGGATTTCTATAAGGATCGAAAAGTAGTCAGTAGCTAATGCCAATCACTAAAATTACTTCCTGAAAAAAGGTTGTTCCTTTTTCAAGAAGTTGAAGGGAATATTTACGGGACTTTTGTTTAGAAACAAATGGGTACAATAGCTATTGTTACGTTCTACTGCCTTCTTTTCTCCTAATTTGGATGGATTTGTATCAACAATCATCATGTTCAAATTGGGCGAATTGATTCTCACACACTCAACCTGAACATTGCACCTAAATAAATAAGTAGAAGTAAAACGAGCCCCTATCACAACGGTTATTAGCGAAGTGCCACATAAGCGATATATGCACCTACATAGGCCAGTACAAACATATAAGCAAATTGCAACAGTGGATATTTCCAACTGCGGGTTTCTCTTTTTACAACAGCTAAGGTGCTCATACATTGCATGGCATACACATAAAAGATAAGCAACGAAACGCCGGATGCTAAGGTGTATACCGGAGTGCCATCTTTCTTTTTGGCTAAGTGCATTTTCTCTCGTAACCGCAAGTCGGTATCACCCTCGCCAATGCTATATAGGGTAGCCATGGTGCCTACAAATACTTCACGCGCGGCAAATGAAGTGATGAGGGCAATGCCTATTTTCCAATCGTAGCCTAAAGGCGCAATACCCGGTTCTATAGCATGTCCTAAGATGCCGGCAAAGGAGTGAGCTAATTTTTCTTTTTGATATTCTTGTTCTAAAGCCTCGCTATTATCGGGATTGGCGGCTATTTTTTGAGTATATGCTTCTTTCAATTGTTGCATCTGTTTTGGTGGTCCAAAGCTGGCTAGCACCCATAGCAGCAAAGAAATAATCATGATGATTTTACCGGCTTCTGTTACGAAGATTCGTGCTTTCTCTATCATCGTGGTGCCAATGTTTTTCCATCGGGGCGCTCGATACGTGGGGAGTTCTAATAGAAAGAAACTGTTTTCACTTGCCTTTATCATTTTGCTCATAACAAACGATACCAGTAATGCCGTAAAGAATCCCAATAAATACAGTCCCATTAATACCAAACCTTGCAAGTTGAAAATAAATATGGATTGGTCGGGAATCACCATTCCAATGAGGATGGTATAAACAGGCAATCTTGCCGAACAACTCATCAACGGGGTAACCAGAATGGTAATCAGGCGCTCTTTTTTGTTTTGAATACTTCGTGCTGCCATCACTGCAGGCACGGCGCAAGCCATGCCACTAATCAAGGGCATCACCGAACGTCCATTCAGCCCTACACTGCGCATCAGCCTGTCGGTAAGGAAACTGATACGAGCCATATAGCCAGTGTCTTCTAATAGATTGATGAAGCCAAACAAAATCATTATCTGCGGAATGAACACTGCAACGCCACTAATACCTGCCAGTATGCCATTGATAAGAAGGTCTTTGAGCCAATTGTCCGGAATGATATCTCCCAACCAACTACTCACCCAGCTAAAGCCTTGTTCCACCCAATCCATCGGGTAGGCTGCCAGCCAAAAGATGCTTTGGAACATGATGAATAGTACCAACAACAAGATAATATTGCCCCACAATGGGTGTAGTAATACCTTGTCTATTCGGTCGGTAATGATGGCTTTTTTTAAAGGATTAGATTCCACTACGCATTGTTGCATAATATGCCCGATGCGTTGGTAGCGTTGCATTACCTCGTTGGCTTGTACGTTGGCTTTTTGAAAATGATTTTCTCCTATCAAAGCAGCCAATTGAATGCGTTGCGCTGCTTGCAGATGGTTGGTGTCGGTGGCATGGCAAGCCAAATGAAGTGCTTGATAATTGCTTTCAACACCGCCAATTTTTTTCACATCTTCCAGCCAATCTCCGGTGAGTGCTTTTATATCTATAAAGTCTTCTTGTGGTCGGCTGTGGGTATTTTCATATTGCGCTGCAATCTTTTTCTTCAAGACGGCAATGCCTTTGTTTTTTCGAGGATTGATGCTGACTACCGGCACCTGCATCAATCGCTCCAGCCCTTCAGTGTCAATACTGATGCCTTTCTTACGCGCAATGTCATTCATGGTGAGGGCTATCACCACCGGTATCTTTAGGTCGATAATCTGAGAGCAGAAAAGCAGGTTTCTCTTTAGGTTGGAGGCATCTGCAATAACTACGATGAGATTGGGGCGCTCATCGTTGTTGGGGTGCAGCAATACTTCATACGTTACACGTTCATCTTCGGCTTTAGGGTAAAGGCTATACGTGCCCGGAAGGTCGATGACCGTAGCTTTGATGGCATCGCTTATTTTGCAGGAGCCGGTTTTTTTATCAACGGTTACTCCGGGGAAGTTGCCAACTTTTTGGTTCAGTCCGGTGAGGGCATTGAATAACGAACTCTTGCCACTATTAGGATTGCCCACCAATGCTATCTGGTACTGCGATTTCATGTAAAAAGGTGGACAAAGGTAGGGAATCACAACGGCTGTAATGGACGCCCAAATATTTTTTCCCGAATATATAAACCGGTTAAGGGTAATTTATTTTTTCTTATAAACCGGTACGGTAGAGCAGGGCTCGCCGTACATCAACGATTTTACCACCGGGCGTAGCTTATAAGTAATGGCTACATAGGCCATGTCGGGTATGGGAGTATCGCCACAGCCTTTTATGACAACTCGTTTGTCTCGGTATTCTTCAGGGTTGATGTTGTCGATACGTTGCTGAATCAATTGTTGCTTCAACTCTATTAAGGTGCCTAAGCATGCCGATGCGGCAATACCTTGTAAGTTGGAAGCTGCAAGCATATAGGCCCATACCGGAATGATGGCATCTACAGAACATAAGATAGCAACATGTTTGCCGGTATATGCGTTCCAATCGTGCTGTAGCAAAGCAGCACGATAGTCTTTTTCTTTCAATATCATTTCTCTGAAAAGAAAAGGCTTCAAGTCAAAGATGCACAAGTCGGATTCCTGAGGTAAATAAGGGGCTAAATCGAATGTGATAATACCACTCTCGGCTACTCGGTTGACAATCGTTTCCATAAGGCAAATGTACAAACACCACCAACGATATTTCCATTCAAACGATAGATATTATCAAGGTGTCGATAAGTTCACTTACAGTTACTCATTCCCCAAAGGCACATAGTACATTTGCATAATTATCGATTACATTTGCACAAAAATTTTTAAGAAATGTCTTTAATCGTTGTGGGCACGATGGCGTTTGATGCCCTTGAAACCCCTTTCGGAAAAGCCGATCGCGTTATTGGCGGGTCTGCTACTTATGTTGCTTGGTCGGCATCCAATTTTACACAACCCATAAAACAAGTTTCTATTATCGGTGGTGATTTTCCTCAAGAAGAACTGGATAAATTAGGAAAGAGAGGTGTCGAATTTGATGGTGTGGAAGTAGTAAAAGATGGAAAAAGCTTTTTTTGGAGTGGTCGTTACCACCTCGATATGAATACGCGCGACACCTTGGTGACAGAGCTGAATGTATTGGAGCAGTTTAATCCGCAGTTGCCGGAGAGTTACCAAAATTGCGAATTCTTAATGCTTGGAAACTTAGCACCGGCAGTGCAAATCAGTGTTATCAATCAGTTGAAAAACCGTCCCAAACTAATCGTGATGGATACCATGAACTTCTGGATGGAAGTAGCCATGGATGATTTGAAGAAAGCCTTGGGTATGGTAGATGTATTGATGGTAAATGATAGCGAAGCGCGTCAATTGAGTGGTGAATATTCGTTGGTGAAAGCAGCTGTAAAAATCCAAGAAATGGGACCGAAATATGTCATCATTAAGAAAGGTGAACATGGGGCATTATTGTTTAATGGCAAACGAGTGTTCTTTGCTCCGGCATTGCCGTTAGAAGATGTTTTTGATCCTACCGGAGCCGGCGATACCTTTGCGGGTGGCTTCATTGGTCACTTGGCTCAAACCGGGGATATCTCTTTTGACAATATGAAAAATGCGATTATCGTTGGCTCGGCAATGGCTTCTTTCTGTGTTGAAAAATTTGGTACTACTCGGATGCAAGAATTAACCAAAGAAGAAATCAACGATCGTATTCAACAGTTCGTAGAGTTGGTAAATTTCGAAATTAGCTTGGTGTAATTCTCGTTCCTTAATTTTTTGAGGTTGCTTTGTTATGGGCTGATGTACCTCCGCATCAACCACCCGCAAGGCAACTTTTTTTATTCTTTACAACATCTTTTGAATACAATTATCTTCGCTGTATGTCTGATAAAAAATTGTTTCTGATTGATGCCATGGCATTGGTGTTTCGTGCTTATTACGCACTTATCCGCAGCCCGCGTGTTACCTCTACGGGCAAAAATACCAACGCGCAATTTGGGTTTACAACAGCATTATTTGATTTAATCAATAAAGAAAAACCATCGCATCTGGCAGTTGTATTTGACACCAAAGCCGAAACCGAAAGACATACCGACTACGCCGACTATAAAGCCAATCGCTCGGAGGCACCGGAAGACCTTATATTGGCATTGCCTGATATCAAGCAAATAGTAAAAGGGTTTAACCTGCCTTGTTTAGAATTGGATGGCTATGAAGCAGACGATATCATTGGCACCCTAGCCCTCGAAGCCGCAGACCTCGGATATACCGTGTATATGGTGACGCCCGATAAAGATTATGGACAGCTGGTACGCGAAAATATATTTATTTATAAGCCTTCTTACCAAGGAGGCGGTGTTGAAATATTGGGCGTGAAAGAAGTGTGTGAACGATGGAATATTGAAAACGTTCATCAGGTAATAGACATGCTCGGGCTGATGGGTGATGCGGTAGACAACATTCCGGGTATTGCAGGCGTGGGAGAAAAGACAGCATCCAAATTATTGGCAACCTATGGTACCCTCGAAAACGTATTAGAGCATGCGACTGAAATAAAAGGAAAATTGGGCGAGAAGGTTGCAGCAGGAAAAGCAGATGCGATATTGAGTAAAAAGCTTGCCACGATTATTACTAATGTGCCATTGCCCTTTCATGAAGAAGATTTTCGGGTGAAGGAAAGGAACAATACTTTGCTGGAGGAAATGTTCACTCATTTAGAATTTAAAACTCTTGGGAAACGCATATTAGGAACTACTATCAACGAAAATCAAACCACCCATACATCGCCAGCACCTGTGGCTACCGATTTGTTTGGCAACCCTATTGTTACAGCTGCAATTACCCAAAAAACTTCTAATGAAACAGACGAAAATACTACAGAACCATCTGCTGACAAAGCACCTCATACGATACACAACACACCGCATACGTATAGTTTGGTACAAACAGACGAAGAAATAGACGCCTTAATTGCCTCCTTAATGCCGTTGTCGGAATTGGCTTTTGATACCGAGACAACCGATATAGACCCCAATGTAGCAGAGCTGGTTGGAATGAGTTTTAGTTGGACAAAAGGTGAAGCTTGTTATATTCCAATATCTGTAAATAAAGAAGCCGTTACTGCCGTACTTCAAAAATTTTTACCATTATTCAACCGTCAAGATTTGCTTTGGGTGGGGCAGAATATCAAATACGACCTCACGCTTTTAAAATGGTATGGGTTCGAAATAAAGGGGGCAATCTATGATACCATGTTGGCACATTATGTAGCCGAGCCGGATGGGAAACGCAATATGGATGCTATGAGTTTGCAATACCTACATTACGAACCGGTATCCATTGAAACCCTTATAGGCAAGGGAAGGCAACAAATAAGCATGCGTGATGTAGCAATAGAAGCAGTAAAAGAATACGCAGCTGAAGATGCAGATGTAACCTTGCAATTGAAACAAGCATTAGACCCATTGGTAGATGCACAGGAAGTTCGAACGATTCTCAACGACATTGAACTGCCGTTGGTGCCGGTATTATTAACGATGGAGCACGAAGGTGTCGGCATTGATATTGACTTTTTGAAAGAGTACAGCAAAGAACTAGAACAAGAAATTTCAGCTGTAGAATCTAGCGTATATCAGCAAGCCGGGTTACGCTTCAATCTAGGCTCACCAAGGCAATTGGGCGAAGTGCTCTTTAACCATTTAAAACTGGACAGTACCAAGAAAACAAAAACAGGGCAACATGCTACCGGAGAAGATGTCTTACAAAAACTTCGCAGCAAACATGCCATCATTGATGACGTACTTATTTTTAGAGAGCTGTCAAAACTCAAAAGCACCTATGTAGATGCCTTACCACAAATGATAAATGCTCGTAGCGGAAGGGTGCATACCAATTTCAATCAGACGATTGCTGTTACCGGAAGGCTTAGCAGTACCAACCCTAATTTGCAAAACATACCCATTAAAACAGAGCGAGGAAAAGAAGTACGTAAGGCTTTTATTTCTCGAGGTGAAGGGTGGAAATTATTATCGGCAGATTATTCGCAAATAGAGCTCCGTATTATTGCTGCGCTTTCCAATGATGCAGAAATGATAAAAGCTTTTCAGGAAGGAAAAGATATTCATACAGCAACGGCTGCCAAAGTATATGGCGTAGAGGAATCCGCTGTTACAAGCACTATGCGACGCGCTGCCAAAGCGGTCAATTTTGGAATTATTTATGGACAGTCTGCCTTTGGATTGGCAGAGGGTTTGGGTATTTCTCGTACAGAAGCGAAAGGAATTATTGATAACTATTTCAAAGAATACCCTAGTATAAAACGATACATGGATGAGCAGATAAATGATGCTCGTGAAAAAGGATATGTGCAAACATTTTTGGGAAGGAAGCGCCACCTGAGGGATATTCTATCAGCCAACCCAACAGTACGCGGCTATGCTGAGCGAAACGCGATAAACATGCCCATACAAGGCACCGCAGCTGATATGATAAAGTTGGCGATGATTCGGGTGCACCATCAACTGCAGCAGTCTGCATTACGCACCAAGATGATTCTGCAAGTGCACGATGAATTGGTTTTTGATGTGCCGGAAGACGAGTTGGAAACAGCAAAAAAAATTATCACAACAGCGATGCAAGAAGCAATGCCATTACCTAATGGAGTACCGGTTATCGCCGAAACAGGTGTGGGAAATAATTGGCTGGAGGCACATTAATCTATGAGAGGCATTACCACTCCGGATAGTCGTTATTCCATCCGATGCGATTACCGCCATTACCCAAATGGAGCAGTTTGTTCATGGCGAAATTGAAGCCGAATTCATTGTAGGCACCGGCAAGATGGTAGTAGGAACGAGCATAATGCACCTGAACTTTATTCAGCCACAACGAGGCACCAAAGGAAAAACCGGACAATGCCATTCGGTCTTTGAGTGCCAGTTCTGAACGGCGCAAATGGTTATATCCAACGATTACGGTGAGGCGCTTGGCAAGAGTTAGCTCTGCATTGAAAATAAAATGACGGAAGAGCTTGTCGGCAAAATAGGATTTAGGGGCTGCATTCGTATCGGTTGTTCCAAACAACTTTCCGGTTTCTACATCTGCAGGGTTATTGTATCGTATATCCCATTCGTACAAGTGATGAATGGTAGCCATCAGTCGCAATGGTATATGGGCAAACTGTTTTGAAATACCCAACTGCAAATCGAATGGCATCGGCTCTGCACTTTGTTGCGGGTTATAACGCGCCACCATAAAGCCGATGTTTTTGGCTACGGCACCAATTGTTAAGAGATGAGCCGTGTCATAATACACTACGCCCACATCCGCCAATATAGCAGCAGCCGTTCTGTCGTTGAATGATGAGTGGGCATACTTGATAGAAGCGCCATAGCGCCAGCGCTCTTTGTAACTCCGGGAAGCGGCTAATGTAAGAGCGTAGTCAGTGGCTTTAAAGTTTCCTAACGTATTCCCAAACATGTCGGTTTGTAAAAAGTCGCCATAGTTGAAATATTGAACGCCTAAGGCAAAGGAGGTGTTTATTTTAGGTGCATGATAGCCGTAGTTCAGGTTCATTATTTTGATACCTGCGTAATAGTTGTTGTAGCTAAGCCCTATTTGATTGTGCAAGCCGGGGCGCATGAGCGATGGATTTTGCAAGGCAAACGAAATATCGCGTTCCGGATTGGAAACATTGATGCCCCCTAACGCCGATATATGGGGCGCGTTTGGCATTCTCAAAAACGACATGGCGTAGCGACCTCCGGTTACTTGTGCTTGTACAATGGATATTCCGAATAGCCAAAGCGCTAACAAAAATCGATACTTCATCATGTGTTTCCTAATAATAAATGGTTATCCTTTGCTTCGGTTAATGAGATAGTAAAACAATGCCCGTTCTCGGTATCTGCATAATTTCTTCTTATCCATCTTTGAAGGAAGATAATAACGCAATACTACGGTAGATTATTATAGAAAGATACCCAAAGGAACTGTCATAAGCTATTACTGAGAAAAGGCTTTTTCCATGTCGTCAATCAATGCTTGGCTCACACCGGTAAAAGAGAATCCGCCGTCATGAAACAAGTTTTGCATGGTTACCATTCGCGTGTAATCGCTAAAAAGTACAGTACAGAAATTGGCGCAGTCTTCTGAACTGGCATTACCCAAGGGCGATAATTTACCGGCATAATGATAGAATGCATCAAATCCCGTTACACCGGAGCCTGCAGTGGTAATAGTTGGCGATTGTGAAACGGTATTCACACGTACTTTCTTTTTAAATCCATAATGATAACCGAAACTGCGCGCAATACTTTCCATAAGTGCCTTTGCTTCTGCCATATCGTTATACCCGGGGAAGGCGCGTTGAGCAGCAATGTATGATAGCGCTACTACAGATGCCCATTCATTCAATGCATCTTTTTTCATAGCCGTTTGCAATACTTTATGCAAGGAAAGTGCTGATACATCCAGTGTTTTCAAAAAGTTGTCGTAATTAGTATCCGTATATGGGATGCCTTTACGCACATTAGGAGACATGCCTATGGAGTGTAATATAAAATCAAACTGACCACCAAAGTGCTCCATGCTTTTATCGATTAATAATTCTAAGTCGGCAGTAGAAGTAGCATCGGCTGGAATTACCGGTGCGTTACAAGCTGCTGCTAATTCATTTATTTTACCCATTCGTAAAGCAATAGGTGCATTCGATAATATTATTTGTCCGCCTTCACTCACTACGCGCTGCGCCGTTTTCCATGCAATGGAGCGTTCGTCAAGAGCGCCAAAAATGATTCCTTTTTTCCCTTCGAGTATTTGGTGAGCCATGTGTTATTGAATATTTAGTGGTAAAAATAATTAAAACTACTTAGAGTGTAGAATGCCGTAGTAATTTATTTCATGATAACAAGCCTTGTTTTTTTTTCTGATAAAAAGAGACACCCTTGCTTGGGAGGCAAGGGTGTCTCGGTGCTACTGAAATAATCTACAGGATTTAATTTTATAATTTGATAATTTCTTCCGTATTCGTTTCAAAGAACTGGTATTGCGTAAGGGTAGCACTCGTATTCTCTATTACCTTTAGCTTCACGCCATACTTCTTTTTCCATTTGGCTACAATGGAATTGAAGAAGAGTCCTTTCGTAAGAAAAGCCGCCACAATTGGATTTACATGAATGGCAAGGTTGCGATGCCCTTGATTGATGAGGTAGCGGAAATCTTTTTCTATCTCATCACCCAATATCAACGAAGGTCCTATTTTTCCGGTGCCTTTGCATTCAGGGCATGCCTCGCTGGTAGAAATATTTATTTCCGGTCGAAGCCTTTGACGGGTAATTTGCATCAATCCAAATTTGGATATCGGCAGTATCGTGTGTTTAGCACGGTCGTTTGCCATCAACTCTTCCATCGCATCAAACAGTTTCTTTCTGTTTTCCGGCAGCTTCATGTCTATGAAGTCGATGATGATGATGCCCCCTAAGTCGCGTAGCCTTAACTGACGTACTATTTCTTGTGCCGCTTCAAGGTTGGTGGTAAAGGCATTGTGCTCTTGCCCCACATCGGCACTACGGGTGCCGCTGTTCACATCTATCACATGCAGGGCTTCGGTATGCTCAATGATGAGGTAGGCGCCGGTATCCAAGTTTACGGTTTTGCCAAAGGAGGCTTTCACCTGCTTGGTAATACCGTATTGGTCGAAGATGGATTGCCCACCTTGATGGTAAGAAACAATGTCTTCTTTATCGGGCGCTATCTTGGCTACATAATCTTTTGTTTCCATCACCATCTTTTTATCGTTAATCACTATTTTCTGGAAACTATCACTTAACATATCCCGAAGGATAGATGTTGTTTTGTCTTGCTCGCCAAGTATTTTTTGGGGTGGCTTGGCGTTTTTTAGATTTTCTTGCACGGTGTTCCACATGGCTGTAATATCCAGCAAATCTGCATGGAGCTCTGCGGTGCTTTTGCCTTCCGCTGCTGTACGCACAATTATTCCAAAATTTTTCGGTTTTATGCTTTCGATGATGCGTTGCAAACGTTTGCGTTCGTCGGCCGAATGTATTTTTCGAGATATGGCAACCGTGTTGTTGAAAGGTGTCATCACCACGTACCTGCCGGGAATGGATACCTCACAGCTAAGGCGAGGACCTTTAGAAGAAATGGGTTCTTTAAGTATTTGCACCAATACTTCCGGTTTGCCATTAATTATTTCGGTTACTTTACCTGTTTTTACGATTTCTGTTTCGTTTTCAAACTTACTGAAGTCGTTGCCCCATGGGGTATTCCCATCGGTGGCATGTTTGGTAAATTTTAGTAAAGAGCGAAAATATGGGCTGAGGTCTGTGTAGTGTAGAAAAGCATCTTTTTCATAGCCCACATCTACAAACACCGCGTTGAGCCCTGGCATTAGTTTCTTTATCTTGCCGAGATACAAATCGCCCACAGCAAACTGATCGTGTGCGTGTTCGTAATGTAGCTCAACAAGTTTCTTATCCTCCAGTAAGGCAATTTCTACACCATCACCGGCGGAGTTAATAATAAGTTCTTTGTTCATGCTACCGCATTTATGCAATTACATAATGTCGGCTGCACTGACTATTTACAGCATTAAGGAAGCGTATTCTTATAGTGAAGTATCTTATGAAAGAATAAATCTACATCTCATGAACGGACCTATAGCCCATTCACAAGATGTAATGAATAAGATACGAGAATGGAAAAATAGCCAGATACCCAGCCGATAATCCTACCTACTTCTTCTTATGACGGTTCTTTCTCAAGCGCTTTTTGCGTTTGTGCGTAGCTATTTTATGTCTTTTTCTTTTTTTACCGCAAGGCATAATGTAAAATTTATAATGTTTTAAAATGTTTTTATGTAGTTATCGATGTCTTTAGAAAATTCCGGATTGTCCATCGTTTTCTTAGCACGTTCCAATATCTCCACCGCTTTTGCTTTCTCTCCTTTATTTTTATAAACCTCCGCAAGTCCTAGCATTGCTTCGATATTATGAGCATCTTGAGCCAATACTTTTTGAAATCGGTCTGCTGCTTTATCCAACTGTCCGGAAACGATACCTTGTTGTCCTAAGATAAGGTTAGCGGGTATGTTTTCCGGTCTTTTTTGGCTGAAGTCGCGAAGCATCATGACACCCTGCATCGTTTCACCCACTCCGATATAGCACTCTGCCAAGTTTACTGTGGCGGTATCATTTTCCGGATTGAGTGCCAAAACACCCTTAAATCCATCTATCGCCATCTGTCCTTCCCATGCTTGCAAGGCTTCCGAAGAAGACCGTCTCGCTAGGTCTAAAAATAATTGGGCTGCGAAGTTGAGCTTTTTTTCTGAATTGGCCAATTTTCCGGAAACTAAATAATAATAAGCTGCAATGGGGTATTCCCGATGTTCTTGCCATACTTGAGCCAGCCGCTCCAATGCCGGCGACATTTTTGAAGAGTCTGCGATGTCCGCGATAGCTTTTTCAGCGGTGGCAACTTCTTCTTTTGCATGAGCCGGCAGCGTTTTTTTGGTAGCCGTTAGCAAGGAGTCGAAGGACAAAATTGTATGCGGTATGGCATGTGCTGCCGCTTCGTTCATAGGTTGTTGTGCCTTCGGTTTTTTGGGGGGTGTTGTTTTCACACCAAAGTATAATCCGACCGTCAGCGCTAGTGCTGCTATTACAGCAATATAATGAATAGGACGCAATTTTTTGAAAATTTTGCGCAAAGGTAAGGATTCAGCAGGCTTATCAAGGAGGATTTTATCGAAGTATCATGAACGCTTTCTCGTTGGCGTTATGCTTAGTATTTGCCACTGCCTTCTTTTACTTTTTCCTTTGAAGATGTGCCTTTACGCGGAATAGAGCGTGTAATGGTTTCCTATAGAAAAAATTGGTGGCTGTCTATAAATCTTTATTTTTGATTTTAAACTAAAAACAAACCATAATTGAATATGAAAAGTAGTTCTATTATTTTATTGGTACTAGCCTCCTTATTATTAATAGGTGGTTGTATGACTTGCAATGTTCAAAAAAGCTTGGTAACCCTTGATGAGAATGCGAAAAGCAAATGGGGCGAAGTGCAAAACCAATACCAGCGCCGTGCTGACCTTGTGCCTAATTTGGTATCTACCGTAAAAGG
>JAKQGX010000006.1 GCA_029573235.1 Bacteroidota bacterium
TATTTTATGCTTTTTTATTGTTACTAATGTTTGTTAAGGGTTGTGACGCTTTAAACTGACCGCTAACGGTTTGTGGCTTTGCGTTAGGGCGGGTTTCGGAGCACAAAAGTTCAAAAGAATTACTGCTGTTGAACCTTACACTAATGTTTCATAGAAGCACTTCACCCGCCATATTGCCAAACCGCTTGTTGGTGGCAGCCTTTCATCGTCAGTAAACTTTGATCCCAAATTTTAATAACTTCTTTGGTAATTGGTCATCAAGGTTTGAAATATCATCGTCTGTAAGTTCAATTAATTTGAAGTCGTACTTTTTATAAATCTCCAACTTTATTGTTTTTCTCTCAAGATATTTTGGATCATTCTCCATACCCCAATATTCGATGTAAACATTTTCGGTCGGAATAAAAAAGTCTGAATACAAATCTTCTTCTATTGGTAGTTTTCGTTCGTAAGCATGAGCCAATTTGTAATCATATAAAGCGTTGTCGATAATCACTTCTGCTCTTGAACGTACCCAGTGTCCATCCTTTGTCCTAAATGTTGCAGGAAATTTTTCTCTAAAGTTATCTGACACAGGTTTTGTTGCTGTTTCAGTCTGTTGCTGAATTTCTTTTACTGGTTGAATTACTTTTGACTGTTCAGCGGTTGGAGAAGTGTCACTGAATACATTTGTAAGATTTTTGTTTGACAAGATTGATTCTGGCCAAAGAACATAAGTCCCACCTGATGTTTCATGTTCAAATTGTATGCCTCCAAGTGTCTTTCCAAGTTTTGTTATTTCCCATCCTGCTAAATCTTTTTCAATCCAACCAAGTTCAGAAAAGATGAGGTTTAGTCTTTGGTTTGAGATATTGAAATGTTTGCCAATTGCTGTTGCGTTAAGTAATTTGTGTTTGTCCTTTGATTGATTATTACTGTCAAATGAAATGTTCTCAGGCCATACAATGTATTCTCCATATTTAGGATTGCTGCGGGTCTGTCCCCCTTTTTGTTTACCGAGGTCTGTCAAAACCCATTTGTCATTCATGCGGTCTATCCAGCCAAGTAATTTGAGTTTTCTGAAAAGTTCATTTGTCGGTATGTCAATCTCATTAGCGAGACTTGTCGTGGATAAATATTCCATAGTTTGGTTTAGATCTGTCGTAGGGTTTTAAGGTTACCAGCAACGGTTTGAGTATTGTCGAAGGCGGGGAAATAATCGCACTTCCGTTCAGCCAATGTACAAAAGTTGATAGAATTACACAAGTCCAGTTTGGCACTTCGGACCCGCTTTTGGCAATACTGTGTTGGCGCCAGGTTTACTTCTCATCCTCCGAAACTGTAATATGCTCAACATTTCTTACTCTATTTTTTTCTAAGACGTCAGGATTTACAAAGTAATATTTCACCTCAATGTCAGAGTTTATCAATTTGCGAATTTTCTTTGCCAATTGTAGCCCTAACACATTATGCTGTCGCAAAACCGATAGGTCTGGAGGGTTTAAAATTTTCACACCGTCCTGATATTTATATTCGCCCCATTTGTCAGGATTAGTAGTTACCCAATTGATAAAAGTGTCAATGAAAGTTTTGTCAGCATTGGGAATACTTTCCGGCTTCAGGTAGCCTTTCAGAGTATGAAGACCTGTCGGATTATACCCTGCAAATACAGTGAGAAACTTTTCGGGTTTGTCGGCAAAGATTTCAGAAATTGATTTTGCTCCATAATCTTTTAATAGCTGAACTATTTTTTGCATTGGCTCTGCACCACCTCTGTCTTCCGTTTCCTTAATAAATTGGTCAAACTCTGCCCAATTTAAAAGTGATTCAGCAGTATCGCTTGACACACAGTTTGGATTTGCACCAGCTTTTAGCAATAGTTCAACTACTTCTGGCTTTTGAGTTAGTGCTGCATGAAATAAACAGTTAAAACCTTCTTCTGTGTAATCAAGGTCTGCTCCTAAGTCAACAAGCATTTGAATAAATTTTATATCCAGTCCGTATTGGATGTTTGAGATAGCGTCAATTAAAACGCTATCACCTTTACAGTCAATAGCGTTAATGTTAGCACCTCTTGTAATTAAATCACAAACTCTCTGTTCGTCAGGTTTGTCTTTTGCAAACTCCGCAAAGAGTGAATTGTCAAGGTCGTTGTCTGTCCATCTAAAACTCATTGTAGACTCCCCAATTTTAGTTCAAGTTAAAAGTAGAATAATTTGAGCATACCGTCATTATAGAGGTAGTGGTACATTCAAACGCAGGAAAGACCTTGGCGATGGGCAGCGGCTATATTGACACCCTGACCTAGGCGTTGAAGATAGCACAGGATTGGATGAGCATGGCTACCAAGGTGGAGGCTCGTCTTACTGCCGAAAACATGAGGTTGCAAAAACTGGTTGACACCAATGTGTATCGCTACCGTGACCCGTGGCTCTCCTTCTACTACGATGCCGACAGCAACCGTGTGAACCTCCAGTATGACACGTCGCTACATATTGTAAAGTACCACAAGCGCAAGCGGCTACTCGGTTCCAAGCAGTCTTTCATTGATATTTTCAGCGATGACCCACGAGTGACCATTAACCAAGTGAAACGGTTTACAGTTGCAGAAAAAAGGCAGAAACGCCTCGGTCTTGGCATCCATGCCGGATATAGTTATTCTCCCTTATTAAAAAGGCTTATGCCCACAGTGGGTATAGGCTTTCAATACAATGTAGTTGAATTTTAAAACAAGTTTAATACCTAATACACATGGCAAAAGCAACACAAGAACAGATAGATGCCTGGAAAAAGAAGCATAGTGATGTCTTCGAAGTATCAGTAGATGGTAAATTTGGATACCTTAAAAAGCCCGACAGGAAAACGATTGCGTACGCAAGTTCCGTTCAAAACAATCCCATCAAATCAAACGAAATCATTTTAAACAATTGCTGGATAGGTGGCGATGAGGAAATAAAAACAGATGACAGTTTGTTTATGTCTGTTCAGGCTGTATTGGGCAACATTCTTGAGGTGAAACAGGCAGAGCTGGTAAAGCTCTAAAGGATGCGAGGTAAGCGATAGCGAATATTTACGAATATCTCACGCACAACTTCGCTACTATTTTCATATAGACCCCGACATCCTTACAGACGAAGAATGGGCAATGCGACACATGGAACTTAAATGGATTAGGAATAAAGAAGCAGGCAAATAGTTACTTCTTTTTATCGAATGCTCCGTAATGGTTTAGTAAGCCCAAAACCATTACCCACAAAGGGCTTGAAACAAGCACAATACCAAGTATATTTTTTAGGAGGTCAAGCATTTGGCTTCAAATTGCTACAGCAAATATATGGAAAACATTAACTACAAAATCAATTTTGATGTCAAGAATGACAATAAGATTGTGGCTGCTGTTGCAAAGATAGAAGCCGGCGTGGTAGATGTGCAGCAAGCTGTGGTGAAAGTGGATAATGTCTTTTCCAAAACATTCAACAATATATCTTCTCAGATAAAGACCATCAGCTTTGGGAGTATGCTCCAGCAAATCAATATGGTGGCTGATGGCTTAAATTCTATAACGGCTCCCGGGTTAAATCTAAGTACTTCATTGTACGATCTTCAAGCCATCACGGGTGTGACCGGCAGCAAATTGCAGGAGATAGAAGGTTATGCAAGACAAGCTGCTAAAACATTTGGCGGCAGTGCTGCTGATAGCGTAGAAAGTTACAAGCTCATATTATCACAGCTTGCTCCTGAAATCGCCAATACGCCTGCTGCTCTGAAAGCGATGGGAGACAGTGTGAACACGCTCAGCAAGACAATGGGCGGTGACACTGTTGCCGCAACAGAGGTTTTAACAACAGCCATGAACCAGTATCAGGTGTCAACGGCTGACCCCATTGCTGCAAGCAAAGAGATGGCAGAGATGATGAATGTGATGGCTGCCGGTGCAAAGGAAGGAAGCGCGGAACTGCCACAGATAAAATCAGCATTAGAACAGGCGGGTATGGCTGCCAAAACAGCAAATGTGGGTTTTGAAGAAACAAATGCTGCTATACAAGTGCTTGATAAGGCGGGAAAGAAAGGAGCAGAAGGCGGTGTGGCGCTTGGCTTTTATAATCCTGCACTCAATTCTTAAACGTTAATTCCCCAAAAAAATACATTCGATATGCAATTTTTTGATAGTGCCGAATGCGAGTGGCCTGATGCTAAGATGCACTTTGCCGGCGCAAGCCCTAAGAAGATGACTGGTTTTTCCTTCATAGCATCTAAGGAGAAAGAGCCTCTCTATGGTGAAGGCGACATACCGCTGGCTATTCAGTCCGGCAACCGTGCTTTTTCTGGTGAGCTCAAGTTTCATAAGGGTGTTTTGGACGACCTCAACAAAGCGGCATTAGCTGCAGGCGGCAGGGATGCATTGGACATAGCTGCCGATGTGGTAGTCACCTTTAAGGCAAAGGGTGCAAGAGCCATTTAGACCCTCACCGCAATAGGGGTAGAGATTACAGAGTTTGATTATTATATGGCGCAAAACGCCAAAAGCATGGAGGTAACGCTGCCTATCGTATTCTTAGACTTGAAAGTCGTTTAAATCACTTTTAAAAAACAGTAAAAATAGTATGAACAGCAAAGCAACACTTACGGGGCATGTTACAGAAGAGCAAATAGCCGCATGGAAAAAACAGTACGGAGAAATTTACGCTGTAGTGGTAGATGACCATGTGTGCTATCTGAAAAAGCCCGATCGCAAGGTGATGGCGTATGCCAGCACGGAACTAAAAGACAGCCCTTTCCAATACGTAGAAGAGATATTTAACAACTACCGCATCGGCGGAAGTGACATTTTTGACACAAACGATGACTACTTCCTTGCCGCCATGCAAACCGTAAACGAGCTGGTGCAACTGAAAACGGCAGCCATCGTAAAGTTAGCGTGACCACAGGTAGTGGTAGGGCTATCTCGGTAGATCTTACGTTGCCGTATGTGCCGGCAGGGTCTGCTACCATTGACGACGCCGGTGCTACTAATACGGGTAATGCAGTGCAGGAGTTAGGAGGTACCGGCAACGTGAAAGCGAAGCTGTGGTACGTTGCTTATAATACAGGCGATGTAACCATCACTACCACCTTCCAGTATGAGGTGAATTAAAGGGGAGAAATAAATAGCCCCCGACTTTATTCAATCCGGTTTCTCTGGCACGGATTAAATAGTAACACCAAGACTTGTAGTGGTGCTCGTATCGCTGTGGGGCTATTGTTATGGAAGTCGCTGTGGTGTTGTGTTTCGTAGCCATTGCAGTGTGTTTTGGTAAACGTAAGTAGTCGCGCTGCAACGTGCAAGTTGTTTCTGTGCTATCTTTGGGTACGCGCAGAAAAAAAGTGACGATTGGATTTGGTTTTTCAGGGCGATTGGATTTTGCGTTTATACAGGTATGTTAAAAAATGAGACTATCGTCAGCAATGGCTTCATATACATCCACACTACTTTGTAGGCATGGGCGTCCATAGCAAATTACAGACCGTATATATAACGCCCGAACATAAAAAACATCGATACTTAGAAAGGGCGATGATGTAAAAAATCCAACAGTTCGTATTAGGTTTGCGTCAATTGTAGTAGTTTTACTGTTTCTTTTAAAAACAAATAATATGGCAATTAGTGTAGGCAGCAAGGCTCCTGATTTTAAATTATTCAATACCGATAAGAAAGAAGTTTCTCTTTCCGATTTCTCCGGCAAGAAACTCATCATCAACTTTTTTCCGGCTGCATTTACCGGTGTTTGTACCGAGCAAGTTTGCTCCAACAACAATGCGCTCAATGCCTATCAGCAAGCCAATGCTGCTGTGGTTGGGGTATCGGTTGATATGGCGTTCTCATTAGGAGTTTTCAAATCACAAAACAATATCACCTTCGATTTATTGTCTGACTTCAACAAGCAAATGATAAGAGACTATGATTTTTATTTGGAAGATTTTGCATTAGGATATAAGGGTGTTGCCCGTCGTGGTGTGGTAGTGATAGATGAAAACGGAACCGTTATCCATTCGGAAGCAACCGCAAACCCCGGTACACAAATAGATTTTGAAGCACTAAACAAAGTGCTTGGTTTATCTTAAAGAATGATAGGAGGCAATGACCTCCTTTTTTAAACTCAATTTTTTTATCAAAAAGATAGTTATCGTATGTCCACTTGGTTTAAAAGAATAAAAAAAGGTATTGTTACATCTACGCATGAAAAGAAAGAAGTACCGGACGGATTGTGGCACAAATGCCCGGAGTGCAAGGCGACCATAACAAAGAAAGAATTGGCAGACAATTACTACGTATGTAAAAGTTGCAGCCACCACAATCGTATTAACGCACAAGAGTATTTCCCCATTATTTTTGATGAGGGCAGTACTACTCTTTTGTTTGAAAACATTGCTCCCAAAGACCATTTGGGTTTTGTAGATGTAAAACCTTACAACAAACGATTGGTGGAGGCTCAAAAATCTACAGGTCTTAAAGATGCGATGACCGTAGGTGTGGGAAAAGTGAATGGTCGTGATTTGGTGGTTGCTTGTATGAATTTTAATTTTATTGGAGGCTCTATGGGCTCGGTAGTGGGTGAAAAAATAAGCCGTGGAATAGACCATGCCATTGCCCACAAAATGCCCTTTATGATTATTTCCAAATCTGGTGGAGCGCGTATGATGGAAAGTGCTTTCTCGCTCATGCAAATGGCGAAGACCTCAGCCAAACTTACCTTGCTGGCAAAGGCGCAGTTGCCCTACATCTCTCTTATGACCGACCCAACTACAGGCGGCGTAACAGCTTCGTATGCTATGTTGGGCGATATCAATATTGCGGAACCAAAAGCACTGATTGGTTTTGCCGGACCCAGGGTCATCAAAGAAACGATAAAGAAAGATTTGCCGGCGGGTTTCCAACGCTCTGAGTTTTTATTGGAGCATGGCTTTTTGGATTTTATTGTTGATAGAAAAGACTTGAAATATAAACTTACGGAAACCATTGATTGGTTTTTGAAGAAATAGTCCATCCTTGATGGTGGGTATAGGAGACAAAAAATGCTTCATAGCCTTCCGCAGATGAACGGTGCCATCGCCACTATAGCTACATAGTGGCGATTAGCTTGGACACCAACATCTTTCCGACACAAAATATTAACGAACAAAAAAACGGATATCATTCATAAAGGTTAACTAGCATTGGCAAACAACGAGGTTTACATAAAAAACAGACCGGCAACTTTTGAATATGCCATTGAAGACAAGCTGACAGCGGGTATGGTGCTTACGGGCTCGGAGATAAAGTCGATACGCATGAGCAAGGTCAGCTTCAATGATGCGTATTGTTTTTTTTACAAAGATGAGCTTTGGATAAAAAGCTTGTATATAGCTCCCTACGTGAATGCCGGCTATGCGGGACACGACCCGGTGCGCGAGCGTAAGCTACTCCTCACCAAAAGAGAGTTGCGCAAGTGGCAACAAAAAATAAAAGAGAAAGGATATACCATAGTGCCCCTGGCTATGCAGGTAAACGAAAAAGGATATGCCAAGCTGGAAATAGGATTGGGTAAAGGAAAAAAGCTACACGACAAACGTGAAAGCATCAAAACCAGAGATACAGAGCGAGAAATAAAGCGATACTTGAAATAAGTCCTACATCACCACTCTATATTAACGCTTCTTGGCAGTTGCCGACATGCCGGCTCTCAATCCATAATACAAAATGAATAGGTAGCAAGGTACCATCATGCTATAAGCCAGTTGTGGATTTCCCATCCACTCGGCTACTTTACCATATAAGGGTGGCAATACGGCTCCGCCAAGAATAGCCATAATGAGCAAGGCACTTCCGGTTTTAATGAACTTGCCCAAGCCATGTAGCGCCAAAGGCCATATAGCCGGCCACATCACCGAATTGGTAAAACCTAAAAGTGCAAAACTGGTCACGGCAACATTCCCTTTTGCAAACATGGAAATCAGTACCATCAAGATGCTTAAGATGGAGGCTAGTATCAAAGCTTTTTGTTGAGAGATATAGCGTGGAATGGCTACAATGCTGAGCAAATAGCCGGCTAACAATCCATAGCCTGTGTATGAAGCAAAGTTTTTGGAGGTTTGCAAAGAAAAACCCAGGGCTTCGCCAAAGCTACTGAAGGTATCATAACTAATCACCTCTACCCCCACATACAAAAAGATAGCCAGCACACCGAGCATTAAATTGGGAAACTGAAACACGCTCGTTTTGGTGGCATCTGTGGTGGTCGCATCATCGGTTTCTTCGGTTTCAATTTCGGGTAGATGAATAAAATAAAACAATACTGCAAGTGCCGTAAGGGCTATGGCAATAATCAGGTATGGAATGACCACTTTTGAAGCCAATGCATTTAACTCGGTAGCCCGCTCTTCAGCCGAAAGGGTTAACAGACGTGCTTTGAGTGCATCCACATTGCTCAGTGTGATACTGCCCAATACATACACTGCCAATATTCCGGCTACTTTATTACAAATACCCATGATGCTAATCCGCTTGGCAGCACTTTCAATAGGACCCAATACGGTGACGTATGGATTGGAAGCAGTTTGTAACAATGCCAGTCCGGTACCGATAATAAATAATGCCGTGAGAAATACAGGATAACTACGTGTATTGGCTGCAGGTATAAACAACAATGCTCCCGCCGCCATTACCAACAAACCTACCGACATGCCATTTTTAAAGCCCGTCTTTTGCAACACATAAGATGAGGGTATGGCCATGACAAAGTAGGCTGCAAAAAATGCAGTAGCCACTAAATACGATTCGGTATTAGTAAGCTCACAAGCTATCTTCAAGTAGGGAATAAGCTGACTATTGCTCCAAGTGATGAAACCAAAAATAAAAAAGAGAATACCGATAAGAAGGAGCGGTGTTGTATAGTTTTTCTTTGCTTGTTGCATGGTGTGATATATCGCAGCTACTAACTTAGTTTTTTTCTACGGAAATGTTATATCCATCTAAAAAAATAAACCACTCAGTCTGAGCATCGCACTTTCTTCAGAAAAAAGAGGATATTGCAAGAACAAAAAATTGATTATTTCATTCATGCCCAAAGCCATCAGTCATTACGTATCTACCGACAATATTTCGTTGCACTATATAGAATATCCTCATGACAATGCTCCGATTATCCTTTGTCTGCATGGCATTACAGCTAACTGTCATGCCTTTGATGGGTTGGTGGCAAAAGGGTTGAACAAAGACTACCATTTGTACGCTGTAGATCTCCGTGGGCGCGGGCTAAGTAGCCAGCCGGCTTTTGAGTATGCTATGGAAGACCACGCTGCTGATATCATTGCCCTGCTTGATGCATTGAAAATAGAGCAGGTAATACTAATGGGGCATTCATTTGGCGGATTGCTCAGTTATTTTTTAGCTTCCCGATATCCCGATCGTGTATCCAAAATAATCATCTTAGATGCTGCCGCAGAAATGCACCCGGATGTAATAGAAATGTTGGCACCGGCATTTAGTCGTTTAGACAAAAATTACCCCAACTGGGAAACCTATCTCGATGCCGTAAAAGCAGCACCCTACATGACTTTCTGGTCGGATGATATGCTTAGCTATTACAAAGCAGATGTGAAAACACTTGAAGATGGCGAGGTAACGCCGATTCCCAATATTGCCCATATCACTCAATGTGCTATGGGGGTTTCCAACGAAGCTTGGGAAGTGGTTATACCCACCATCGAACAACCTGCTATTTTGTTCAATGCTATTGAAGCCTATACGCTTGACCAGCCCATACTACCCGATTTCAAAGCGCAAGAAACGGTGGCAATGATGAAAAACTGCCGATACCAAGCGATAGATGGCAACCACCTGACGATGATGTATGAGAATGGTGCATCAGAGATTGTAGCCGCAACCAGAGCCTTTCTGCAGCATGAATAAAGAATAGTAAATGGGATGGTATGGTGGTTTGTGACAATGGAGGTTGTGCCTTATTTAGTAAAAATATTCCTTTTCTTTGGGCTGCTTGCCTTCAACATTTTGGCAATATCACCCTGGGTGTCTTTTTGCGTAAGCATGGAAAACAATTCAGCAGTAGCCATCACATCTCCGCCGGCGCGGTGTCTGTTTTCGAGACCTATTTGCAACTGACGACAAAGTTTTCCGAGGCTATAACTACTCATGCCAGGAATGATTTTTCGTGATAGTCGGACGGTACAGAGTTTGGGCACTTGCAATTGATATCCGGAATGTAGCAATTGATTGCTCACAAAGGAATAATCAAAGCTTACATTGTGCGCAACGAAGATCTTCTCGCTCAAATAACCAAATATCGTTTCTGCCACGGCATCAAAGGTTGGCGCGTGAGCCACCATTTCGTTGGTAATGCCGGTAAACTGTTGGATAAAATATGGAATCGGACAGCAAGGGTTGATTAATGTTTCATAAAAATCCAGCACTTGCCGCCCATCGTGAATGGCAATGGCAATTTCGGTAATAGCACCGGAGCTGGCATTGCCACCTGTTGTTTCGATATCTACAATTGCAAAAAGCATTCTATTTTTCTCCGCTAATATAATTATTCCAATAAGAAACGTTGAGAGGGGGAAATTGAGGGGATTATCTGTTAACTATTTTGATGGTATACCGTAGATATTTCTTTTTCTATGCAATACTATCCACTCCTTATTTTACATATCAAAACCTTTTTCGACAACATTTAATATCGCTGTAAATTTTCTCATTCTAACCTATTTTTACCACGCATGATTACGATTGATTATTCTAACGCAATCCTAAAAACAAAACAGGATAATGGCAGCACCTATGTCTTTGATGTCATTCGAAAAAAATGGGTATTGCTCACACCTGAAGAGCATGTACGGCAATGCTTCCTATATTATTTGATACATACGCTTCAATACCCTCCATCGTTAATAGCCGTTGAAAAAAAAATACAACTAGGGAAAAGCCCCAAGCGGTTTGATATGGTGGTTTACAGCCCATCTCTCGAACCCTGGATGCTCGTAGAATGTAAAGAACCCAAGGTGCACCTCACACAAGAAACCTTGTTTCAGTTGTTGAATTACCAACGTGTTTTACAAAGCAGATACTGGGTTATTACCAATGGGCATGAGACATACTGTGCCGATGCGCATGAGGCACATGCCATTACTTGGATGAAACATTTACCGGCGTATAATGGATAGGTATTGCGATCCGGAAATGGCTTCTAAAGCTTTCTTGATAGCATGATCATCTGATGAAAGTACCGAATAGTAACCGGTGTTTTTGAATAGTATTCTTGCCAGTTGTGCTTTCATTTGCAATGCTACAAAGTCCTTTGTTTCCTTCTTGGACAGCAATCTTTCAGCTGTTTTTTTATGAGACTCTGGCAATGAAGATAGCACCTGTTGCATCAGTGCCGTGATGTCTATTTGTTTCAAATAGGCATCTACATTAGCAAACTTCTTTAAGGCAACCTGATGACTGATGTAGTAATTCATGATTGCATTACGCAACTCTTCGCTATATACAAACGTGAGCGATGCACCATTGAACCGGTTGGTATCGTATGGCACGGAAATATCAGGGGCAATACCGCCACCACTATATACCACGCGCTTGTTAGAAGTGTAATATTTTACCGTATCCGAAGCAATCAACTGGTTGCTATCTGCCGTAGTCAGTTCACCGCTATGATAGCGCTGATTGAAGTCTTTTACATACGCCTCTCTACCTTTTGCATAAGAACGTTGTATGCATCTTCCAGAGGGTGTATAATACTTTGCTGTAGTCAATCGAATAGCAGAGCCATCTCCCAATTCATATTGACTTTGCACCAACCCTTTGCCGAAACTGCGTCTTCCTACAATAATGCCTCGATCCCAATCCTGAATAGCGCCGGCAACTATTTCGCTGGCAGAAGCAGAAGATTCATCTATTAATACCGCCAGTCTGCCTTTCTTAAATAAGGGTGCATCACCGGCATTGTATTCTGCACGTTTAGAATTTCTTCCTTCAGTATAAACAATGAGTTTGTTGCTGTCTAAAAAATCGCTGACTATCGACGTTGCGGCTTCTAAATAACCACCCGGATTTTGGCGTAGGTCGAGGATGAGATGTTGCATCCCTTGACTCATAAGTTGTTGCATTGCCTTGCTAAACTCCTCGTATGTAGTAGCACTAAACCGATTGATACGAATATAACCCACCGATGGATGGAGCATGAAGGAAGCATCTAAACTATAAAGAGGAATAGCGCCTCGTTGAATAATTACATTTCGAGTACGATTGGATAACGGCGCATGCAAGGTTACCGGCACTTTAGAATTTTCTTTTCCTCGCAACATTCGAATAATGCGCTCAGAGGTAATATGAGTACCGGCTACCAAACTATCGCCCACTTTTATTATTTGCTCGCCTATTTCTACATTCACCTTCGCTGCCGGCCCTTCTGAAATAACCGACATGATTTGTATAGTGTCTTTGATGATGGCAAACTCCACACCGATTCCAAAAAAGCTACCTTCTAAATCTTCGTTGACAGCTGCCAATTCATCGGGTGTAATATAAACGGTATGAGGGTCTAAATGGCTGATAATACCATTGACGGCATCGTTATACAAAGCATTGGTATTAACCGAGTCCACATACTTTTCTTTCACCAAATCGATAATCTGTTCCAATCGGTCGTTTCGCTCAATAATGGTGGAGATATCTCTTTTGTAGCGCAGGGAATCTCTTAACTGAAAACCCAGCACCATGCCGAAAATCATTATGAAAGAAAAAAGAAGGGGTGTCCACACCTTCAATCTTGAAGGCTTTCGCTCGTCCATTGAAAATAAAAAAGTGAGACAAAGGTAGTATCAATACTTATCAATTGTAGAAGCTCATCTGCAAATATTTTCTGCAAATAATAATTGCTAATACACAAATAAAAAAGAAACCATCAACTATAGCTTGATTATGGCGAGTAGGTTGTATCTTAATGCACAATTTTCAAGCTCCATGTCAACCATACTTATTGCCGAAAGTGGCGCTACCAAAACAGATTGGAGGCTGTTGGATAATAAAGGAAGTACCCAATCGTTCAGCACTTCGGGTATCAATCCCTATTTACAATCTTCTGAGATGATACGGGACGTATTGGAAAAAGAAATGGCGTGGTCTGACAAGAAACACCGTGCGGATCAAGTGTATTTTTATGGAACCGGC
This sequence comes from Bacteroidota bacterium, assembly GCA_029573235.1. GTDB lineage: Bacteria > Bacteroidota > Bacteroidia > Chitinophagales > Chitinophagaceae > JAFIGV01. The sequence goes on from JAKQGX010000006.1 coordinate 13,184, forward strand.
GCCAGTACTGCCGAACAACAAAAAAAGATAGCAAAGGTACTTTCTTCATTTTTCAACACCAATAAAGTAGAAGTCAATCATGATATGCTGGCAGCTGCGCGTGCCGCTTGTCAAAACGAAAAAGGAGTTGTATGCATCTTGGGCACCGGCAGCAACTCTTGTTATTATGATGGCAATAAGATAAAGGAGCAACAACGTTCTTTGGGGTACCTGGCTGGCGACGAAGGAAGCGGCAACCACTTAGGCAAAAAAATATTACAATACTATGCCTATCGCACTTTTGATGCTGAGCTGACCATGTCTTTTGAGGCACTATTTGGCAATGACTTTAATGCTATTATTAAGAAGCTATATAGTGAACCCTTTCCTAATCGATACCTGGCAAGTTTTGTATTACTGCTACGCGAAAACAGAGGACACTTCATGGTGGAGAATATTATTGAAGATTGCTTGAACGATTTCTTTCATGCACAGGTATTAAAGTATCGACAAAGTTGGAAAAGCCCCATCCATTTTGCAGGCTCCATCGCAAATGAATTTAGAACTACCCTTCATCTCCTATGCGAACAATATGAATTGGAATTGGGCAATATCATCAAAAGCCCTATTGACAAGCTAGTTCAGTTTCATCGTCCGTCATAGACGATGAGTTAGCGGGCAGGTGTATGAGGAGTTTTCACATTCAGTTACGTTTCTATTTTTCGATTTTTCACTCAATCGTTTATTTCGTTTTTTTATTGAAGGGCATATCAATAATACCCTATTTTCGCTAAAGCATGGAGATTGTTTTTGGACTAATTGCCGTATTCGTTTCAGCAGCTATTGGCTATTGGGTTTATAAAGCCGATAAAAAAAGAGGAGTTCCCTACCCTTTGCTTACATCCTTTTTGCGCAGCTTAGTTGTATTTCTAACATTGCTATTGTTAGTAACACCGCTCTTCCATACCGAAGAAACACTGGAGCAGCAACCCACTATTGTTTTCCTTCAAGACAATTCCCAATCTATTGCTTCCGCATTATCCGGCGATAGCACTACTTATAAAAACAATACCCAAGCACTGTTTCAACAGCTATCCCCAAAATATCGGGTGGTGAAATGGGGCTTTGGTAGTGAGGTACAAAAAGATACCCTCTTTCGATATCAACAACCGGCAACGAATATCAGTCATGCTCTTTCAGAAGCTATAGACTATTATGGAGAGCAAAACTTGGGTGCCGTAATACTAGCTACCGACGGGCGTTTCAACGAAGGAGCCTCACCCTTGTTTCAAGATTTATCATTCGATGGTAGTATATACACAGTAGCGATTGGCGATACCAGTATTCAAAAAGACATCAAGATAGGAAAGGTATATGCCAACAAAACTGCAGTGCTGAATAACCAATTTGAAATAAAAGTCGATATCCTTGCTATGGAGTGTGAGGGCTATCAACAAGCTGTTCATTTAAAAACCGGCAGTGGCAATTTGCTTCAATCCATTCCTCTCTCCATTGCATCCTCCCAATTTGATAAAGGCATATCTTTTACCGTAACAGCATCACAACCGGGTTTGCAACATTATATCATAGAAGTGCCGGCTGCAACAGGTGAAAAAAATACCGGCAACAATAGAAAAGATGTGTTTGTAGAAGTGGTGAATGAGAAGAAAAACGTTTTATTGATAGCTGCAGCTCCACATCCCGATATACATGCTATACAAGCCGCCATGAAGGGACAACTACAATTCATACTGACGGTTCGTGATGCAACCAATATCCCTACCGACTTGGGTTCTTACCAAGCCATCATCCTTCATTCCTTGCCCAAACCAACGCTGCCCATTCCGGCTGCCGCTTGGCAAAAGCCGGTATGGTTGATCATCGGACAAGGTACTCAATTAGAAACATTGAAAGCCTTATCCATTGCAGCGTTGAACGTAAACACCATGAACCTTCAAAACCACACTGCCCAATGGAACGAAAGTTTTAACAGCTTTACTATGCCTGCCAATACTGCTGCAGCGATGGATAAAATGCCTCCCTTAGCTTGCCCGGCCGGTACTATCAAAGCAGGAGTTAATAGCATAAGCTTATTTACATCAAAGCAAAATGGGCAACCGCTGTGGCTACTACAAGCATCTGAAAAACCGACAGCCTTATTGGCCGGCGAAGGATTGTGGCGATGGAGGATGTATGAATACCGATACTTTAACTCCCATCAGGTAACCGATGAAGTAATACGTCAAACCCTTTCTTTTCTTACCGCCAATACTTCCGAGAAGCCCTTTCGATTGCAGCTTTCAAAATATATTTGGAACGACCGTGAGCCAATTGCTTTTGATGCATTTTTACTGAACGCCGGCAACGAGCAAGTCAATACCGCTGCAGCACAATTAACCCTCACCGATAGTAATGGAAAAAAAGAAACATTCACCTTTAACAAACAAGGAAACGCATACCAACTGAATATTGGAACCAGAACATCCGGCAACTATCAAGCAACTGCAACCGTAAACTATAATGGCAAAACCTACACCGACAATGCCCGTTTTGTGGTACAAAACCTACCGATAGAAAGCTTGGAAACCGGCGCCGATTTTTCCCTGTTATATAATTTGTCGCATCAACATTCGGGTAGTGTAGTCATGGCTGCTTCAGTGGAAAGCCTTTATGATAGCATTCGACAAAATACCCGCATTGCCCCCATCCTCAAACAAACTGAAAAAACAATTCCTTTAATAGATTGGAAATGGTACTTTGCTATTGTATTGCTAATAGCTACTGTGGAATGGCTGCTGCGCAAATATTGGATGGCTCAATAAAGACAAAAGCATTTTGATAAGGAGCGATACTCAAGCTGTGCCCTACCCATAAATGCATACTCTTCGGAAATATCTTCATGCAATGGCTTTAATTCCCAACCATAATCTTCAAGAAAAATACACTGCATTGCTTAATGTAACCAAGTTGCTATTGAGAAGCATGGGTCAAATAATGTTGCAAGGAAATGCGATTACCGGATGTTTGTTTTTATTAGCAGTGTCAATAGGTTCTTTGCCAATGGGAGTGGCTATGGTGGTAGCTACCTTGACGGCTTATACAACAGCACACTTGATAGGATTTGATAAAAACGCTTTTCAAGAAGGAATGTTTGGTTTTAGTGCGGCACTTGTGGGAGTATCTTTAGTACTTTTCTTCAAGCCCGGTGCGGTTCTTTGGGTGGTTCTTGTAATGGCTGCCGCTGTTGCAACTATTCTTCAACACATATTTATTCGGCTTCACATTCCGGTATTCACCCTACCCTTTGTATGGGTTGCTTGGGGCTGCATCTACTTATTTCCGGCTGTAAAACTGCTTACATTAAAGGTATCGGAAGCAATGCCTATAGCCCAAGAAATAGATATTGCTTTCCCACTTCGTGGTTATGGACAAGTCATCTTTCAAGACAAGCTGATACCCGGTGTATTTTTTCTACTAGGTGTGATGGTGGCTTCTCCTTGGGCAGCATTGATGGGCGTTATGGCTGCTATCTTCTCCGGATGGGTATCTTACGGATTATTGGGAGCGAGCTTGTCATCGTTAAACATGGGGCTGCTCAGTTACAATGCAGTGCTATGCGCCATCGCCTTTACCGACACTTCCAATAAATGGTTTCTTTGGGTATTTCTATCTGTGATATTATGCATAGGCATCGAATGGCTGATGCGATTTACAATACTGCCTCCTCTCACCTTTCCATTTGTATTAGCAAGCATTCTAACGACATTGATAAAAAATAAACGTAAGAACAAGAATTGACTTGGTGTACATCAAACAAAAACGGGCTCTTGTGGTGGAGGTATTTTATTATAGCGACACCCAATATAATGGCAAACTCGACATTCTCAGCATTTACAATCTTTGCATGAATGCGATACCTTGTTTAATATTATACTCGAAATAAAAAATCGACTGCCTTGGTGTAAGACAGTCGATGTATAAGGTTGATACCAACGAATTATTTGATACCTAATTTAGCTTTTACAAGTGGTAAGATATTGTCTGAATCTTTTGCATAAAGCAAGGCTCCTGCGCTAGAGTCAAATACATAATCGTAGTTGTTGGCTTTCGCAACATCTTTAATGGCTTTATCAGCTTTTTCTAAAATAGGAGTAAACAAGGTTTCTTTTTTCTGCCCTACTTTATCTTGAGCGCTTTGCTGTGTTTGTTGAATGTTTTCTTCCAGTTTTTGCAGGTCTCTCATTTTCACTTCTTTCACCGCTTCCGTCATGGTCTTTTCTTGTGCTTGAAATTCTTGTCCTTTCTTTTGAAATTCCTTCACCATAGATTCAATCTGTTCTTGATAGCTTTTAGCAAATTGTTGCAAGGCAGAGTCTGCTTTTTTAGCTTCCGGCATAGATGCCAACAATTCTTGTGAATTGATATACCCAAATTTTTGTGCTGATACAGATAAGGTGCTACAAACAATGGCTATCACTAAAGCCAGCGTGATTTTCTTCATTTCAGTAAATTGTGTTTTGTTTTTTTTATTGAGGTGCAAAGTAAGTACCAAAAGTCTTTTATTCCAATAATATTATTTTGAGCCTAGCAACTTTAACACATCATCGCTTTTATCCAATTTGGGGTCGGCATAAAAGAGTGTGATGCCTCCGGCTTTGTCTAATACCACTTCGTATCCGTGGCTTTGTGCGTATTTCTGAACCGCATTATACACTTTGTCTTGCACGGGCTTTACTAATTCTTGTCGCTTTTTAAAAAGGTCTCCTTCATAACCAAACCGAGCCTTTTGAATGTCTTTTGCGGCTTTTTCTTTTTCCATAATCTCATCCTCTCTTTTCTTTCTCATCTCATCTGAAAGCATGGGACGCTCGGCTTGATAGGATTTGTAAAGCCGATCTACTTCTTGCATCTTATTATCTATATCCGCTTGCCAAAGTTTTGAAAGGTTATCTAATGAGGCTTGTGCATTTTTATAATCATTCAGTTTCTCGAGGATATACTTAGAGTCGATGATACAATACTTTTGAGCGGATGCCGAAAAGCCCATCGCAGTAACCAAGAGCAGGCATAAAAGGAAGCTATACTTTTTCATTTGTTGTTGGTTTTGGGTTAATAACTATTAATCTGGTTCGAAGCCAAGCATAAAGGTAAACTTACCAATATCTTTTAAGGAAGTATTTCCGGTGGCTGGGTTGTAACGGTCAAAACCTATGCCATAATCTAATCCCATCAAACCAAACATCGGCAATATCAAACGGATACCTAAACCTGCCCCACGATTGAGTTTAAAGGGATTGTATTCTTTGAAACTAGACCATGAATTGGCACATTCATAAAAGGCCAATCCATAAATGGTAGAGGTAGGACTCATAGAGAAGGGATAACGTACTTCTGCGGTGTATTTATTAAAGATGGTAGCATTCTCGTTGGGATATACTTCATATCCACGTTGGGCAATGATGTCTCTACCCAAGAAGAAAGAATTTTGTGACAATCCATCGCCCCCAAGTTGGAAACGTTCAAATGGTGAAAACCCAATATCAGGATTATAATAACCTAAGAAACCGTATTTGGTAGCAAACTTAAATACTAAGTTGCCAACAATTTTTTGATACCATTCTGCTGTAAAACGGTACTTATGGTATTCAATCAATTTATACTTTTCGGATAGTGTTGCGTTGCTAAAATCCTTACCACTCAATGCACTCCAAGGTGGTGTAAACTGAAATACAAAACTGATGTTTGAACCGGAAGTCGGATACAGCGGTTGGTTGATAGAATAGCGTGCCAGTACAGTTTTGAAGAAAACATTATTGCTAGTACCATTGCTATACCCATCTATTAGGTATGGGTAATTTTTCACCTCATAATAGTTGTAGTTGATACCATAGGTCAATACAAAGTTGTCGTCGGGGAACTGTACCCTTTTGCTCAACGAAGTACCACCCCCTACAACTTTCAAGTATTGAGGAATGCCACTAACAGGTTGTCCGTATTTACTATAAATGAAATTTACGGTGAAGGCATTGGGCTTACGTCCTCCCAACCAAGGTTCGGTAAAGGCAAAGTTGAAGGCGCTATAGGAATAAGCATTGGATTGAAAGTTGATAGACAGCTTTTGTCCGTCACCAATGGGTAATGGATCCCATAGCTTAGGTTTAAAAATATTTCTCAGTGAGAAGTTGTTAAACATGATACCGATATTGCCATAGAAGCGCACGCCACCACCAAAACCGGCAGAGAGCTGTAATTGGTCACTTGATTTTTCGGAAACGGTATATTCTATATCTACCGTTCCATTTTCGGGGTGTGGAGTAGGATTGATGCCCGTTTTTTCCGGGTCAAAAAATCCTAAGTTGGCAATTTCTCTTTGAGAACGTATTAAATCGGAACGGCTGAATTTGTTGCCCGGCAAGGTGCGTAGCTCTCTGCGGATAACATGTTCGTTGGTTCGGTCGTTGCCGGCAATAATGATTTTGGCATTGGTGGCTTGTGCACCTTCAGAAATGACCATTTCAAAATTGATGGTATCTCCGATGATGGAAACCTCACGCGGTTCAATACGGAAGAAAAGATAACCATCATCCATATACAAACTGCTGACATCTTCGCTGCCATCTCCGGATATTTGAATACCGAGTCTTTTGTTGAGTAGTTCAGCATTATAAACATCTCCTTTGGTAATACCTAGCACTCTGTTTAATACTTCATCAGAGTATTTAGTATTACCACGCCAAGTGATATCGCCAAAGTAGTAGCGATGTCCCTCGCCTACTTTCATATCAATGTTCAAATTACCATTCTTAACCGTATATACCGTATCTGCTAGTACCGCAGCATCTCGATAGCCCAAAGAGTTGTAGTACCCGATCATCGACTGTTTATCATCCGAAAATTTTTGCTCATTAAACTTGGATGAAGACATAATACTGAGCGGACGGAAGTAAGGGTCTAAAGCTTCTAACGCTCTTGTGGGATGCAATAAATCCAGCCCAAAGCCATCTCTTTTGGGATCATAATCTTTGGGATATACGTGTACATCATCTGCACGATACAGACTAAGGCGTGCCATTTCTTTCGTAGAACGTAATGTACGTTTCAGGCGCATGTCGGTAGCTACTTCGTTGCCGGAGATATTTATTTGATTGATTCTGGTTTTAATGCCTTTGTCAATATCAAAAGTGAGCATAACAGAATTGGCTTTCACTGTATCAAAGCGCTCTTCTACACGCACAGAAACATTACCGTATCCTTTGTCTTTATAGTATTTCTTAATGCGGTTGATGGCATCTTGCTTGGTAGCATCCGTAACAACGCGGTTTTTCACCAGGTTTATTTTGTCATTCAGTTCTTGTGCTTCACTCTTTTTAATACCTCTAAAATTCTTTTTGCTCAACCGTGGACGCTCTTGTATGGCAATGTTCAAAAAAACTTTGTCGCCAATCACCTTGGTTACATCAATACTAACATCCGAAAACAAATCTTGCTTCCAAAGGTTTTTGATGGCTTTTGCTATATTGTCGTTATTGGGAAATATGAGCTTCTCACCTACTCTCAAACCGGTAACGGCTAATAATAAGTCTTCATCTAAATACTTATTGCCGGAGATGGTGATACCGCCTATTTCGTATTCGTTAGGGCGTGAAAGTGAAGGCTGTCTGCCCATGCCTGTAGATGATTTCCCCTGTGTGGGCATGGCTATTTGTGCCTGCGCCGTCATACCAGCGAGCAAAAAAATTATGGTTAAAAAGTACCGAGTTGTATTATGATGCATGCTGCTACTGGTTCGTTTGTATTTGATCGCTTGTTTTTCCAAAGCGACGTTCGCGTTGTTGATAGTTAATGATGGCTTCTATTAAATGAGGTTTTCTGAAATCGGGCCAATGCACCTCTGTAAAGTATAGTTCGGAATATGCCAATTGATATAGAAGATAATTGCTAATTCGGTACTCGCCGCTGGTTCTGATCATCAGCTCCGGATCTGGAAAGTTCTTTGTTTCTAAATAGGTAGTGAAAAGGGCGTCATTCAAATCTTCAATTTTGTGTTTGCCATCCACTACATCTTGTGAAAACTTTTTGGTAGCTTCTATTATTTCCCAACGAGAGCTATAGCTCAATGCCAAGATTAATTGTACTCCGGTGTTGCCAGCAGTGATATCCATTGCCTCTTGCAGTTCTTTTTGGCATATCGGGGGCATGGTAGCCATCGCTCCAATAACGTGTAATCTTACGTTGTTCTTATGTAACTCATCCACTTCTTTCCGAAGGGTGTTTACCAACAACTCCATCAACGCATCTACTTCTGCTTTCGGACGATTCCAGTTTTCGGTAGAGAAGGCATAGAGGGTTAAATATTGTATGCCTATCTCTCCACAAGCGTTCACAATATCTCTCACACTTACGACCCCTTCATAATGCCCATAGAGACGATCTTGATTGCGTTCTTTTGCCCAACGTCCATTACCATCCATAATGATGGCTATGTGTTGGGGGAGTTTGGTTCGGTCAAGGGCCGATAAATCACTCATAGTTAATGTGCGTAATTTCAGAAAGGTGTGCGAAGGTACAAAAATAGAGTGTAGTGTTTCCCTTCAAAATTTGTTGATGATGGTTTAACGCTGTTTTAACTGCTATTTATAAATTTTCACATTTAGTAAAATGCTTCCAATAAATAAAAAGGATAATATCAATTGAAACGAAGCCGTAATCTGTGGGGTGTCAGAAGCACATTTTTGCATCCAAAAAAACTTTTCTTATTGTCAGAAAACTATAGTGATAGCGCAACTTGATATGTGAAAACCGGTGTTGCGTTTTCTGAAAGTAGGTAATTCATCTCTTGGGTAATATAAAGCAATTCGTCTTTATGATAGTTTTTGGCATCCTCAGTAGGAATAATGGTTACCGCAATCACCCTCGCAAAACCCTTCTGTGCACCCGCTCCTTGTTGGATGGTTTTATTTACGGTAACGTTTTTTAAATATTCACCGTAAAGCTGTATGGCCAGCAGCTTGATGTCTTCAATGCTGACGATTTTTCCATGTGATGATATATGACGGCGCAAGGCGTTCTTCTTATCTTCTTCTGATACCGTCTCTCTACCACCCACCAATGGCGTAAGCGTGTATGATGTGCGTGGATCTACCAAGGTGTGTTCAAAGCTGTTTAACTGTGTAAATGCTTTTATTTGTCGGGCGTTTTTTACGTTCGTTGTCCAATATTGTATGCTCAACGTTTCGCCTGTATTCTTGGGTCGCAGCATGACATAGCTGTATTGCTCGCGCAAATCTTTGGCTTGGCGCAGCTGGTCTTGCAACCGTATTAATACCTGGTTTACTTCGCGGAGCCGGCTCATCAATGTATCATTACTGATGTCGCTAAAATAGGCACTCTCATCTCGAATGGCTTGCATCAACACATTGACCATATCACGCACTTCTCTTGAATTGGGCTTTGCGACTCCGGTATTGCGCACTGTGGCTTCTCCTTCTGCCAAGTCTTGTTTGAATGGGCTTACTTTATAATTATACTTTCCTGTTGAGGATTGTATGTCATGCAGGTCTAAAAATGCTCCATCTATTTGTAGAGGAACAATGTTTATCCATGGACTGGTACGATAATTTTGGGTGTTAAACTTTCTACTAACTATCGGAAATACATTTGCGGCAATCAACAAACTTTCCAATACATGCCTAGGAAAAGATTTACTCAAAGTAAGGCGGAGGTAAATCATAGGGCTTGCAAATGCCTTCTGCGCTATTTCTTTGGGCAATACGTTGGCCCAGCTTTCAGGCGGCGTATTGCTTTGCCAAGTGCTTATCGGCTGAGTGTCGGATAGATGCAGAAACTGTGGCTGGTAAGCACCTGCAATATGTCGATTCAATTTAGCAGTATAGTTGCCGGATTCTTCCAACATGGCTGCCGGGCTGAGGTCAAATTGTTCCGATAGTGCATAACCTGGTTTTATTGATAAGGGTACATGGTTGATAGTGCATTTGCAACTGCTCAAATGTTTATAAAAAGAGGAAGCTTCGGTATGAGAACGGAGGTCAAAGTATAGGCTTAACCCTTCTAAGTTTTGAAGGGATGGACTCGCTAAAAATGCCAACTCTATGGATGAAACCGGCAACGAATCGTCTGTGTTGCTTTCCAACAAAATTTCTTTGGTTCCATTTTCTTTAATCGTAAATACGGTATTGCCAATTAATACATTCTTTAACCGAACCGGCAAAATGGGAAAATTACCTACGGGTGTAAAGTAAACATCAGTTGATATACTTCTGGTTTGATTGCCGGTCTTTTGCGTACAGTAAAATTTAGTTGTGTCCGTCACTGTCGTCCTCTCAGACACAGGAACTGCTTGCATAATGCAAGAGGGTGGCTGTGCTCCAAATGTAGTATCGGGCAACATTAACTCTGCCAGATGATCTAACAATCGGTTTTGTGATGCCTGTATATCATAATGCACCTTCTCTAATTCGGCAGCACATGCTTCGAGTATCAGCAATACCAGTGGGTCATAGTTTGCTTCAATTTCATTTTCCGGAATGCCCCATACTTTCGATGCTGTTTTGAGCATTCGATCTCTAATCCGTTCTTTTTTCAGTATATCCATTGCCGATTGGTTTATTTCTTTTACAAAATTGAAAGGACATTAATCAAAGGAAAGTGGACCAATAAAAAAACCTGTTTGAAAGCGGAAAGGCTCTTTACTTCGAGCTATTAGCCCTGAGATAATGATTTCTATTTTCCTTCTGAGCTGCCTATTGGTTTGTGTAGCATACTCTGATTGTTTTACGTTTACTTCTACCAATACATTAGTCAATCTTTTTTCAAATTGCTCAATTTGGTTGTTGAGCACTTGGATGATTATCTCTTTCCTTCGGTCATTACTCAAGTGTATGTCATAATCATTGTCCCAAAACAGAGAACCGTATTGCAAGTTTTGTTTGTTCTCACCGGTATGGGTAGTAATCAACAAGTGTAGGTTGCGGGCAATAGAGTTTTTGATATCGCAAGTACTCAACCGTTCTTGTTGAAAGAACTTATTGAAATTGAGCGGCAGTTTTAAAAAATCAGGCATAGCTGTTACAGCAGTCTTTTCTTATACTTTATTTTCAAAATGGTCACGCAGTTATTATCATCTCTTACCGTTTCTACCGATTTAATATCGTATCGTTTCTTCTTATAAATCTTTTGTACAAATCCATTTACCGTATCCCATTCTGTACCGTTGAGCAATACTTTTGTTTTCTCTGCAAGGCATAAATATTGAGTGATGGATTGTAAATCTTTATCACCTGTAGTCACTTGGTTAAATAAGTTGACAAATTCTTCATTTGGAATAATCATCACTTTAGGTTTTGTGGGCTCTTTCTCATCTATACTTTTATCCAATGGTGTGGGCGGTGGTAATACAGGAACGGTAGGCATTTCGCTAGGAGTGGGCATGGTAGGTTCTGTAGCGCTTTGCTTCATGAGCACCTGAACATTTTTTCGAAATACTTTATTGGGGTCGCCATCCAGTTTCAATTCTATAATTCGAGTACCAGCAATCGGGAAAAGGAATGATGCGGTAGGAGTAGTTTGTGTGGGAAACTCCGGAGAGTTCAATACACTCCATTCGTAAGTATCTGCTGCAAGCACACAGCTAAAGGCTGCCGGTTCATTGGTATAAAGTACCTCTGCCCCACTGATGGGATTTTCCATAGAAACGTTGGCAGTAGTTTTCACAGGCTCCAATCGCACAATAGTCAGTTTATAAGTGGCATCGCATTTTCCATTTACTATTGCTACAACGGTGAAGTTGCCTTCATGCAAAAATGCGTGTGAAACCGTATCTCCTTTTGCTTTTCCGTTATCGCCAAAATCCCAAACGACATCGTTATTGCCTGCTGCAGAAGTATAGAACTGAATGGTATTACCTAAATAATAAGATTGCGCCTTACCGGCGGTATATCCTTTGCCAATAATATCAAAGGGAATACAATGAACATTGTTTATCAATTTGTAGGCTAATACGGCAGTGGATAGCACCCCCATAATGACCAACAAGAGCCACACACGTGTATCAATGTTTGCTTGGGTTTTGGTAAAAATATTTTTGCCGTTGTTCTTCATAATGGTGGTTGTTCCGTATGGCTATCACTTCTATTTTTCAGTAAATAAAATACATTCAACAATTGTGTTACTGTATTTTCAATACATTGTTATCGTTGTGTTGACATCAGTTGTAGCCTCAAAGTATTAGCTTCCGAACGTGCTTGCATCAAATCACTTTTCAAAGATTCAATTTGCTTCATATACTCGCTGAGATTGGCATCTTTACCACTGGCATCACGTAGTTGTTTTTTGGCAGTCTGTAAATCTGCTAAGCCTTGCACCATATCTTGATAAAGTTTTTTAGTAGCAATGGTGTCGCTAATCATATTATTGAGTGCTTTCAAGTTGTCACTTATTTTTCCGTCCAACAACTCTGCCTGCACACCGGCTTTATTAATGGTGTCCAACATGCTTTTCACCTCATTGGTTTTGGTGCTAAAAAGCTCGGCAAAATCACGTTGTTGCTCGTAAGCGGTTACTTGTGTTTGCAAGCGATTGTTTTGCGCATAAGGAACACGCATTCCAAAGAAAACTGCGGCTAATAGCAAGGCGGTAGTGAGAGAGTAAAATCCAAGGAATATCCAATAGGCCTGTTTTCTTTCTTGAGTATTTTGAGGTTTCATACGTTGTTGTAATAATAATATTTAATCAAAATCAACTACCAAAAAATCGTCTTTTAGGTTTCTGTGGTTCTGTAGATGTTGGGGTGTTTTCGGTGTATCGTGTTTCTTCTTTTACAAAAATACCACTGTCTTTTCGCTTACCGATAAACTCAAGCCCGGCAAGGGTATTGAATAGCTTACTGATGACTTTTACAAACTGGATAGTATCAGCGATATTGTTGTTGATATCATTGTTGTCATATCGCATATTGGCAACAAGGGTAAACAAACTATCTAATTCTCCTTGGTTTAGTTCGCACCATTCACTCAAATAATTCATCAACTCTTCTTTACCCGACCCAATTCTTAAATCAATGGTATTCTTCATCACGCGCGATAAGCCGGCAATAGAAGCAAATAATTTTGCGGGAGAATCATGTACCGTTACCCATCGAAATTCGGTAATCACTTGTGCGATATACAGCATCATGCGATCACACAAAAACATTACCAATTCGGACAACTCGTTTTGTTGGCTTTTCTTCAAAATCTTTTGCACTATCTGTGTGCATCGTTGCTCTAATGCACTATAGTATTGGTCTAACTCGCCATGTAGTGCCAGCAAATCGGGATGCGCACTGATGCAAAAGGTAGGAGGGATATATTCTTCATCTACATGAATGTCATTTCCATTGGCGCGTACTTTTCCAACCGTCAATGCATAAGGATGGTGGGCATATTGTGCATATTGACTAGCGCTCACTATTTGCAATTGATATTTTGGGAAGGCAAAGGGATAGCGAGGAGGGTCTTCAGAAACATCGGGGCTACCGCCCGGTATGCAGTCAAATGGATTAACCGTAAGTACCATCCAATAGGTGGATTCTCCGGCTGTAGCTTTAAAATCGAAAGAAGTAGCAGGTACACCATCCGTACTGGTTTCTATCGGAATAGGTAATTGAATGCGGACACCGCCCGAAGTAACCGCTTGGCAAGCACGAACCGACGCTCGCAACGTACCTTGGTTATCAATGGAGATGCTCATGGAATAATTGTCTTCACCGGCGGCTGAAGCAGGCAAGATACCAAACCGAATGGGCGACAAGGAAAGAGCCGCCATATCATGTAATTGATTTCCCCAAGCATGATTCTGCGCAATGAAATGCTGCTTGTTGATTTTCATTCCATCCATCCAATTTATGGGATAGAATTTTATTTGATCTTTCATACAATTCTATTTAATAAGCCATCAATCTACCCTCTCGCAAATAATGACCGTGTTTTCTTTAATACTATTATCGCTTATAGTCTTGTACGGGTCCAGTATTCGAGTAAATTGGTACCACTTGGGCTTGACTCTAAACCACCACTCCGTCATTTGTCGGTCTTCGTCTTGATATTGAATGGGAGTTTCGCTTTGCACATCATTATAGTCATTGATAAAATGGTAATACAACTCTCCCAACAACATTTTCTCCGGTGCTTTTGCGCGGAAATACGTTTTGGGATCTGTTGGCTTCTTCGCAATCTCAAAACCTATAACCAACAATCTTTCGTCCGACACTTCATCAGGCAGGTCAATTATTTTCTCCGGATACTCCCAGGTGGCAAAACGAGCTGTAGGTATATTCACCAATGTTCTAAACATATTCTGATACAAATAGGGTAAGAAAAACAGTAACAAACTCATCAATACCGGATAAAACATGAACGGCGATTGATAAATAAAATACACACACACTGAGAATAGCACGAGAATAAAAAAAGCAACAGCGACACTAAATAGAAACTCACCGGCATTGGCTTTGGATGAGAATTTTTTGGGTTGAAAATACTTCTTGTGAGTAAACCCATAATGGACACAACCCGCTACAAAAAACACAATGGCTAATAGCCAATATACCACCGAAGGATTGTCAGATAGGTATAACATCCCAAAGGCAACGGCAGCCGTAAGTACAGAAAACAGCAGTCCATAAACCCATACCTTTTTTATGGTAAAATTTAAAACAAGTGTTTTAACTATTGCCAGCAGTGCAGCAGAACCGGCAAAAAAAACACCTATGTACATTAAGAAAAATTTCATTGCCATAGCTCAGCAGGTATCCATATTTTATAGTGTAAAGTTATATCCTAAAACGGGGTTTAGTGCAGCAGTATCATCTGAAGACGTTTTGTAATCAAAGAATACATCTATTTCTAAAGGAAAAAAAATATCAACAAACTTCTGTAACAATAAAGCAAACGGTTGATGAGGAGTAAAATCAAAAACAGTGTTGGCAGACAATTGCGATAATGTAAATACCCAACAAAGCATGGTAGATGATACTTTATTGCCTATAGTACTATCAGTGCCTAATACCATCTCACCTAATCCGGCAACATCATCAGTGGTGATTGATGCTTCTCGAATTTGCTCTTCTCCACGTACCGTTGTCCCCAAAATAAGCTCGAGCGTTTTAGTTGTCAGTAATAGATTTCCTCTAATAGCATCTGCCCAAGGCATCATTTGTATTAATCTTGCTAAAGGCTCTGTTGGCAAGGCTTCATTCAACAACCAAAATTCTTTAAGTTGTTGCAACATATTGCCATCATACAACCGAAGCGATCTTTGGTGCTCTTCTTGCTCTATTAATACACTATATCTAAAAAACTCTTGCTCGAATGGGCGAAAAAAAAGACGGGCGCTTTTTTCTTCTGCTTTATACCTTTTGTGCTCTGCCACCATTTCGCTGAGATGACTATTTTTTTGCATCCTCGTTTGGTGAAAGATACCTTCTGGCAACCGGTCGTAAATTCCATCTCTGTTTACCGATAGTTCTATGAATCCGTTTTCATCAATGGCTATTGTGTCTATGTCATTTCGAAAATTCTTTTTAAATGAGCCCTTTGCTACATAACGCAATTTATCGGAATTGGTAGCATGGCTACCCAATAGCACCGCTGCTACCACTTCTGCTTTCAATTGAAGTGCCCTATTTTTTTCATTGGAAGACAATGCAGGCATGTGCAAAAACTATCTACTAATTTGGTAAAATCTATCAAACAAGGCTGTTAAATTATAAAATAATGAACAATAATTCAACAGGTTTCATATCCTCACTTTCTTGAAAAATGAATATAAAAATATCATGAATAAAGTTGTAAAAACAAGTATTATTACTTATTAGAAATGGCATTATTACGTATCTTTAACCAATCAATACAGATGACATTTGCCAAAGATATTTTTTCACAATCACTAAAAATTTAATACTATGAGCTTCAAAGCAAAACTAAAAGTAGCCGGAAAAGAATACAATATTCTATCCTGCAGCTATGATCTTATGCAGGAAACAGATCCAACAGGACGCCCCTCATCTATTACGCGTGGCGGAAAAATTCACGTTCAAATAGAGGGTACCGGAGAAACTGACTTGTTTGAGTGGATGTGCAACAATTTTGAAAGAAAGGATGGTAGCATTATATACAACAAGCGTGATAGCGATGCTACCTTAAAGGAATTAAAATTCAAAGAAGGTTATTTAGTATCGTTTAGGGAGGAGTTTACCTCTACAAGTAGCAACCCACTCAATGTCTCCTTTACTATTTCAGCAAAAGAAATTAATTTAGGAAACGGGACTCACACAAACGAATGGGTTTAATAATATATATTGGCTGGAACTACAGATCCTGTATTACCAATCGCTGAGTATATATTATTAACAAATAATAATGAGTCATTGCTTCTCAAAAACAAACAGCAATTTTAGTAACAATTCATTTATTAATTCTAATAAAATAATCAACCATGAGTTTCAAAGCAAAATTAAAAGTAGCCGGTAAAGAATATAATATACTCTCTTGCAGCTATGCCTTGATGCAAGAAACAGATGCCACCGGACGCCCATCCTCCATTACCCGTGGTGGGAAAATAAACATAGAAGTAGAAGGTACCAATGAAACCGATTTGTTTGAATGGATGTGCAACAATTTTGAACGCAAAGACGGTAGTATCGTTTTCATTAAGAGAGATAGCGATGCCACCCTTAAAGAATTAAAATTTAAGGAAGGATACCTCATCAATTTCAATGAAGTATTCACTTCTACCAGCTCTAACCCGCTTAGTGTTTCCTTTTCAATTTCAGCAAAAGAAATCAGCATGGGCAACGGCACACACACCAATGAATGGGTATAACGAAGGTTAATGCTTTCTCGTTTTTCTATTTTAAAATAGAAGAATGTAAATGGCTTTACCCGTTAGCTTGTTGAAGCATTGTCTGTATGATTTTTGTCAAACAGTAATCTAATACTGCTACTTTGTTCATTGTACAAAACAAAAAACTATGCCTCCAGAAAGTGGAACATTTGATTTAAATGAAACGATTATTACTGTGGAAGATTCAGGTGAAATGATTTTCGTCTATTTTACCAATCTTCACATAGCGCAAAACTTAGCCGATACTTGTTCCTTTTCATTTGTATGGCACACCGAGCAACGAGAGGTAAGTTTTTCTACCCATGTTGATTTTTACAGAGCCCATCTTGGAAAAGAAGTAATGATTAGCGTCGGTGATGTGTTTACATTTAAAGGATTTATTACAAACATCAGTTGCCTCAATCAGACGGAAACTGACCTTTCTACGCAATATCAAGTATCGGGCTTAGGGCTATTTGCGAAATTGGATGAAACGGTAGAGTGTAATTCCTTTTACCACAAGTCAATCAGCGACATTTTCAATGCACTCAACACGGCACAGCAAACCACACTTCGCTTATCGCCGTCGAATACCGGTCAGTTGTTTTATCATGTACAATACAACACCACCACATTTAATTTTTACAAAATGATGGCGATGCGGTATGGCGAGTGGCTGTATTATGATGGCGAGGCGCTCGTGTTGGAAGCCCCTACGGGTGAAGCCATAGAACTGGTAAATGGAATTGATGTACAACACTTGCACATTAATGCGGCTATACGAAAAGCCACCACACCAGGTATCGGCTATGACCAATACAGTGGTGAAATATTGGAAAACACACCTTCCGATAGCACTACTTCAGGTATGACAGAAGCGAGTCTTGCAGCTGCTGATAGCAATTTTGCCGAAGCCGGCAGAGGGCGTAGAATCGCGACTGCCCCTACCGCTGAAACACTTCGAGATATTAATACTTTGTTGCAGCGAGCTGCGGCTGCAGCAACCGTTTTTCTGGAAGGAACCACACGAAACCCTGCCGTGAAGTTGGGCAAAAAAATCAGAATAGTGGATATAGCAGGTAATAGCGAAGGTGAATATATCATAACACAAATTGCACACAATGCCTCTAATGCCAACAATTACCAAAATCATTTTATAGCGGTACCTGCCGATGTGCAAGTGCCTCCCTACACCAATCCATTGATATACCCGATGTGCTCAACACAGCCGGCAATTGTGGTTGACAATGTTGATGCCGATGGATTGGACAGAATCAAAGTTCGCTTCCCTTGGATGCAAGCAAATGAAACTTCCCCATGGATTAGTGTGATGGTACCCTATGCAGGCAATGGCAGAGGAATGCGCTTTATACCGGAAATAGACGAAGAAGTAATGATAGATTTTGTGGACAACAACGCAGAACGACCTATCATGATCGGTTCGTTTTATACAACCGCCAACCCATCGGGTGTCTCACACGAAGGAAATAATGTCAAAGTATTTGGCACACGCTCCGGTAGAAGAATCGAAATAAATGATGAAGAAGGTACACTAAAAATTATCGACAATTACTCCGACCAAACTCCATTAAATGGCATCCAATTAAACCGTAGCGATAGCCAGCAAAACATCATGCTCGAAACAAAAGTAGATAATAGCAGCTATGCGGTCATTAGGTTGAACAAGGATGAAAACATTAGCATGGGTGTGGTCAACGGTGGTACATTACAAACAGAAATACGATTATTAAAAGAAGGCCCTGAAATAAAAATAAACTCCAAAGGCTCGGTGTCTATTCATGCTGACGGAAACATAAACGTAAAAGCTGGTGGCAGTTTGAAACTAGAAGCCGGCAACAAAGTAGAAATAAAAGGTGACATGGGAGTAGAGATAAAGGGCATGGAAATAAAAGGAGAAGCAGACACCAACCTAGAGCTCAAAGGACTCAATGCCAAAATAGAAGGTACCGTCATGCTGGAAGCGAAAGGCGGTGCCCTCGCTTCGTTGCAAGGAGCCATTGTGAAAATCAACTAAAATATACTTACATGAGATACTTATGTTTTGATAGTGCCCTGAACGAAGTATATACGTTATTGCTCTTGCAAAAAGCACTACCCAATCATATCTGTCTCTTTGCCGGCACGAAAGACGAAACCATTTGGCATGTTGCTCCATGGCTCTTTCAACTCACTGCAGAAAATATTTACACTACTTGGCAGCAAGACCCGAATTGCCATTTAGACCGATGCCTCATCATTGATTCAAAAACATCTTTAAGGGAATTAAAAGAGCATCTACAGCAGTTTATTTACAAGAATAAAAACAATCATACCTATTATAACCGATTTTGGGATGCTGCCGTACTTCCTTCTCAACTAGATAGAATGAATGTAGAAGAAATGACAGATTTCTTTGAAACTATTGATGCCATATACATTAACGATGGTATTGGGTTTTGGAAATTGTCTCTAAATCACAAATGCCGACTTATTAAAGAACCTATTTCGATAGTGCAGATATTCCCGAATGATGCTGGCGCTGCAAACACCAATGCTCCCCTATCCACCAATACAGCTACTGCATCACCTAACCCAAGAAGAAAATTCTTTTCAGAATAAACACATAAAAATGAGTAAACCAGCCGCAAGACTTACCGACATGCATGTATGCCCCATGGTAAATGGCTTAGTGCCTCATGTTGGCGGTCCCATTATGGGTCCCGGCACCCCAACCGTGTTAATTGGAGGAATGCCTGCTGCCACCGTGGGTGATATGTGTGTATGCACCGGTCCACCCGACAGCATAATTTTGGGTAGCGCAACTGTTTTGATTGGCGGAAAACCAGCAGCCAGAATGGGGGATATGACAACACATGGAGGCGTCATTACGTTAGGTTGCCCAACGGTATTGATTGGTGATGGAGGCAGCGGAGGCGGTAGTGCCGGAGGAGCTGGCGGTGCGGGAAACATGTCAGCAAAAAATGCAGCAGCAGCAAAAAATGCAAAAGCTTTAAGTGATGCCGCAAAAAATAAAAAAGACGAAGCAAGCCGACAAGATGAAAAAGACTATAGTGCACAATACACCTTAGTAGATGAAGCCGGCAAAGGGGTCAAAAACATGAGGTACCAAATACGCACTCCGGATGGCACCATACATGAAGGCAAAACAGATAATGATGGCAAAACGGAACAAATTTCGGGTCATACTACCGGCGAATGTACTTGTGCATTTTTAGGAAGAAACTAATAAAACGAATTACCGAGGCATATTATCCTTCACAAGCAACCATAATAGATGTCAGATCCACAAACACAACAGAAGTTTGAAATGAATGACCAACGACAAATCGTGGTCTTCATTCGACGCAAGGCACCTGCAGCCGGTGGACTGGGTGGAGAATTGGCAGCTGCTGAAGGTATGGTAAGCAAGGTTACCGGTGCCATAGAAAGCGCTACTAGTGCGGTGGAAGGAGCTTTGGCAAGTATTCCCGGACTAAACATGATAATCAAAGAAGAGAAAAAAGAAACTACCTCACAAGACAAGTACACCTATTTTGAGGACTATAGCCATTGGGATAAAATAATGGATGCCACAGAAGATGTATTAACAGATATGCACCCGGAAAGTATGATTCATAAAGAAGAGTACGAGCCTACAGATGTAGATGGACGCAAACAAGCAGCCCAAGCACTTTATAGCACCTTGCAAACAAAGCTGTCTGATTGGAAAGAATACACTTCATTGCTTCATTTTGTTGCCTTAGATGAGGGTGGACATATTGCCAACGAATGTGCCAATAAACTGGCGGAATACACACCGATTCAAAATGGTAAATGGACAGTTAAAACCATCATTTATGTTGGTACTTCATTGTACAAAAACAACCATGAATTACAAACCAAGAAGCTAAAAGGAATAAAAACATTTTCATTTGGTAATGCTTACGACTTCACACAAAGAGCATTAGCCTATTTTGAACCAACAGATACTTTATTAGAAAAAATAAAAGATGCTAATAAGGGTACGTTATCCTTGTTTATCGGAAAAATAAAAATGCACATGGTGCAAGCCTTAGCCGTATTGCTAAAGGGAGTACACCTTGGCAATTCCGGTTCCGGACAATCGCCACAGCAGCTATACAACGGTATAAAAGACGAAGTAGAAGGAATGATAAAAGAGGTGGTTGGAGGTATCAAGCAATTGATAGGAGAAGGATTGGGAATGGTAAAGCCCGGCGATTTGCCAGAGTTTAAAAAGATGTTGGATGGCTATGATCAAATACCTTCCAAATGCATTGCAGAACTAAAACAATTCATTGATGATTTCAAGAAACTATTGAGTGATAGGGCTAAAAAGATGACGTCGGGAGAAACCAATTTAGGATTGTCTGATTTATCCAATGCCTTAAATTGTTTATGCCCCTTGTTTGATACGCTTACTACATCCATGAAGTATTTCTCGTACACCGAAAATGGAAGCAAAGAATTGTCACAACAAATTATTGACAATTGTGGTGTGAAGCGAGTTTTCACTCCCAAAGGCGATGCCGTAAAATGGTTAAGTGTAGATAAAAAAATGACTGAAGCTACCATAGTAGCCGTAAAAAATGAACAACCGGATATGGCTACTGTAATAACAGATCAAATCACATCCCTTCTAACAGAAGCAACCAAAAGAACCAACACCATATCCGATATGAATGATATGGAGAAGGCAAAAATTGCACAAGCTCTTTTCCTCGTCACCACCCCAATGCTCCCCTCCAAAATTGACTTTTATAAAAAACTAATCCAAGCAATTCCATTCAATCTTGGAGAACTACTATCCGCTATTAATGGCAATGAATACTTAAAAAAGATAACCGGACCATTAGAGAAAATCGGTATTCAAACTCCGGAACGACTGCAAAAATCAGTTGACGAATTTGATAAAGAATTTAAGAGAATCACCGGGTTTGTAAACAAAAACAACTATCCTACACAAGCATTTGCCGACAGTTTGTATTTAATTTACAATAGTCACAATATGATGCTTTCCACCTGTTGGGGAGACATCAGCCATTGTATTGATGAACAAACCGGAATCTTAACTTACAAAGAGAACCAGGGATATACCAACATTTACAATACAGATGAAAACCGATACGAAAAACAAGGAGAAGCAACAACACCCAATCAAATACCAACACAAAAAGTAAAAGAAGAAGCCCCCACAGCTTAATAATAATTGCTAAAACATACTTAAAGTGAGTGATACTATTACAGGAATGTTTGCCGGATTTGTACGAAATGGAGCTATGCCCTTAGCCAGCAATGATTACACCCACGTGGATGTAACCTTGCGTGGTGTGCAAAGCGGCGGAGGTATCATTCGCAGGAGAGGATTATTGCGTGCAGGAGAACGAAGCGATACCTTTACTATGGCAGGAATTACAAACCCTGATACTCCCGGTACTATGCCCTCCTGTAGAACCTCATTCAACGGTGGATTTTGTGTGCTTTATGAATTTGAAGCTACTAGAGCCATGACAGAGTTTGAATTAAGTACAAGAATCCGCTTTCAAGTATTTAGAGAAAATGCGATGGCCACTTTAGAGCACGGTTTGTTTTTTGACAGTCTTCGTATTACCGGATGGACCGGCAGAGGTATTGTGCGAGAAACTCCAGCCATCTTAGTTCCCAAAACGAGTAACTTAGAAGACCTAGCTACTTCTATTACGGGTCAGAGAAGCTTAATGGATGCCTTGAATGATGGCGTAGAAGCTATGGTTACCGAAGGTACCGTTGTTGAAACTATTTCCACCTGGGTAGAACATTTAGACTATTGTATAAATCCAAATTCTAGATATATATTAATGAGCATTGCCATCATTAATATGCGTTCATAAAAAAACAATTGCCAACTATGCTCACACTTTCAGAATACACACTTTCCGAAAAAACAAAGCAAGTACTCCACATTGCTGCACAACTTGCCAAAGAAAATCTGCACGACTGCTACAGTGCAGCCCATGTTCTAAAAGCATTGCTGCACAAGGATTTTCCTATACTTAAATTCCTAGAAGCACAGGGTGTGGATGTCTTTTACTTAGAAGAATGGGCAGAAATAAGAATGGAAAGCTATCCACGATCAGGAAAGCCGGTGGACATGCCTGTAGCCGATGAAGATTTAGAACCCGTATTTAAAGAAGCAGACCACCTGCACCTAAAGCTACATTACAATACAATAGAGCCGGAATGCCTGCTCATAGCGCTTTCTACAGCAGGGGTCATATTTTCTTACGACCAATTAAAAACCTACCCCGTAACTTCCACACAGCTTTTGCAATGGTATGAATCAGGGCAAACCGTAGCTCCGAACAATACAGCTAACAGCAAAGATATAAAACGACAAACCGCCAATGCCAGTTTTGAAGCCATTCAAAAATACTGTATTGATAAACTTGCTGAAGCGAAGTCCAATATAGATACACAAAATCCCATTATTGGTAGAGACAAAGAAATACGCCAGATATGTGAAATCATTTCCCGAAAAAACAAATCGAACGTAATCATTACCGGCGAAAGTGGTGTGGGCAAAACGGTGCTGTTAGATGGCTTTGCTATGGCAGTAGCAACAGACCGAGTGCCGCAACATTTACGTGGCGTAGCAATTTACGAATTGGACAACGGTGCCCTTATGGCGGGTGCTGCCTATAAAGGTGAGGTTGAAGACCGTATTCGGAAAATCATTCAAGAATTATCCCGATTAGAAAAACCTATTTTATTTATTGACGAGATTCATACGCTCATTGATAAAAATACCCCTAATGGCGGTGCCACCAGCATTTTGAAAGCGGAGCTGGCAAAAGGAATACTAACCGTTATTGGAACCACAACGGTGGATGAATACCGAAAAAGTATTGAAAAAGACGAAACATTCAGTAGGAGATTTGAGGTTATAAAAATCACAGAACCGGATAGTACTGTGGCTGAAAAGATGCTACGCAACCAAGCTGAAAATTATCAAAAACACCATGAGTTAAGCATCAATGATTCAGTATTTGGTGAAACCATAAAGCTCGCTAAGCGCTTTATTAAAGATCGAAAACTGCCCGATAGTGCTCTCGACCTTTTAGACCGTACGATGGCTGTGTGTCGAATGATGGCAGATACCGCTCATCAAGATATTGAAACCGTAAAGAACAAGCTTAAAGAATTGGGTGAAACACCAGCAGAAGAGCAGTTGCAATGGCTGTATCATGAGATAAAAACAGGATTTAGCCCGGTGTTATTAGCCCGTCACAACGAAGAAACAGAGTTTAACAAACTTAAGGGGACAGAAGAAATGAAACAGTTTCTTCACCAGATGCTTGATAGCCTTACTTCCATTGCACAAACCGTAAAAACTACTATTGACGATACCGATTTGAAAGCGGTAGTTGCCAACATTACCGGTATTCCAATAGGTAAAATACAAACCAGCGAACAACAACGATTGGTGAATATGGAAAACCATCTTCGCGAGCGCGTCATTGGACAAGACCATGCCTTGAAAATTGTTTCAGATGCTATATTGGAAAGTCGCTCCGGGCTCAACAAAGCCGGACAACCCATCGCTTCTTTCTTTTTCTTAGGACCCACCGGAACCGGAAAAACAGAGTTGGCAAAATCATTGGCGGAATTTCTGTTTCAAGATGAAAATTCAATCATTCGATTTGATATGAGTGAATTCAAGGAAGAGCACTCAGCGGCACTATTATACGGCGCTCCTCCTGGATATGTGGGCTATGAAGAAGGGGGTATGTTAGTCAACAAAATTCGTCAACAACCCTATGCTATAGTCTTGTTTGATGAAATAGAAAAAGCGCATCCCTCCGTGTTTGACATCTTTTTACAAATATTGGATGAGGGTAAAATGCACGACCGACTGGGCAAAGAAGGTGATTTTTCGAATGCAGTCATTCTCTTCACCTCCAATATCGGTGCAGAGCACATCATTCAAAGTTTTGGTGAGGGCATAGTACCCAAGTCAGATGAATTGATGGAAATAATGACTCGATATTTTCGTCCGGAGTTTTTAGCAAGGGTAACAGAAATAGTACCTTTTGCACCGGTGAGCAAAGAAAATGTAGTTCGGATTTTCAACATCCACCTCAAGCCACTCATCAAACAATTAGAGCAACAAGGCATCAACCTTACCGTTACACCTGCAGCACAAGAACATTTGGCAAATTTAGGATTCACACCCAAATACGGTGTACGCCCATTGAAAGGAGCTATACGAACCGCATTACGCAAACCACTGAGCAGAATGATTATCAATCAAGAGGTAAAAAATGGGCAATCTGTTACGGTGGACGTTAAAGAAAGTGATGGAAAAAAAGAACTTACTTGGGAGGTAAATGGGTAATCATTGCCGTGTACATGCAACATAACAATAAAGCAGTATTAATACGCTACTATTAAACAAAAAAAATTGTAACTTTAAACTATAACCATTAATACCATTTCTAAAACAATTCTATATGATGGACAGTAATTACGGTATCGGCGGCAACGAAGTGAAAACAGATGCCAGTGAAGCATTTGCCGACATACCACAGAACCGCACCTTGATGGCTGAAAAACTCACCAAAGACGCACCTGTAAAACCTCAAATTGTACATGGGTTACAGACAATTACACAGGTATTTGAACACTACAAGCCTACGGTAGAAGTAGCATTTGAAAATGCTGATGGGCTGACCACAAAAGAAACATTGCACTTTGGAGGGCTGGAGGATTTCGGCATGAAGGGTATCACCAATCAAAGTGAATTTCTGAAAGACAATGCGGCTCAAAAAGACGAATACATGAAGATTATGAAGCAGCTGAAAACAAATAAAATCTTAAAATCAGCGCTTGCAGACAATGATGCCAAAGCTGCTTTGCTTGACACACTACAGAGCATGATTAGCGAATTGCAAAACAATAAATAAACATCACCATGTCATTTCAAGCATTTCTGTCGTTAGAAGGAAGTAGTGCACAAGGAGGTGCAACACCTTTTGGATATCCCGTATTGGAATGCGAATTTGAGGTTTCCCAAGGTGTAAGTAGTAACAACCTGCCCAACCGTGCTACCGAAATCAGTCCAATTCACTTGGTCGTAGAATCCACTAATAGCAACGAACTATTAGAATGGGGAATGACTAATATCACCAAGAATGGCAACATCCGGTTTACAAAGCGCGACGCCTCTTCTCCATTGAAAACACTGTCCTTTGGAAATGCTTTTTGCATTCGATACAAAGAATGTTTCAATTCTACCGGGGAGCTTCCCATGCGTATTCATATTACTATTTCACCTTTTTATGTTGAGATGCAAGGGATAGAATTGCAGCAGCGGTGGACTGGTTTCCGGGCTTCCTCCTCTTCGAGTAGTTCAAATCACGAAACAACTACATCTCCACAACGAGAAGAAAATGAAAGAAGCCAACATACCAATACTTCGGATAGTGATAGTGACTCTAATAATGAAAGAACTAATAGATCTTCCGAAAGAAGCCAACATACCAATACTTCGGATAGCAACACTACCTCCGGTGGCAGAAGCGAAGAACACGCCAATCGGGAGCATGATAACGAAGATCACAAACAAGAGGATGCCAGTAACGACATTCCCAGCTTTAGACCATAACTACATTTCTATATAAAAAGAATATTAAGCTACTCTAAAACAATTACTCCATGAGCGAACAACTAGAACAAAGCAACAGCGAACAATTACAACCCCAAGCCCGAGAAGCTGGAAGAGAGATAAAAAATCCATTAGAACTACTTAAAAATAGTTCTGAGAAATTGGCAAAGTTTGGTGGTTTTGATTTAATAGAATCTACCATAGAAGGTACTCAAAACTTGAACCCAGATCGAAAAGCCAGGAGAAACATCTTCCTAACTGAGTCTCAAAAAAAAGGAGAAAGAGAAGCACTGTTAAAAGCATTATCTCTTTGGGCAAAAGTGTTGGAATCTTCCAATGACATTACCGATATGGTAAACACATGTGAAGAAAAAGCAGCGCTAAGCGAAAAATTATTACACGATAATCTAGCCAAAGCTGTAGAAGAAACGAAAGACTTAGAACGCTCTTATAGAAATGTCGCATTATTCTTCAAAAACACAGAATCAGACAAGCTAAAGAATGTCTCCTTTATTAACTGCGAACTAGACCAAATGAAAGATTTGGACAACACTAGATTTATTGATGCGGTGGGAGAAGAACTAAAACAAAACTATGATCGTTTAGACCTCCGAAATAACTACAGCATACTCGTGATGCCGGGCTATCTTGGTTCCAATAAAGTATTAGAAAAATGGGCAAAGCTTGCACATGAAAACAAGGTAATGATGGTTACCGATTTCGAGCATCTTGATGCACCTGACGATGTCATGGAAATGTTTGAACTCGCAAATCTTACCGGTGGCGACAAATATCGCTCCAACGTTATGATGACTTGTAACTGGCTCGTAGGCCGTGGTAAATTTGATGAATTAGGCGAAGAAGATGATCTGTATGTACCGCCTTCCGGAGCCTTGGCAGGAAAAGTGTACAAAACACTGATGAGCCAAGTGACAGCCGGTAAAAAATTTGGTAGCATGAATGAAACGGATGGAGTGAAATTTGAATTAAAGAAAAGCGAAATAGCTAATTTGGAAAAAATGGGTTTGGTGCCTATGGTAAAAGAGTATGGTAAGGTAATGGCCTTCTCTGCCAAAACACTTTTTAATGGAGACAACCTGGGGTTACAAACCTATTCAGTAGTTCGCGTTTTCGACTATGTAACCAAAGTATTGATGGACTTCCTAAACCGTCGTGCATTCGAAAATTTTAACGCCAATACCCGCAAGGATTTAATGAATCAGATTGTAAAATTCTTAGACGGCATCACCGGACCAGATAAATTGATTGAAGATTTCACCATCCGCCGCTTCGAACAAGACCCTGTACAAAAAGACAAAATACATCTGGATATACACATGAAACCCTATTTCCCTGCTAAAAACTTTATGATTAAGATGGAAGGGCAAAAGGGTGATGATGGCACCGAATGGGATACCAAATACGACCAACAGTAACTTTATACATACAAGGTAATTACCCACAATATCAATATCCACCAGACAAACCTAGTGGATATTGTTTTCTACATGAATAGCTATGAACTGACCATCCATAACCAAAAATTAAAGCTGCTCATTTTGAGAGCAGCTTTAACCAGATAAACTATGAGAATTACTTCTTGCTAGTAGATTTCTTAGAAGAAGTAGTTTTTGCTGTTTCTTCTACTTCTTCAGTAGTGATGTCCAGCATTTTTTCTAACTGACGAACTTGTTTTTTAAGATCGTAGATGGTTTTGTACATTTCATCCATTTCGCTGCGAGTAGCTACAGGAATACCGGTCATGAATTTCTCCATTTGCACTTCGATATCCTTGCGCAATTTCAATTGCATAGCGCTCACCTCAGCCATCAACTCGCTGTAGTTATCGCTTTCAAACAATTCAACGAAAGTTTTGTCGCTTATGTTCATCCATTCTTGATACAATGCCATCATGCTGTTTACATCCTGACCTTTCTGAATCTTAGCAACAATGTTTTGAGCTAAGTTGTCCATCACCTTTGTACCTTGAGCGTACATCATGTATTGTAATTCAGCATTTTTGATGTTATAAACAGCAATGCGGTTCGACAAATCTTGCCATTCAACCAAAGTTTTTGATTGAGCATTGGGTGTCATCATTTTGGTGAAAGGAGCAACTGCTTCATTCATGCTATTGTAAAATGTATTGTAGCCGTTCATTACGTTACCAAACATTTCAGAAGCATTCATTGGCATAGCGTTGTTGAACATGTTACGCATTTGCTCGTAGTTATTCCAATTGCTTTGAGTTGCTTGCTTCAAATTATTTTGAAACACTTCGGTTGTTTGTTGCATGTACTGGCGAGTAGTATCAGGCATAAAACCGAAAAATTTGTCCATCATTTCTTTGTACGCTACCGGATTCATCCATTGTTTGTAAACATCCATATTGAATGTTTTATCTTGAATGGATTTCCACATCGGCATCCATAATTCGTAAAATTTTGAAAAACCTTCTGTGGCATTCAGCATGTTTTTGTAAACATCTTGAGTAGTGCCATTCTGAAGATTTTCTTGGTATTTAGCAAAGCTTTTGTTCAAGATTTCATTGTACTGATTAAAAATGCTTGTCCAATTTTGAGAAGCGTTTTTCCAAGAATCCATATTGAACATATTGTTCATCTGTTGCAAACCATTGAACCAATTTTGAGTATTGTTCATATTGCTCATCCAGTTGCTCCAATTGTTCATCATGTTATTCCACATTTCCATTGGGTTTCCAGTAGTAGCATTTTTGCTAGTGTTCATAGCATTTTGAAAAAAGCTAGTGTTCATATCCCACATTTGCTTAGCTTGGTTCATTTGGTTGTTAAACCAATTTTGATAATACTCGTTCATTTGAGTAGTGTTTTTTTGAAAAGTATCATTCAAGTTAGTGCCTTTTTCTGATACTTTATTGAAAATGTTTTTTTGATTGTCCAACCAGTTTTTGTACCATTCTGTTCCTTTGGCAATTGTTTCATTCACATAGGTATTACCGTTTGTGAGTTTCTTTGTGTTTTCTACCAATGTGTCCATAGCAGTTTTTTGTGATTCTACCATTGTGTCCACAAGGTTTTTGTTGTTTTGGTTAGCCATTTTTTTGTTTTTTATTTTTTTAAAAGATATTGTTTATTATTGTACTTCTATGAAGTAGGTGAATTCCTTTCTAAATTACTCTAATTAAATAGGTGTATTCGGTATGTTTTATTCCTCACCTTTTGAAATTCGGCGCGAAGGTACGGACTATTATAATATAAAAAAAATATTTTAGTGAAAGAAATGAAAAAGTCCGATACAATTCAGTTACAAAATAATGATATCACTAAAAGTAGTTTATACAATAGTAATATCAGAGAAGTGGGAAGCCTCGATTATTATTCCATAAACTAATTCACTTTCATCCCTCCGTAACAAACTACAAATCTCTATTTTTGTGGCACTAATATTTTCTACTGTTGACTACTGATATAGTGTATCCAGTGATGGAACACTTCTATACATTACAAGGCGAAGGTCAATTTTCCGGCTATGCCGCATATTTCATTCGATTGGGTGGCTGCGATGTAGGCTGTGTTTGGTGCGATGTAAAAGAGAGTTGGGATGCCTCATTACACCCCTCCTATTCTGTTGCAACTATTGTAAACTGGGCAGTTGAGGCACGCGCTACGATAGCTGTTATTACCGGCGGCGAACCATCGATGTATCATTTGTCGCCGCTGTGTGATGCGCTACGAGAAAAAGGCATCAGGGTGCATATCGAAACATCAGGCTCGCACCCTTTGCAAGGGCATTTTGACTGGGTAACACTTTCACCCAAAAAATTCAAAGCACCATTGCCAGAAAACTTGTCTTTAGCACATGAACTGAAGGTTGTGGTTTATCACCATTCTGATATTCCATGGGGCGAAGGGTTTGCTGTAAAGGTACCGGCAACTTGTAGGCTGCTACTACAACCGGAATGGAGCAAGCGAGATGCTATGACTCCATTGATCATTAATTATATCAAACAACATCCACGTTGGCAATTATCATTGCAAACCCATAAATTTATCAATATACCGTAACACAACTATACATGACTATTCTACAAGCTATCCTTATTGCTATTGTTGAAGGGTTGACAGAATTTTTGCCCGTATCGTCCACTGCACATATGATTTTTACGAGCTCTTTATTACATATTCAAGAAGATGATTTTGTAAAAATGTTTCAAGTAAGCATTCAATTTGGCGCCATACTCGCGGTGGTTGCGGTATATTGGAAGAAGTTTTTGAATTTTCAAAACCTTCAATTTTATTTTAAGTTGGCAATTGCAGTGATGCCGGCTTTGGTTTTGGGCTATTTGTTTGACGACTATATCGAATCTGTTTTAGAGAAACCGTTACCCATCGCTATTGTGCTGGTTGTTGGCGGAATAATATTACTATTTATCGACACGTTGTTTCAGCAACAAACAGTGCAAGAAGAAGAGCAAATTAGCATTCGTAAAGCCTTGACGATTGGCTTTTGGCAGTGCCTTGCTATGATGCCCGGCACCAGTCGGTCGGCTGCGTCCATTATTGGGGGTATGCAACAAAAATTGACCCGTTCATTAGCTGCAGAATTCTCCTTCTTTTTAGCAGTACCAACGATGCTTGCCGTAACAGTGTATTCGGTATTCATAAAAAAATGGGGAGATGCTGCTCAAAAAGGTATCACTATGATTACGGAAGACAAAGCGCACTTAACTGCCTTTCTGGTGGGCAACATAGTAGCCTTTGTAGTAGCAGTATTGGCTATCAAGTTTTTTATCTCTTTTGTAAAGAAGTATGGATTTAAGATGTGGGGGTGGTATCGCATTGTAGCCGGTATGTTGATGCTGGTTTTTCTTTATTATCAAGGAAAATAAACGAATGCGCCCTACTCTTTTGGTCAAAAAAACTTCATTCCAATAAGCAACTATTTCAGCAAATTGTTTTCAATAATTTTCAACTAATCGTACACTATGGTATATAAAGTAATCGGGCTTATGTCCGGTAGTTCATTGGATGGTTTAGACATTGTATATGTACATTTAGAAGAAACTAGAGGCTCCTGGAAATTTGATATTAAAGCAGCCGATTGCCTACCCTATTCGGAAGAATGGTACAAAGAACTAAAGAACATTTGTAACTTATCTGTACCCGAATATTTGAACCTGCACACACGCTACGGGCGGTATCTTGCCGATTGTGTGAACAACTTTATTGAAATACATCAGTTGCATCATAAGGTTGATTTTATTGCCAGCCACGGACATACTGCTTATCATAATACGGATCATCAAACTTCTGTACAACTGGGTTGCGGAGCAGCTTTGTCGGCGCTCACACAAATACCGGTAATCAGCGAGCTGCGAGCAATGGATGTAGCCTTGAATGGAAAAGGCGCCCCAATAGTTCCCATCGGAGACCAACTCTTGTTTTCATCCTATGATTACTGGCTAAACATTGGAGGCATTGTCAATCTTTCGAAAAGAGGAGAAAACGGCATACAAGCTTTTGATGTATGCCCGGGGAATCAAGTGCTCAATGCATTAGCAGAAAAACGCAACAAAAGCATGGATGAAGGAGGACAGATGGCTAGAAGTGGTATTTTACTGCCGGGGGTACTTGCTTCATTAAACCAACAAGAATACTTTCAATTATCTGCCCCGAAATCGTTGAGTAATGAAGCGGCCCAACTACTTGCCTTTCCCATTCTATTTGAATCAGACAATGCCATAGAAGATCTGTTGCATACCTACTGCTATCATGTAGCGGAGCAAATATCACAGAGTATCCAACATGTGCATACCGCTGCATCTCCGGCAACGATGCTGATAACCGGCGGTGGTGCCTTCAACGCTTTCTTAGTGGAAAAGATTTCTGCATTATTGCAAGAGCGGCATATCACCATTGAAGTACCTGATGAGCAATTGGTACAATACAAAGAAGCCTTGGTGATGGCGTTGATTGGCGCCCTTCGCTGGCGGGAAGAAGTAAACGTACTCTCTTCGGTAACCGGTGCTAAACGAAATAGTATCAGTGGCGCCCTGTGGATAGGGAACTGGTAAATAATTTTAATGAGTAAAATGATGTTAAGCAAATGAAATGTTTGTTATGTCCAAACGAAAAATCACTAATGTACTTTTAGTAATCGCATCATTGATGG
>JAKQGX010000024.1 GCA_029573235.1 Bacteroidota bacterium
GTGTAACCTACATTCTCAATGAAGTTAAGAAAAGCGGTTGCAACGGTTTTGCCGATGATGAAATCTACTCAATGGCGGTACATTATTACGATGAAGACAATATCGAGGTAGGCAAGCCGATGAACGCCCATGTAGTGGTAAACCACGTTGTAGAACTTACAGCAGAGGAAAAGGAACAGGCTCGCAAAGATGCCATACAAAAGGCACAGGACGAAGCATACAAGAAAATGACACAGCCAGTCAAGAGAGCCAAGAAAGTGGCATTAAATCCCCAACCGAGTTTATTTGATTTTTAAAGCATTACCCCATGAAAGCGAAGAACAAATTCCAACAGCAAATAGTAGAAGCGAGTAAAACCCTACCTGCTATAACCAAAACACAGGCACAATGGGGATACGATAACGCTATCGAACATATCGGACGAAGAACCGACAAAGGTGCAATCACTTGCACCAAGTGCGGTCATTCATGGCAGGGAACAGGCTATTTGGTCGATACTCTAACCGACTGCATTTGTCCGAACTGCAAAGCCAAATTAGTGGTAAAAACCACCAAGCAACGAGTATTCAACGGTAGCTATTATATGACCGTAGTAACCGCCCACAAAGGCTATCAAGTATTGCGTACCGTGATGATAAAAAGCGTTGGCAAGGTCGGCAAACCGTGTGAATACTCCCATTCGGAAGTAATGCAACGTTGGATTGCTCCCAATGGCAAACATTGCACCTTTGCCAAACTTCGCCAAACAATGGGAACAATGTATTACGACTCGTGGATATTCCATACCAATTTGGAACTACGTCAAGAAAACGATGTGTATAACCGTATTTTCACAGGAGAAGTTTACCCAAGACTGAAGCTAATCCCCGAAATCAAACGGACAGGATTTAACAAGGCTTTTTATGGGCAAAAGCCGTTGGATATGTTCCGCACTTTGCTAACGGATAGCCGAGCCGAAACATTGCTTAAAACAGGACAAACCGCCCTATTGGAGCGGATTATGGATATGGGTTGGAAGAAGATTGATAACTATTGGCAATCAATCCGCATTTGTATCCGCAACGGTTACAAAATCAACGATGCAACGCTTTGGTGCGACTATATAGATAATCTCCGATTCTTCGGCAAAGACCTCTATAATGCCAAATATGTATGCCCGACAGACCTCAAAGCCGAGCATGACCGATATATGTTGAAGAAAGCCAAAGCCGATGCACAAGCGGAGTTGGAAAAGCAACTTGAAAAAGAAGCCGAATTTAGGGCGATTAAAGCTAAATTCTTCGGACTTATATTTTCCGATGGGCGTATCAGTGTCCGTGTACTTGAAAGCGTACAGGAAATAGTAGCAGAGGGACAAGCGATGCACCATTGTGTAGGTGGCTATTCGACCAAAGAAGACTCCCTTATCCTTTCGGCAACCATTGACGGCAAACGCATTGAAACCGTAGAGGTATCTATTTCCAAACTGAAAGTTATCCAATGCAGGGGTTTGTGCAACAAGAACAGCGAACACCATAATCAGATACTTTCACTTGTAAATAACAATATGCCACTCATAGAACAACGATTGGCAGCATAAACAACTTAAATATCAAAGATATGGAAGCAAAAGAAGTAAACGAAAAATTAATTGGCAAGTATTGTCATATTTCAGGCGACTTAGAAAATGGATATTTTGACGGGAAACCCTATATCTGCCACGAAAATATCACAAGAGTTATCACTCGCATAACTGATACCCACATTATTTGCGAATGCGGTAGAAAATTCTTGAAAAACCAAAATTTAGAAATTGTAGAACGATAATAAACCATAGGGCGGAACAGTCCGCCCACAAAACAATATAAAAATGAAAACAAATTCAATCAACAAAAACGGTTGCTCCATATGCGAGCAAGGCAAAGAGAATTACACTACTTTTATTGCAGGAGCATTCAGAGGTACGGAATATTACCAGTACGACTACCGCCACA
>JAKQGX010000029.1 GCA_029573235.1 Bacteroidota bacterium
TGTGCCACGGTGTCGCTTTGCACATCACCATCATAGTTTTTACAAGCCCATACAAAGTTTCCGTTCCATTTGAGCGCACTGGCTACCATATCATCAATGAGGCGGTGCTCATAATGCACTTCCGGAAAGTCTTTGCTTACTTCTTCAAATATATCTTTGAAACGACCATCGTATTTTTTCAAGATGGTGTTTTTACTTGAGAAATATAATGGCCATCCTTTAGCCTTCGCCATGTTGAAACAACTTCTGGCAAAGCCGCGAATGCTCTCATCGGTATTGTACATAGCCATAGCTACCCCACCATCTTTGTAGGTATAGACTTCATGCTCTACCGTTTCGCCATTTTCACCTTCGAAGCGAATGGTTAATTTCCCTTTTCCTTTCACTACAAAATCAGTAGCACGATATTGGTCTCCAAAAGCATGACGACCTACGATGATGGGCGCATCCCAATTGGTTACCAAACGGGGAATATTTTTAATAACAATGGGCTCGCGAAATACGGTACCATCTAAAATATTGCGAATAGTACCGTTGGGGCTTTTCCACATTTGTTTAAGGTTAAACTCTGTTACTCGTTGCTCATCCGGCGTAATAGTGGCGCATTTGATACCCACACCATATTGCTTTATAGCATTTGCCGCATCAATAGTTACTTGGTCGTTGGTAGCATCTCTATGTTCTACACCAAGGTCATAATATTTTATATCAACATCCACGTAAGGGAGTATCAACTTGTCTTTGATAAATTTCCAAATGATTCGTGTCATTTCATCGCCATCCAGCTCTACCACAGGGTTTGCTACTTTAATTTTTGCCATTTACATATCGATTTTTATGGTGAATAATTTTATAAAAGCGCACAAAAATAAGAAATCGTTTTACTTATTCTATTGACGAAAAACAGTTGTAATAAAATTGATGTTATCGCTCGGAAGAATGCACAAGAAACAGTGCTTTTGACTTCGTACCAACTGTCCATAGACTGAAAAAAAATGTGTACGTTTGACGATGGTAAAAGAGCCTTCCCAACCATTTTAAAATTCCCAAACGTAAATCAATATGATGCAACGCAGCTTACTCCTTTTCTTTCTCCTCCTTGCCCACACCGTGTACGCACAAAAGAAAGCGATAACCCTTGAAGACATTATGCAGAAAGGCACTTTCGCCTCGCGTTCCGTACCGGGTTTTAACGCTTTGAAAAACGGTACACAGTACACACAGAAAGACTATGGAGCCAATGGTAGCATCCAAATTAATGTATATGACTTGGCAACCGGTATCAAGCGCCATTCCCTTTTTGATAATACCATACACACCCTTGATGGGAAACGGCTCAAGGTAGAATCATACCAATTTAGTGATGATGAAAAAAAACTTTTGCTCTTTGAAAATGGAGAAAGCATTTACCGTCGTTCGTACTTGTATGATGTATTTGTGTTCGATATTGCTACGCAAAAACTATCGCGCCTTAATGATGAAAAAGTGCTCCACGCTTGCTTTTCGCCGGATGGCAGTAAGATTGCCTTTGTAAAAAACAACAACCTTTTTTATAAAAATCTTATACTAAATAGCACCGTACAAGTGAGTACAGATGGAAAGCGCAATGAAATCATCAATGGCAATTGCGATTGGGTGTACGAAGAAGAATTTGAATTTACCCGAGCCTATCAATGGTCGCCGGATGGAAATACCTTAGCCTATTACCGTTTTGATGAACGTGCTGTGCCAGAGTTTTCAATGACCATGTATGATGGATTATATCCTACACCTTATCAATATAAATACCCTAAAGCCGGTGAACCTAATTCTATCATTCAAATTAAACTCTACCAACTGCAAACAAAAAGAACGGTGACTGCTGCATTGGGTAAGGAAACAGATATCTATATCCCTCGCATTAAATGGACAAAAAATCCGCAACAACTTTGTATTTACCGATTGAACCGTCACCAAAATCATTTGGAATTATTATTGGCAGATGCCGCTACCGGAAAGACTTCTACTATTTATGAAGAAAGCAACAAGTACTATATTGACATCAATGACAACCTTCAATTTCTACCTGATGGACATTCCTTTATCATCAACAGTGAGCGCAACGGTTTCAATCATTTTTACAAATACGATTGGAGCAATCTACAGCTAACTCCACTTACCAGTGGCAACTTCGATATCGAAAACTTAATAGGTGTGGATGAACAAAACCAGCTACTGTATTATACAGCAGCTGCCACGTCTCCCTTAGAAAGACAATTGTATGTAGTGGATTGGAACGGACAGCAGACCCAATTGCTCACTCCTGAAAAAGGCACACACAGCATTACCCCCATTGCCGGTTATCAATTCTTTTTAGACAAACACTCTTCTCTACAAAGCCCACCGGTGTATTACCTACGCAATAAAAAAGGTACTATCGTTCGCATTTTGGAAGACAATAAAAAACTGTCTGAAAAAATGAAAGAATATGATTTGGGGAAAATTCAATTCATAACGGTGGAAGGTGCGGATGGTACTACTCAATTGAATGGTTGGATGATAACACCACCTGCTTTTGATAAAACAAAAAAATATCCGGTATTGATGTTTCAATACAGCGGACCGGGCTCTCAACAAGTAGTAGATGCCTTCCCTGCCAGAGACTTTTGGTGGCACGAAATGCTAGCACAAAAGGGTTATATAATAGTCTGTACAGATGGTACCGGCACCGGTTTCAGAGGTGAGGAGTTTAAAAAGAAAACCTATCTGCAACTTGGGAAATTAGAAAGCGACGACCAAATAGCGGTTGCCAAAAATTTAGCTTCCTTGCCCTATGTAGATAAAGACCGGATAGGCATTTGGGGATGGAGTTATGGTGGTTTTATGAGCAGTACTTGTTTGTTTAAAGGTGCTGATGTATTCAAAGCAGCTATAGCGGTAGCTCCTGTTACCAATTGGCGCTATTACGACAATATATACACCGAACGCTATATGCGCACGCCACAAGAAAACCCACAAGGTTATGATGACAATGCACCGGAGAAAATGGTTAAAAACTTAAAAGGAAAGTACCTTGTGATACATGGCACGGCAGATGATAATGTACATTTCCAAAACCAAGTTATGCTGGTGAACGAAATGATAAAGCACAACAAAAAGTATGAAGCCGAATACTATCCCAACAGAGCACATGGTATATCCGGTGGCAATGCCCGATATCATTTGTACCGGCGCATGACCGACTTTATTCTATCCAACTTATAAGAATACAGGGTAGCCAACATTGAGTAGCTACCCTGTAACTTTTTTAATGCTAATTATTTTCGAGATAAGTGGTGGGAATGGACTCCTTTTGTTGTGAAACTGATAATTTATGAACCGCATTTTCTTTTGCAGCTTTAATAAAGCCCACGAATAATGGATGCGGATTCTCTACGGTGCTTTTATATTCCGGATGGAATTGCACAGCGATATAGAATGGATGATTTTTAATTTCCATTACCTCCACCAATCCGGTTTTGGGGTTCTTGCCAACAGGTTCCATACCGTTCTTTTCAAATAGTGGCAAGTACTCATTATTAAATTCGTAACGGTGGCGATGACGTTCACTAATTTGAGTAGTGTGGTATAAGGCTGCCACTTTCGAGTCGCTTTCAAGCACGCAATCAAACGCTCCCAATCGCATGGTGCCACCCATGGCTGCAATATCTTTTTGGTCTTCCATCAGCGCTATTACCGCTTCCTCTGTGCTGGGATTCATTTCTATAGAATGTGCATGTTTCATGTCCAATACATTTCTTGCAAATTCAACACATGCCATCTGCATACCAAGGCAAATACCAAAGAAGGGAACATTGTTTTCTCTGGCATAACGAATGGCATCTATCTTTCCTTCAATGCCTCTGCTACCAAAGCCGGGAGCTACTAATACCGCATCCAAATGCTCCATGATTTCACGTGCATTTTCGGAGGTTAGGTATTCGGAGTGGATATTTTTTACTTCTACTTTACATTCATTTACAGCTCCTGCATGTATCAATGCTTCCAGAATAGATTTATAAGCATCTTGCAGTTCTACATACTTGCCAATGAGCCCAACGGTTACTTTGGATTTGGGGTAATGCAATTTGTTTAAAAACTCTTTCCATTTATTCAACTCTGGTTCCGTACCCATCTTCAGTCCCAGTTTCTTTAAGCATATCTCATCCAGCTTCTCGCGCATCATTTCAATGGGTACGCTATAAATAGTGTCGGCATCCATAGCTTCTATAACGGCATCTTGGGTCACATTGCAAAAAAGCGCTATCTTTCTTTTTAAATCATTGTAAAGCGGCTTTTCGGTACGGCACACTAAGATGTCTGGGTTTAATCCATTTTCACTCATCATTTTCACAGAGTGCTGAGTGGGCTTTGTTTTCAGCTCCTTGGCTGCGCTGAGGTATGGAATTAAAGTAAGGTGAATGACAATACAGTTTTCATCTCCTTTTTCCCATTTTAATTGGCGTACCGCTTCGATATAAGGTAAGGATTCTATATCTCCAACCGTACCCCCCAACTCGGTTATGACAATATCAAATTGATTGTTTTGACCCAGTAAAGTAATACGTCTTTTTATCTCATCAGTTATGTGCGGAATGACCTGCACGGTCTTTCCCAAGAAAGCGCCTTCACGCTCTTTGTTGATGACGTATTGGTAAATACGACCCGTAGTAACATTATTGGCTTGCGAGGTATGTG
Source organism: Bacteroidota bacterium (assembly GCA_029573235.1). Taxonomy (GTDB): domain Bacteria; phylum Bacteroidota; class Bacteroidia; order Chitinophagales; family Chitinophagaceae; genus JAFIGV01. The sequence goes on from JAKQGX010000029.1 coordinate 4,717, forward strand.
TATTTAAAAAACGCTCGTAATGCCCCAAGTCCAAATCGGTTTCGGCACCGTCTTCGGTCACATAACACTCCCCGTGTTCGTAGGGATTAAGCGTACCCGGATCTACGTTAATGTAGGGGTCAAATTTTTGAATGGTCGTCCGAAAGCCACGTGCTTGCAGCAGTTTGGCAAGCGATGCAGCAATAATTCCTTTTCCTAATGAAGATGTAACCCCGCCGGTTACAAAAATGTATTTGGTCATAACACCCCTGTTTTTGAGACCGGCTGTTCAGCTTTATTAACAATAAAAATTATTTGAAATGACTTTTGCTGTACGGTCAAGCAAAGATAGAAAGGTTTTGGAAATGGGGAAAAGAAGTAGGATATTTTTCTGATTGACTTATCCCCAACGATGCATTCTGATGCGCATCAAAAGCATGTTGGTAGCCGTATCAAGCAATAAAAAAATATGATGAGCCTTTAGTGCTTCAACAAAAAAGCCTCATCGTTGCAATGAGGCATTAATAATTCAAATAAATATTTTGTTATCCCAAAGGAAAATTAATCCCATTTGAATGAGAACGGTTGCACGTATAAGGATAAGATGAGTTGATCTTTTGCTTTTAGAGCAGAAGACACAGTGGCTGCGCCGTCAAATACAGAGCCCAAATCTTTATCGAAGCTGATACCACTAGAGGTTAAGTAAGTTGCACGTACTTTCCAATTGATACCTTTATGAAATCCTATTTCCGCTTTTACATACCCCGGAGCGCGAAAAGCAGCACCTACTGATTCGTTGAAGCCACCCATCGTAAACATAGGATACACGCCGCCACCTACTACAAACGAAAAGGGATTCGCACGATCTAAAGTGGCCTCACCACCCATTAATAAATCAAGACCTACCGGTAATCCAAACATAAAATTCATTCCGGCACCTTTTGCATAGGTCACGGTGCTGATGCTATTATCAAAATACTTTTCACTAAACGTCACTTTATCCACTTCATACAAGTACACGTTTACGTTTAGTCCAATGGGAATAGCGAGTAATGTTTTTTCGCCGGTACGGGCTATGGGAATTTCATAAGAATAGTGAATACCGGCTCCCCACCCTTTTATGTTAGCATCCTTCACACTATCTACATTGCCATATTGGTCGTATGTCGTATAAGCAACTTTGCCTGATACCGGGATATAATTAAATCCGGCACCCCAACGCTGAAAGGGTTTTTTTCGTGCGCGAGAAAGTGGGTCTTGGCTAACCAAAAATCTATATTTACGGGGCCCGCCATAACCCATTTGAGCATAAGCATCCGAATAAATGAGCTGAAAAGACATTACAGCAATAAGTAGTAGTAGTTTTTTGAAAGACATACGAGATGAATCTTGTTTTTATTAAAAATAAGTTTCTAAAATTAATACAGATTATATCAAAGTCAATAGCTTGGATGAGTAATCTGTTATATAAAATACTTGTATTGGTTACAAAAAATCTCATGATAATAAAACAGCTTGCTCTGATGAACATCTTCGATTTGCGACTTTTGAACAACAATTATTCCGCTATCTTTACCCACAATTATTGTGTTTCAAACCATGACAAAGAAAAACATTGCATTGCTTGCCGGTGGCTATTCCGGTGAATATGTTATCTCAATAAAAACAGCACAAACCATAGAACAAAACCTCGACACATCCCTCTACAATATTTATAAAATCATCGTTTCCAAAGAGGGTTGGTGGCACGAAATGGCAAACGGCACAAAGGTTTCCGTTGATAAAAACGATTTCACCTTAACAATAGATGGCGCAAAGATTGGCTTCGACTGTGTGTTTATCGCCATTCACGGTTCGCCGGGTGAAGATGGAAGAATGCAAGGCTATCTGGACATGTTGGGTATCCCGTACACTTCTTGTAATGCCATCGTATCAGCACTTACTTTTAATAAGAGTTATTGCAACAAAATCGTGAAGGATTTGAATATGGTCAATATCTCTAATTCGGTGCATTTGATAAAAGGACATCCGTACTCTGTAGGTACTATTTTGGACTCACTCAAACTTCCTTTGTTTGTAAAACCAAATGAAAGCGGCTCCAGTCTTGGCATTAGCAAGGTGAAAACAGTGGAAGCACTTTTGCCTGCAATAGAAAAAGCGTTTAATGAAGATAACCAAGTATTGGTAGAAGAGTTTATCGAAGGTCGTGAACTGACGATTGGCGTTTACAGTATCGATAATGTCGTTCTTACTTTGCCGGCTACAGAAATAGTGAGTAAAAATGAGTTTTTCGACTACGAAGCCAAATATACGCCCGGTGTAACCAATGAAATAACACCGGCTCCCATTCCCGATAATATCAATGAAGAGCTAAAAGTGAAAGCCATGGCTATCTATCGCTACTTAAATTGTCGGGGCGTTGTTCGCATGGATTTTATTCTTGAAAAAAGCACAAATAAATTGTTCTTTTTAGAAGTAAATACCATGCCCGGACAAAGCGAAAACAGCATTGTGCCGCAACAAGTACGTGCCAATGGAATGACGTTGAAAGATTTTTACGGAGCGCTATTAGCCGATTGTTTTAAACACAATTAAAAAGTACATTGCAGGTTATTGCCCAAAGACTATATGAATCAAAAGCTAAAAAACTCTTTTCTGTTTAATGCAATAATTATCGCGCTGCTGTGTGTCGGTATTTACTTTTTGTTTTTTGCCAGCTTGGGGCTTATTACCCATCATGGCAGTGAGGTAAAAGTACCAGAGGTGAGTAGAAAGTCTGTAGCCGCTGCTGTAGCCATACTTACCAAAGCCGGTTTTGAAGTAGAAGTTGATTCCGCATACGACCCTTCCGAAAAACCTTTTCTGGTTTTAAACCAAATACCGCAGACAAATGCCATCGTAAAAGCCGGTCGAACTATTTTTTTAACCGTCAACAAAGCACTGCCGCCACTGGCACCTATGCCTAAGTTGCAAGACCTTTCTTATAGAAGTGCTGTTTTGATTCTAAAAAGCAGCCGTTTTGTATTGGGTGATACGATACAAAAACCGGACTATGCCAATGGTGCCGTACTCGACCAGTTGTATAACGGACAACATGTAAACCCCGGAGACATGATACCGCAAGGCAGCAAGATAGACCTTGTAGTAGGTATTGGCTTTGGTAATAGCGAAATGAACGTACCGGATGTCATAGGCATGACAGGAGAAGAGGGTGTTATTATATTAAATGGAAATGGACTCATACCTATCGTGGTATATGATGGTGAAATAACAGATACCGCTTCTGCAATTATCTACAAACAAACCCCTGCTCCTTTTAACGAGCTCAATGTGCAAAACCGAATAAAAGAAGGTGATGTAATTGACATTCGAATCAAGCAAAACCCTACGGAGGAAGAAATGGAGAACAATAGAAAGCCTGCCGGAACCGTTATGGACACTGAAACCGATAACAACACCATTCAATAGTCGTGAGAAGAACATTATTCGTTTGCATTTGTTGGTGTCTACTTTTTCCTATTGTTGCTTTTTCGCAAGAAATGGTAGCACCTTTGGATCATAATTGCCTGCAATACCAGCGCCATCAACCCACAGCTCCTCTGAAAACAACACTAAACAGTCTTCCCTTTTTTGAAGACTTTACCGGCAACACGCCTTATCCCGACCCTACGAAATGGCTGGATAAGTCGGTGTACATCAACAACACGATGGGTATAGATGTCATCAGCCGAGGAGTGGCTACATTTGATGCCTTGAATGCGAGAAGTATTCCTTACGATCCTACCAATCCCTATGCATTGCTATATGCAGACAGTCTTACCAGTATTCCCTTTGACCTTAGTACGTACTTTCCCAATGATAGCTTGTACCTGAGTTTTTTCTATCAACCACAAGGAAATGGGTTTGCGCCCGAAACGCAAGATTCCTTCATGCTTTTCTTTAAGGCATCTAATGGTTTATGGAAGCGCGTTTGGGCGGTACCCGGCATCCCATTGCAACCCTTCGAGCAGGTAATGATAGCGGTGACCGATACCACCTATTTTCATTCTAATTTTCAATTTCGATTTATCAACAAAGCATCCATCAATATCAACGATGATGTTTGGAATTTAGATTACATCCGTTTTGACGCCAATAGAAATCCGGCTGACACACTGGTAAAAGATATAGCCACCACCTTACCACCCTCTCCTATATTAAATGATTACACGGCTCTTCCCTATCGGCAATTTGCTGCGGATATAAACAAAGAATTAAGAACACAACATGCATTTACAGCACATAATCGTTATAGCACCTTGCAATCGGTAACAAGTGGTTATCAGGCTCGCGAAATAAGCACCGGTACTCCTTTGGCTGCGGTATCGGGTAGTAGTGGCAACCTACCGCCTTATACTGCGCAAATCTATTCTTTCCCGGTATATCCTATCAGCTTTACTCCATCCAATAATTACAGCAAAGTAATCTTTGAAAACACATATTATGCCGGTATTGTCGCACCCGAAAACAAGATAAATGACACTGTGATACACCAACAGGTATTTGATAATTATTTGGCTTATGATGATGGAACAGCAGAGAAAAGTTATTTCATAAAACAAACGGCTACCTTACCTGCCAAAGTGGCGATTGAATATCATTTGAACCAACCAGATACCCTTCGTGGTTTTGCCATTTACTTCGGAAGACAAGTGCCTGTAGCTACTTCCAAATTCTTCACAGTAAATGTTTTTAAAGACATTGCCTATAATGGTGGTTCGGATGTGAAACTATACGAGCAACAACTCTATTTCACGGCTTATACTGATGAAGTGAATAAGTTTTGGTATTACAAATTCAATGATCCGATACCCTTATCTGCCGGTAGTTTTTACTTAAGCATTATCCAACCTGCCTTTAGCGGTAGCGATAGCTTGTATTATGGATTAGATGTAAACCGAGTGGGTAGCAATCATGCCTATTACAGCGTGTATAACAAGTGGGAAAGCTCTACCGTAAGTGGCGCTATTATGCTGCGTCCATTAATCGGAAACGATTTTATTGCTTCTGCAATCAAGGATGTTTCTACAATTGAAAAACCTTATATTCTTTATCCCAATCCGGTTAGCAGCCAACTATACCTACAATCTCAACAACCCATCGGAAATAAGGTACATTATGAGGTCGTCGATTTACAAGGGCGTGTGCTTCGCAAAGGGAAATACCATGAAAGCATTTCGGTGGAAGGACTAACTACCGGCGTATATTTCATACGTATCTTTGACGGCACAAAAGCTACCACTACGCTCCGATTTGTGAAAGAATAACAACCCAACAAACCATTTTAATACAGCAATACTCCTACTTCCATGAAAGAAATAACCGTTCAAGAAATTAAAAAACGTTTAGATGCCGGCGAGAAACTACACATCATTGATGTGCGTGAACCGGAAGAATATACTGCCTATAATATTGGTGCTACCTTATTGCCTCTTGGCAAAGTAATGTCTATGGAAATTGATGCCATTGACCATTTGAAAAATGAAGAACTTTTAGTGCATTGCCGTTCCGGAAAGAGAAGCCTGCAAGCCTGTCTGTTTTTAGAAACACTTGGTTTTACCAATGTAAAAAATGTAGAAGGAGGCATCTTGGCTTGGCAAAGTATGGAGCACCTTCAATAGTGCTACCGTAGCCGATTTCACTTGCATATTTATAGTTTTACTTGCTACTACCTGCGTTTCCACAACTGCAGCGAATAGTTTATATTTTTGTTACAATCGATAAAACCGTTGCTGTTTTGCACGAAATAGAACCATTTTATAACTGGAGGCATTTATACCAATCTGAAGAAGATGAATACTCGCCATTTTATGGAAGAGAGTATAGTGAATTTGAATTTTCGAATACCATCTACAATTACTATATCCACCCACAATGGGATGAATTTGGCTCTCGAACCTTGTACTTAAAAATATTGTTTGTGGATTATGAGCAACAGACTGCCATCATTGAATTAATAGGTGAATGGAACGATGCGGTGGAGAATGACATCATGCAATTAAAACGCTCAGTAATTGACCCCCTCCTTTCGAAGCAAGTGTATAAGTATATTTTGATAGCCGAAAACGTATTGAACTTTCATAGCAGCGACACGGAATATTATGAAGAGTGGCAGGAAGAACTATCGGAGGATGCCGGCTGGATAGCTATACTGAATGCGCCACAACAAACAGGAGCAGAAATGAAAGCCGGTAAATTAGGACACTACCTGCATTTTTTTGAGCAACTCAATTGGCGCGTATATACGCCGGAGCACCTTTTACACTTGGTAGAGCAAAAGTTACTGTTACTACCGTGATGAAACGAGTGTGGTGGCTTTTCTTCATCTCGCGAAATGCATGGTTTATATGTACCATTTATTACTGTTGATTTCACAACATTTTTGCGAATCCCATCATTAATATTTAAGGCTAAATGCTACATTCGCACTCTAATATTTCGGTATGACAAACACAGATATGATTAAAGTGCCTTACGGTACTACCGTACATGGCGAAGATGAAATAAATGCCGTGGTACAAGTACTACGCACTTCAACGCAAATGGGGAAGAATGTACGAGAAATGGAAGAACGTGTTGCAGCTTTGTATGCCAAGCAATATGGTGTGGGAGTTAATAGTGGTTCTTCTGCATTATACTTAGCAGCTGATTTATTAGGATATGAAGCCGGAGCCGAAATCATCACACCGGCACTTACGTTTTCTACTACCGTTGCACCACAAATAAAGAAAGGTTGGATACCCGCTTTTGTAGATGTGGAAGAGGGCACTTACAATATTGATGCAAACAAGGTAGAGGAAATGATTACGCCCAAAACAAAGGCGATGATTATTCCGAACCTCATTGGCAACCTACCCAATTGGAAACAACTTCGGGAGATAGCTGATAAATACAACTTGTTTGTATTAGAAGACTCTGCCGATACATTGGGTGCTGAAATTGACGGCGCATCCTCCGGCAGATACACCGATATGAGCACTACCAGTTTTTATGGCTCACACATTATCAACTGTGCCGGTAACGGTGGCATGCTCTGTGTGAATACCGAAGCCTATTATGATAGAGCACGGCTGCTGAGAAGCTGGGGACGCAGTTCTTCACTGTTTGTAGAATCAGAAAAAATTGAAAATCGTTTCAACGTAGAAATAGACGGTATTCCATACGATGCTAAATTCGTTTTTGAAGAACCCGGTTACAATATCGAGCCCTCAGAAATGGGTGCTGCTTTTGGTATTGTACAGCTCAACAAACTATCGCACAATATAGACCTTCGTACCACACATTACCAACGCATGCGTACGTTCTTTGAGCAGTATGAAGAGTTCTTTATCCTTCCGAAACAACTACCCAACTCCCGCACCGGTTGGTTGGCATTTGCCGTTACTGTGCGCGACAATGCTCCATTCATTCGTAGGGATTTGCAGATATTCCTTGAAAAAAGAAACATACAAACTCGTACCATTTTCACCGGAAATATTTTGAGACAGCCCGGCTTTAAACATCAACCACACAAAGCCGCTAAAAATGGTTATGCTGAGGCAGACAGAGTAATGCGTGGAGGTATGCTCATCGCTTGTCACCATGGTTTGCAAGAAGCACAAATCCAGCACATGATGGAAAGTATTTCCGAATTCATGAAAGAAGTTTAAGCATGGAATTAATCATTTATTTGGCTTGTTGTTACCTTAATTTCAAACGAGCAGAAGCAGCAAAGTTGAATGGATTTAAATGGGCATTGCTCACCTTTGTCATTATCTTCTTGTTCGTAGGTATAGGTTCCTTCTTATTACTGGCTTCTTTTGTATCACAAGATGCCGGTTTCAGAGAGTTAGCGAGCAACCCGGAGCAAGATCCCAAACTTGTGATGGAAGCCATTCAGAAAAAAGTTACCTTTCTGCACCAGCTATTCGTTCTCTTCTGCGGATTAGGAGGCTACTTATTAGTGCGCTATTGGATTACTAAACGTACAAATAAAAACGAGTTACAGTCCTTTTCTTAGTCTTTGTATAAGCTTGGTTTCATAGACTACAAAAAGTTTCATTATTGGCATTTGTTTTGCCTATGCAGTCCATATTTTATGTACATGAAAAAACTCTTCCTTGCAGGATGGATGGTATGCATATCCGGCATATTATGGGCGCAAAACATTACCACCGAAGCTAAGTTAACAGATGTTTTAAAAGGGAAAAATGAAGTATCCTTTTCACACCCAAAGCTTACTTGGAACCATTTTAGAAAAAAAGCAGATAGCAAAGACGGATGGACTGCCATGACCTATAGCGGCATCAAATTGCGTCAACGATACGAACCCCATAACAATCAAGCCCGATTGTATATTGATGTATATGCATACATGGATCAATCGCAATCTTGGTACGCTCCCGGTGCTGATAATCCCTATACGCTTTCACACGAACAATTGCATTTTGATATCACCATTCTCATTGCTAAGCAATTGGTGCAAGCACTGAATGAGGCTACCTTCAGCAAACGACATTACGACAGAGAAGTCCAGGCGATTCATAAATCTTATTTGCAAAAGCTGAATGAAATGCAACAATTATATGATGATGAAACCCAAAACGGACAACGCGCCAGTGTACAACGAGCTTGGGAACGAAAGATAGCACAGGAAAACATGCTGCTTTCTAAAGATTGACCATTGCAATAATAGTCTTTCATTCGTTATGAATGGAAATGTTCGCAGAAGAAATACTAACATTGTAACTTAAAACAAAACCTCGTTTGGAAACCATCTTAAGCATACAGCAACTATCCAAATCATACGGAACCATACAAGCACTAAAAAATGTTTCTTTTGAAGTACCTGCCGGTAGTGTGTTTGGGGTATTAGGACCGAATGGCAGTGGAAAAACAACCTTATTGGCCATACTATTGGATGTATTAAATGCGGATAGTGGTCATTACGCTTGGTTTGGAGGAAGTGATGCCACAGTCGCACGGAAACAAATAGGCTCACTATTGGAAACACCCAATTTTTACCACTACTTATCTGCCAGGAACAACCTTGAAATAACAGCATCCATCAAAGAAAGAGGTAAAGATGATATTGAAAAAGTCTTACAACAAGTTGGGTTATTGGAACGGCAGCATAGTTTGTTTCAAACATTTTCATTGGGGATGAAACAGCGCTTAGCTATTGCCAATGCATTATTAGGAAATCCTAAAGTAGTGTTATTGGATGAACCTACGAATGGACTGGATCCCGCAGGAATAGCGGAGATACGCGGTATGATAAAAACCATGAGCAACATGGGTATTACCGTCATCATGGCGAGCCACCTTTTGGATGAAGTAGAAAAAGTATGTACCCACGTAGCCATATTAAAACGTGGCGAACTGTTGGTGAGTGGCTCGGTTAATGATGTGCTCAGCAGTGATGACAGGGTGGAAATACAGTCGGAGGATATAACATCATTACAGACATTGGTACAACAGTTTCCTAATGTATCGCAAGTAACTACTGCTGATGGTTTTGTGTATCTGCATGGCAAAGAATTGAACCTTGCTCAAATCAATAAACAATGTATGGAACAAGGCATAATATTGACTCATCTGGTTCATAAAAAGAAGAACCTCGAAACCAAATTTATGGAACTCACTCAGATTACCGAATAACGATGAACCTACAAAAAAACACGGCACCTTCCTTACGACAGTTACTGTCCATCGAGTGGATGAAACTCCGCCATTACAAGGCCTTCTGGATGATTACGGGGTTCTTTGTGCTTCTCCTTCCATTATGGAATTACGGCATCAGCAACGGCGTTATGAAACTCGGACCCGGCAACGATTTAAACTTAGTGAGTCAATCGTACGGATTTCAAAATGTATGGCAGAATGTGGGGTTTTGGGCAAGTATTTTCGTCATATTCATTTCCATTCTCACCATTATTATCACTACTAATGAATACCAGTTTCGTACTCATCGGCAAAATATTATGGATGGCTGGTCTCGATTATCTTTTTATCATGCCAAATGGAGCCTGATACTGGCGCTTAGCCTTGGTACAACACTTTATGTTTTTATAGTCGGTACCGCTTTCGGAATGCAATATAGCTCGCTGTCGGCCTTCCCCGGAAACATAGAGTACTTGCTATACACTTTTATACTATCGCTCAATTATTATGGATTTGCATTTATCATTGCCTTATTTCTAAAACGCAGTGGTATCAGTATCGGCATGTTCTTTTTGTACAGCATGATTATTGAGTCGATGTTGGTAAAATATATCAATTGGCAAACCAATAGCTCCTTTGGTAACTTTCTGCCATTGCAATGCAGCGATGAACTGCTCCCCTTCCCCATTATGGAAATGGTAAAAGGTATACTAGTTGGAGAAAGCACTTCACCTACAGCCACTACTTATGCATGCGTATCGATAGTATGGATAGCAGTATATTATTTTGTGGGGCGTTGGAAACTCTTGAAAAGCGATTGGTAATTTTGTAGTATGAACGAGAAAAAACCTTTAATTCTCATAACAAACGATGACGGCATTACCTCCAATGGCATTCGAACCTTGGTATCGGTAGCCAAAGAATTTGGTGATGTAGTAGTGGTGGCGCCCGACAGTCCACAATCCGGCATGGGACATGCCATCACCATTGGGCAGCCGTTACGACTGCACAAAACGCCCTTATTTGAAAATGTAGAAAGCTGGCAAACAAGCGGCACGCCTGTAGATTGTGTGAAACTAGCCCGTGATAAAGTGCTTTCCAGAAAGCCCGATATTTGTTTGAGCGGCATCAACCACGGTGCCAATCATTCCATCAACATCATATACTCCGGCACTATGTCTGCTGCTATGGAAGCTGCTATTGAAGGAATTCCATCAGCCGGTTTTTCTTATGTGGATTACAATTTTGAAGCGGATGTTTCTTGCTGTGTTCCGATAGTGCGAGAGGTGATTCAGAAAATGTTGGAAACCCCATTGCCCCAACACACGTTGTTGAATGTAAACATCCCGAAAGTATCAAATGAAGCCTACAAAGGGCTCAAACTGTGCCGTCAAGCTTATGCCAAATGGCAAGAAGAGTTTGATGAGCGTATCGACCCACGTGGTGAAAAATATTATTGGATGACGGGGAAATTTGTGAATATGGATACGGAAGATAATACCGATGTAGAAGCATTAAAAGAAGGATTCGCTTCTGTAGTTCCTATCAAATTTGATTTTACCGATTATGAATTTAAAAAGCAATTAGCCACTTGGTGGCAACTTACCTAAGTAAGCAACCATTGCCCAAAATAAAAAATCCGGAACCCATATAAGAAGTTCCGGATTTTTTTATGTATCGACTTGGTATTAGTTATTTCAATTTAACGGATTCATTCAGGTCGTTATCTACTACGATACGTCCGCAGTGTTCGCAAGCAATAATTTTTTTACGCTGACGGATTTCAGACTGACGCTGAGGCGGAATAACATTGAAACACCCTCCACAAGAATCACGAACGATGGTAACCACCGATAGTCCATTTTTGTAGCTGGAACGGATACGTTCATATGCCGTAAGCAAACGCTCATCCACCTTTTCTTTAGCTTTATCTGATTGCTCAGACAAAACCTTTTCTTCTTTTTCGGTGTCGATAATGATTTTTTCCAACTCTACTTTTTTCAATCGCAATGTCTCTTCCACTATCGCAATTTTTTCCTCCGTTTTTGTACGGACTACAGCGCGTTCTTTGAGTTGGTATTGTGAATCTTTAATATTCTTATCGCATAATTTCATCTCCAACTCTTGCATTTCTGTTTCTTTAGAAATGGCTTCAAACTCACGGTTATTTTTTACGTTGTCTTGTTGCTTTTCGTATTTTTTAATAAGCGCTTGTGCTTCCTTTTTAGCCTCTTGGCGCGAAGCAATATAGTTGTTGATATTGGCTTCTTCTACATCCATATTTTGCAGTCTGGCACGAAGTCCTTCAATCTCATCCTCCAGATCTTTTACCTCGATGGGTAATTCCCCTTTAAGGGTTTTAATTTCATCAATCTTCGAATCGATTTTTTGCAATGTCAGCACTGCTATTAACTTTTCTTCTACTGAGAATTCTTTGACGGTGGCCATGTTCAGTAATAATATTTTATGGGATTGGTTGACAAATTGGTTAAAAGAGTCGCAAAATTAGGGAAATTTTTATTAAGAATATCTACAATTAATTCGGAGGTAAATTGCTCGCTTTCGTAATGCCCGATATCGGCAATAACTAACTGCCCATCTGCATCAAAAAACTGGTGGTATTTATAATCTCCGGTAATAAAAATATCGGCACCGGCTGCCTTGGCTGCAGGCAGTAAAAAACTACCGGCTCCCCCACAATAAGCCACTGTTTGAATCGGCTGCTCCAACAATGCGGTATGACGAATACAAGAGGTATGCATTCGCTCTTTTAGAAATGCAAGAAAATCTTCTGGCGGCATGGGTTGCTCCAATTGTCCCACCATACCGGCACCTATTTCAGGATTGGCTAATTGCAAAGCAACAACATCATAGGCCACCTCTTCATAGGGATGCGCTTTTTTCATTGCAGCTACAACGGTGAGCAACACATCTTTGGGCACCAACACTTCCAATTTCTCTTCAGCTACATATTCTCTATTGCCACCGGCTGTACCAATGGCAGGTTGTGTATTCGCTCCGGGCTTGAAGGTGCCGGCACCTGCCATAGTGAAGCTACATTCGGAATAAGCCCCTACTTGTCCGGCTCCTCCTTGAAACAAGGCATCACGCACGGTACTCACTTGATGTGTAGGTACAAACACAGACAATTTGTATAACGTATCTTTTGCAGGCGTTAACACACGTAAGTTTTTTAGCCCCAATCGCTCTCCTATTTTGGCATTCACCCCTTGCCGCATATTGTCAAGGTTGGTATGAATAGCATAGAGAGCTATGTCGTTTTTTATAGCCTTCATAACGATGCGCTCCACATAGTTTCTTCCCGATAACGATTTGATACCCGAAAACAATAGGGGGTGATGAGCTACAATCATATTGCAATTTCGCTGAAGTGCTTCTTCCAAAATTGCTTCTGTAATATCTAGCGCCACCAATACACCGCTGACTTCCATAGAGCGCTCCCCAACTTGCAATCCACTATTGTCATAGCTTTCTTGATAGATGGGAGGTGCTACGGCTTCTAACACGCGGATAATGTCTGATACCTTCATGTGGGAAAGTGGTTGTAATGATTATTGTTTTCGTGTATGCTTCCATCGGCGGTGTGTCCACATCCAGTTTTCCGGCTGCTCTCGTATCTGTTGCTCCAATAGCTGTACATAACGTTCCAGCACACTACCCTGCTTTTCTTGAGAAGCATCTTCACAAATGCAATGCAAATGTATTTGATAATACCCCCGTTTTTTCCTTTTTATGCTACAAAATAATACTGCAGCTCGTGATCTTCGTGCCAATTGTTCTGCACCTCTAAAAAAGGGAGTTTCCCGATTCATAAACGGCAGCCAAGTAGCCACTTCCGTAACGGATGGATTTTGATCGGCAATTTGGGCTACGGTATAAGGATGGTCCTTACGCAATTGTATTAGACCTCGCTTGAGTGATTTCATGGAAATCAATAAACTGCCCGAACGACTACGCAACCGTAACATAAAACGGTCAAAAGATGTACTGGACAAAGGCAGGTAAATAGCCGCTACTTGTTGCGATACATTCCAACCACATGCTACATTAGCCCATTCCCAATTATAGGTGTGCCCCAATAAAGAATAGGAGTTTTTTCCCTCTCTGTAAAGCCTGTGAAAAACCTCCCAATTAGCTTCCACACGGCGGCTCAGTGCTTTGGGGCTTATCGAAAGCAGCTTGAGTGTTTCTATCCATTGGTCGCAAAAATGACGGTATGTTTTTTGGCTTATTTTGTTGAGCTCCTTTTCCGATTTCTCAGGAAAGGCATGGCGAAGATTATCGAGTACAACAGCCCTACGATAGCCCATGCCATAATATATTATTACAAAAGCCAAATCAGACAAACGATACAGCACCCACAAAGGCAGCAGCGATACCGGATATAGCAACAACAACAAGAGGTAATACATCATCAGATTTCGTGACCGGTGATATTGTAAATATGTTGGATATCGCGAAGGATACGTGTGAAATCTATTTTCAAATCGGTAAGCAAACCGTTGTGCATATCAAACACCCAACCGTGCACCTCGGGATAGCCATGTTCGTCATATGATTTTTGTACGGCAGCTGTTTTTATCACATTCACGCATTGCTCTTGCACATTCAGCTCTACCAACCGGTTATAACGAGCTTTTTCGTCTTCTATGGCATCCAACTCGGCTACGTGCAAGCGATACACATCGCGAATATTGCGCAGCCACGGATTGAGTAGTCCCATGTCTTGCGGCGTCATAGCGGCTTTCACCCCACCGCAGTTGTAGTGTCCACAGACTATGATATGCTTTACCGATAATTCCTTCACAGCATAGTTTATCACCGACATAACATTGAGGTCGATGCTGACCACCAAGTTGGCCACATTCCGATGCACAAAAACCTCACCCGGCTCTACTCCCATGATATCGGTAGCCGGCACCCGACTATCAGAGCAACCAATGTAGAGATAATCCGGCGATTGGTCTTTAGACAACTTCTCAAAAAATGCCTTATCCTCCCTGGTTTTTTCAGCTACCCATTTTCTGTTATGTTCAAAAATCTGCTCGTAACTAACCATATTGTAAATGTACAGGAATAAGTACAAGCCATTTCATATTTTTCTTTTTATGAGCCCGGCTGTACTTAGCTGTTTTAGCCACAGTGGCGATAGCACCGTTCCACTTTAGTACTACTATATAGCCGGCTTTTGTAGTGTGAAATCGGTTTTTGAAACAATGGATGGGTATGGTAGGGTGAGATGGTTTTGTATATTTTGAGTAGTACGACATGTGAAAAACCATTGAATTGGAAGTTAGAATATTTTTGAAAAAAAAATCAAAACATCTTTTCCTAAAAAATTATTTGACTGCGGTTCAATAGCAGCCAACACAACATGATTTCAAATTCAAACAATACTAAATTTTTAGAATATTTCATATTTTTGAAATATTGTTTTTCAGCAATTGTTTTTTTGGGGGCGGAAATAAGCTATACTGAAATCAATTTCTGAAAATGGTCTTTCATTCATAACAATCACTAAAAAAAAATTGGTTTATGAAACGTATGCTAAAGTTTCTCAAATGGACAGCTATTGTACTTGTTTCAGTAGCATTGGTATTTTTCATTTTTGTGCAGCTCACTTGGGACAAAAAACACGATGCCCCCTACCCTGACATAAAAGCCAGCAGCGACTCCGGCATGATAGCAAGGGGTGCTTACCTGGTTCATAGCCCGGCGCATTGCGGCGTCTGTCACTCGGCTATGGAAGATGTTATAAAATCTGAATCCGGCGAAAAAGTTGATTTAAAAGGTGGATGGGAATTATCCTTTCCTGGCTTTGGAGTGTTTCGTTCTGCTAATCTCACCTCCGACAAAGAAACAGGTATTGGTCAGTTTACCGATGCAGAGATTGCCCGTAGCCTACGATATGGTGTTGGAAGAGATGGACGTACGCTATTCCCTATGATGCCATTTCAAGAAATGAGTGATGAAGACCTGACCGCTATCATATCTTATTTGCGCACCTTACCACCGGTGAAAAACAAAGTGAAACCTACGGAATATGGTTTTATGTACAAAGCACTGCTAGCCGTAGGATTGGTAAAACCAGAAGGTCCCAAATCTACTCCGGTTAAATCGGTTGTAAAAGAGCCCACAGTTGCATACGGTAAATATGTAGCCTATAATATTTCTAATTGCTTCTCTTGTCACACTGAAGTGGATATGAATACCGGAAAGTTTATCGGTAAAGACTTTGCGGGGAAGGCTTATTTTGAAGCAGATGCCTTTTCCGACGGGTATTCATATATGTCTCCCAACCTTACACCGGATAAGGCAACCGGCGTTATGGCCAATTGGACGGAAGAGGAATTTATTAGCCGATTTAAACAAGGAAGGGTTCAAAAAGGATCTCCCATGCCTTGGGGTGCATTTTCTAGAATGGATACGGTAGAGTTGAGAGCACTGTACGTATTTTTACATTCGTTAGAGCCGGTAGGCAATAAGATTGAACAAACCGTTTTCAAACCGGGTGAATCGCCAAAGAAGTGATAGCAAGTCAACCACCGTTAGGAAATCATTCTTTGCAGAAATAGTAACCTTTGGCAGTGAGCAACGATGTTGTGGTTTAGCTACCACCGAGTACATTTGCTTCTCTTCTATTAACCAACGAAAGCCTATTTTTGAGTTGAGTCGTGTGGCTTTTGTAATGAACCGAAGACAATTTCTTTTGGTAAAAAAAACAAATGTACAGATGCTGCACGTCCGCTCCGAAAAACCATGAAAGAGATCATTGAGTTATCTGAAAAGACCCTTACCCTCGAAAGGAATAAATACCTAAAAGTAAAAGGCAGCATTGACACCAACATCTATTATATCGAAAGTGGCAGCTTAAGAATCTTTGTATTAGATGCATACGAAGAGCAAACCATTCGTTTTGGATACAAAGAAAACATCATCGTAGCACTCGATTCATTTTTGACCGGCAGCCCATCTGAACTATACATTCAAGCTATCAAAAAAACAGTTGTTCGTGTGATTAGTCGACAACAATTCAACCAATTTTTAGAGCAAGAAAACAACCAACGATGGTGGACAAAAACCTTAGAAGGATTGGTATTGCAGCAAATGGAACGCGAAAAAGATTTGCTGACTTCATCTCCCAAAGAGCGATACGAAAGAGTGTTGAGCAGAAGCCCACAACTGTTTCAAGAAATACCCAATCGCTACATTGCCAATTACCTTAGGATGAGTGCAGAGACCTTATCGCGCTTAAAAAAGTCTTGACGAGAATCAAGGTTTATGATACATGCGATGATGACCTTTGCCTAAAAAAAATAAAACATGTCATCTGCACACTTAATTCAAACACTCCTGGAGCAAACCCGACAAATCATCAACCAAGTGGAATCATTGAAATATGAAACACCGGCAACATTAACTTGGAAAACAAACGAACAGTCCTGGAACATCTTAGAGTGTTTGGAACATTTAAACCTGTATGGAAAATATTATTTGCCACAAATGGAGCATCGCATAAAAATGGCTACTGCCCCATGGGAGCCCGAATTTAAGAGCGGTATTTTGGGTAACTACTTTGCCCAAAGCATGCTGCCCAAAGAAAAGCTCAATAAGATGAAAACCTTCAAGGACAAAAATCCTATCAACGTGCCACTCAATCATTCCGTCATTGAGACGTTTTTGGAACAGCAGCTTCAATTAATAAATCTATTGAACGATTCAAGAAAAGTGAGCCTTAATAAAGTAAGAATTCCAACTTCTATATCTAGCTTGCTACGATTAAAATTGGGGGATACCTTTCAGTTTTATATCAACCACATCATTAGGCACCTGCACCAGATAGAACGAATAAAGGCATCGATGAATTAAGTGTTTGATTTCGGATTCATGAATAAAAACTTGGGGAAAATGGACCTTGAAGTGTTTCTTATTTATCAATATCACAATATATTGCAGCTACATCATAAAATTGAAAAGCCATGAGAGCTGCAGGCAATACCGTACAAGAAATACTTCAAAACATACCATCGGAAAGAGCGGATGCCTTTCACCAACTTCATGAAGTAATCCTCAAAAATCTTCCCAAAGGATTTGAAGCGGCTATTAGTTATGGTGGGCTGGGTTATGTAGTTCCTCATTCCATTTATCCTGCGGGATATCATTGCAAGCCCATAGAGCCATTGCCTTTTGCCGGTATTGCTTCTCAGAAAAACTTCATCAGCTTTTACCACATGGGCATGTACACCGACCCAAATTTGTTAGAATGGTTTGTATCAGAATATCCCAAGCATAGCAAACGGAAATTAGATATGGGTAAGAGTTGTATTCGTTTTAATAAAATCGACGAAATACCCTACAAACTAATTGGGGAACTTATGCAGAGAATGACGGTAACAGATTGGATAAACCTGTATGAGGCTCGTTTAAAGAAATAAACATCCCGAAGCATTCTTGGCTTTCGCATGATTACGAAGATCAGCATGAATGCATCGGGATGAGTGTAGACTACATTGCAACTAGTCGGAATTTATTTTACCGCCCAGTAGCCAATGGCCACCCAAACCAAACCTTTTACCAAGAAAAACAGAAAGCCCCAAACACCTACTTTCTTAATCCATTTGGTAACTTTTGCCTGACGAGATGTGGACATGGCATTCATTAGTTGGCAATGATTTTATAGGTTTGAAAATTGCTGCTCATCGGGGCTTCTTTCCCTTCAGCTTTTGCTTTTGCTAAGTCTGCAAAACCACGCTTGTGTCCTTCAATAAATGCTTCACTTTTAGTCCATCCCTTAAACGCTTCTTCGCTTTCCCAATAGCTCACGATTAAATAATCTTGATCCTCTTTGGAAGGCTTAAGTACATGCATATCTATAAAGCCGGGCATCAAATCAATTGCTTTGGCACGGCTACCAAACAACTCTTCAAAACGTTCGCGATATTCCGGTGTACAGGTGATATAGTTTACGGCTACAAATTGTTTCTGCATTACGATTTTTATTTTTGGCAAATATAGTTTGAGCAAATGATTTCCATTTTCATAAATGGGAAGCCAAATTTTCATAAAAAGAAAATTAAATAAAATACTAATCTGTCTTTTATTGGCAAATAGGTATTTGAAGAGGAAAAAATAAAAACTTGATTTTGTAGGTTTGATGTTGCCTATCAATTGATACAATGAAGACACATCCGACACCTCAACATCAATTGACAGCTGTTAAGAAATAACGATCAAAATATATTTACCCCAAAAGCAATTAGTATTATTTAGAAATTAGAGATGCTGTTTAACTCCATTGACTTTGCCATTTTCTTGCCCATTGTTTTTGCGTTGTATTGGTTTGTTGCAGACAAAAATTTGAAACTGCAAAACCTACTCATTGTAGTAGCCAGTTATGTATTCTACGGTTGGTGGGATTGGCGTTTTTTATCCTTACTATTTGTGAGCACTTGGGTAGATTACATGGTAGGAATCGGACTCAAGCAACAGGAACAGCCAACGAAACGAAAGGCTTTATTGTGGATTAGCATTATTGTAAACCTGGGGCTACTGGGCTTTTTCAAGTACTACAATTTCTTTGTAGATAGTTTTGTTTCGGCATTTACTTTTTTAGGAGCCGATATTCAAGCACGTACTTTACAGATAATATTACCGGTAGGCATCAGTTTTTATTCTTTTCAAACCCTCAGCTACAGCATTGATGTATATCGGCGGAAACTGGAGCCCACAAAGGATTTTGTTGCTTTTGCTGCCTTCGTTAGTTTCTTTCCGCAACTCGTTGCCGGACCCATTGAAAGAGCTACCAACCTGCTGCCACAGTTTTATACCAAACGATTTTTTGATGAATCAAAAGCGATTGATGGTTTGAGGCAAATACTGTGGGGGCTGTTTAAAAAAATAGTGATTGCCGACAACTGCGCGTATTATGCCAATTTGATTTTCGGGCATTCTACCCAATGTTCGGGCAGTACATTAGCACTCGGTGCTCTTTTCTTCACCTTTCAGATTTATGGCGATTTCTCCGGTTACTCCGACATTGCCATTGGTTCTGCAAGATTATTTGGGTTCAACCTGATGCGAAATTTCAACTTTCCTTATTTCTCCAGAGATATTGCAGAATTTTGGAGACGCTGGCATATATCGCTGTCCACTTGGTTTAGAGACTATCTGTATATACCCTTAGGAGGTAGTCGTGGCGGCACTTGGTCGAAGATTCGAAACACTTGTATCATTTTTCTCGTAAGCGGGTTTTGGCATGGAGCCAATATGACATTTATTGTTTGGGGAGCGCTTCATGCACTCTATTTTATTCCTTTATTAATTACTAATAAAAACCGTAACCACTTAGACACGGTGGCACAAGGGAAGCTATTGCCCAGCATTAAAGAAGCGTTTTCCATGTTTATCACCTTCTCATTGACGGTATTTGCTTGGATATTTTTCAGAGCAGAAAACATGGAACATGCATGGCAATATGCTAGCGATATGCTTGTGGGGCTAACTATTAAAAGTGGTTATTTACAAACTATCAACCTGTTTTTATTTAAGATTGATCCAACTGTTACCCTGTTATTATTCATCTTTTTATTGATAGAGTGGATGGGCAGAGAGGGATCCTATGCAATTTCCCACACAGGTTTGCAGTGGAAACGCCCCTATCGACATGCCTTTTATTACGCCTTAGTTATCGCCATCCTTTGGTTTGGAGGTAAAGAACAACAATTCATTTATTTTCAATTTTAACATAGCCTATCATGAATGCATTTATCAGAAAGACTCTTTTGTTTATAGGAATATTCGTGCTGGGGCTATTAGCCTGTATCGAAATAATGAGCTATCTCTACTATAAACGAGTGGCATCACAACCGTTAGAATTCTCTATACAGACGGTATTCTTGGGCGATTCGCATATTCAACTTGCCATCAACGATACCTTGCTGACCCAAAGCAAAAACCTGGCTCAAAGTTCCGAGCCGCTCTATTTTTCATACTATCGGCTGAAAACAATTATCACCAACAACCCATCGGTAAAAACCGTTTGTTTAGGCTTTAGCTACCATAGTATATCTTCTTACTATGATGAGTTTATTGATGGAAAATATTCCAATGCAGTTTCAACACGATACTTTTTGGAGTTGCCTTTTATGGAACAAATGAAATTATTGTACGCAAATCGAAGCGATATTTTCTCGTATATCAAAGTGGTATTTAAGGTTGGGGCACTGGCTATATTATCTGATGAAAAGCCGCTACCGGAAGGCTTTTTGAATAATTTTTCAGACACCAAAGCCGATGAAATGTTTATGGAAAGAAGAATCAAGAACCAATATTATACCGAAGGGCATTTGTATGATTTTTCATCAAGAAACATGGCATATCTACAACACATAAAAACCTTATGCCGTCAGTCAAACCTGCGACTGGTTTTGATGAATACCCCCTTGCACCCAACATATAAAAACATAGTGCCACAAAAGTTTTTGGAACAATACAAGCAATTAATCACTTCCTTAAGAATAGAAGAGCTGGATTTGAGTCAGCTTTTGTCGGACGACAGCTTGTTTATACCCGATGGCGACCATGTATCGCAAACAGGAGCTCAACGCACTACCGAGTATTTGGGTGCTCAATGGGGAATCCTAAAACCTGCAATGCGATAACTCATTTATCATAGCGATATAATATCAAGCCCATTTTCAACTATCTATATTGAATGTATCTTCAACCATGCTTTTTAAAAATAAAATGAGCCGTACTTTAAGAATAGGGATACTCTTTGTTGTCTTATTTTTTCCTTCGTTCCTATTAGCGCAATCGTTTACTACCGTCTATGAACGCTCCGGTGGAAAGCAGTCCGGGACGTATGCACAGCTAATAGATGGATATCAAAAACTGGTAAGCCACTACCCTAGTTTGCAAATGCAGGAAATAGGAAATACGGATGCTAACCTTCCCTTGCATGTAGTGTATTATAGCAGCGACCGTTCCTTTTCAATTGATAAGTGGAAACAACTAAACAAGGTGATTCTCCTTGTCAACAATGGTATTCATCCCGGCGAATCAGATGGCATCGATGCTTCATTCATGTTGTTGAGAGATGCTGCCATGGGGAAAATTACGATTCCTACCAACGTCATTATTGCGGTGATACCGGTATTCAATATTGGTGGTATGATGAACAGGGGCAGCTTTAGCCGTGCCAATCAAAATGGCCCGGAGGCTTATGGCTTTCGAGGCAGTGCACAAAACCTGGATTTGAACAGAGATTTCATTAAAATGGATGCACGAGAAACCAGAAGTTTGGTCTCGTTTTTTCATCGTTTAGACCCCGATATTTTTATTGACAATCACGTGAGCAATGGCGCCGACTACCAACATATCATGACCTTATTATCCACTCATTATAAAAAGCAAGGTGACGTGATGGGTACCTATTTAAAAGACCATTTACAGCCGGCCATCTTTGCTTCAATGGAACAAAAAGGATACACTATGTCTCCCTATGTAAACCATTGGGGTCATACACCGGATAAAGGCTGGATGCAGTTTTACGACCCGCCCCGTTTTACCAGTGGGTTTGTACCCTTGTTTCGAACCTATGCTTTTGTTCCGGAGACACATATGCTAAAGCCTTATCAGCAGCGTGTTTCAGCTACGTATGCCCTCTTGTTGTCGTTTATTCAATATGCTTCTCAACATGCTGCCGATATACTTTCTGCAAGGCAAAAAGAACTGGAATGGATGTTGGCACAGCGGGAATGGGTGCTGGATTGGAAAGTAGATACAACACAACACTCCACGATACCATTTATGGGTTATGAGGCAGCATACAAACCCAGCGAAGTGTCGGGAAAGCCAAGACTATATTATGATCGCAGCAAACCATATACGCGAATGGTGCCTTATTACAACACCTTTGTACCTACTCAAAAAGTTACCGTTCCGCAATATTATGTACTGCCACAAGGATGGCAGAAGGTAGTACATCGGTTGCGGATAAATGGAGTCATCATGCAGCCTCTTCAACGCGATACAACACTCACGGTAACGGTCTATAGAATCTTGAATTATGAAACGGTAAAGAAGCCCTACGAAGGACATTACCTCC
This sequence comes from Bacteroidota bacterium, assembly GCA_029573235.1. Taxonomy (GTDB): domain Bacteria; phylum Bacteroidota; class Bacteroidia; order Chitinophagales; family Chitinophagaceae; genus JAFIGV01. The sequence goes on from JAKQGX010000029.1 coordinate 27,506, forward strand.
ATTCTAATGTTACTTATCAAACAGAAAATTCAACCCTTACTTTCCGTAAAGGTGACTGGTTGATACCCACGCAACAAAAAGCCAAACGTTATCTTTTGGAAACCTTAGAGCCACATGCTCCGGATGCTTTCTTTGCTTGGAATTTTTTTGATGCCGTTTTACAACAAAAAGAATATTTCAGCGATTATGTTTTTGAAGACGAAGCAGCCGCTTACCTGAAGAGCCACCCAGCAGTTTTAGATGCCTTAAATAAAAAACGAAAAAGCGATACTTCCTTTGCCAATAATAGCGCTGCACAACTGGACTTTGTGTATCGTAATAGCCCTTATTTAGAGCCGGAATATATGCGCTATCCTGTGTTTCGAATCGACTAAAAAAAATTAGCTTTGCCCTTATGATATACCACCTGATTGTAGGCGATGAAGCCGCCCAATCTTTGTCGGAAGCCATACGATTAAACTTTGGAGCAGAGGGCAATGAAGTTGTAGTGCTTCGTGATTTATTAAACCTGGGACCTTTATTAAAAGTAGAAGGGCAAAAGTTTAGCGACATGCGTACTGCTTTTTGGCAGATGGTTATTCCGAATGCTAAAACACCCGTAATAGTAGATGACTTGGAACGCGTATTGCAAGTTAGTAATGCGCTGCATAAGTCAGAAGCGCCACAGGTGTGGTTTTGGATGGCACCCACGGCACCTGATGTCATGGCTTATTACTGGCTATTATCGTATTTAAATAAACACCGCGAACGATTTTGGATTATCAACATTAGCGGGCTCCCCTTTTTAGATACGAACGGTAAACTATTTTATCCTAAAAACATCAGCGAGATACCTCCACGTGAATTGTACAAAGCCAGAAAACTAGCACGCATCACCACACCATCCGAAATGGAAGTAGATTCGGATGAATGGGAGAAAATAAAACAAGAAAATGCGGCAATACGCTTATTGGAAGGAGGTAAAAAACTTTCTCATAAACCAATGGAACAGTATGATGCTATCTTGAAAAGTTTTTGCTCGCAACAGTATCAAAAGGCTTCAAAGGTTATTCGTCAAGCACTCAGCAAATATGCATTGCCCACCGGTGATTTATTTCTTGCGTGGCGGCTGCGGCAACTTGCCATCGAAGGCAGCCTACATACACTGGGAGACCCCTACAAGCCCGCCAATGAATGGGATATTAAGTTGGCAGAACATGTAGATGCTACACCCAACAATGAAATCACATCAACAGAAGAAAATACAACCCAAACTTCATCATCTATTACCCACTCATGAAAGTAACCCCTATTGAGCCATTTAGTAAAGATGCTCGTGGTGCTGTTGCTGAATATTACCACGACCGAACAGGGCTGCACTTGATTGTTTTCAGCAAAGCAGGCTCTATAAGAGGGCGGCATTATCACAAAGGTATTTCCATCAGTAAAAATCCGGAAGTGATTGTTTTGCTTTCAGGCACTTGTACCATCAATTGGCGGGAGACGAGCCATACCGATTGTCAAAACGAAACCGTTACAGGCCCTGCGAGAATTGAAATACAGCCCTATATATGGCACGAATTAGTAGCCGTTACAGACTGTAGCTTTTTAGAGTTAAACTCTTTGTCCGAGCACGTAGCAGATACGTTTTATGAAAACTAACACCACTACGCGCCTTCATGTAAGGCTAAAATGGGTACGGTAGTTTTTTGAACAAGCGCTTCTGTATGAGTCTTGCCAAATAGTTGTTCGAGATACGAATGTTTTCTGGGTACTACAATAAGCCAATCCATACCGTTGGAAGCAACAAACTCTTCAATGGTAGTATTGATTTTATTTTTCCCTTGAAAGCGATACGTGGGTTGAAAAGGCTTCAACGTTTCGAAAAGATAACTCCCTACCATTTCTTTTTGCAGTTCGTCAATATCGGTTTCTGCCTGATGGTCGATATAGAGTACTGTGAGTGCTGCATTAAACAGCGTGATGATATGTTTTATATCGGTAGCAATTGCAACGTTATCATTGGTTTTAAAATCGCATGCATAGCAGATTGATTGAGGTAACCGATAGTCGCAATCCAACGTTACGCCCAATACCGGTACTTTTAAAGTGCGCATAGCCGTAACAATATTGCTCCCCAACCACATCAATTGATCCTTCGTACCGTTATTGCCTAGCACAATCATTAGCGGCTTCTCGGTAGTTATCAAATCTTGCAATCCATCTACTACATCACCAAAGCTTATCACTGTGTTAATGGCAATGTGAGGATAGGTTTGCTGCAAGCCGGCGACTTGTTCATTCATTTTTGTAGTTGCCAATTGGGTCGCTTCTTCAGCCGTCATTGCCGGGAAAGGCATGTCTCCCATCGTTATCGGAATGGTATAACTATGAAACAGGGTAATACTTCCATTAATATCCTGCGACAGTTGGCAAGCATACTCTACGGCGTGGGTAGCTACTTCAGAAAAATCGGTGGCAACAATGATGGTAGGCATAACCTTTATTTTTTTGCGGCGGTACCGGCTTTGAATTTTTGAATGGCATTTCTGGTAAAATCACTCAAAACTAAGGTACCGCTAATGGCGGCTCTATCCAACAATAATTGATCCCAGTTTTCAGTGTTCTTCCAAAATATTTTCTTCAATTCCCACATGGCTTGTGGACTGCTTTGTGCCAATTTTTGAGCCAATCTATTGATAGCATCATCCATTTCTGCTGTGGTACGATGCACTTCAGCATATAGCCCATGCTTTTTTGCCCAGTCGGCAGAGCGCCACTCCGTAGCATCAATGGATAGTTGCGAAAAACAAGAAAGTCCCATCTTGCGTTCTACTGCCGGGCCTACCACAAAAGGACCAATGCCTACTGCTAATTCACTTAGTTTTACAGATGCCTCTTCTGTGGCAATGGCATAATCTACCGAGGCTGCCAACCCTACACCGCCCCCTACTGCCTTTCCTTGTATGCGACCGATAATAAGCTTGTGGCATTTACGCATGGCATTTATCACTTTGGCAAAGCCGCTAAAAAAAGCGAGACCTTGTTCTTTATTTTCAATGGCAATCAATTCATCAAAAGAAGCGCCGGCACAAAAGGCTTTATCACCGGCACTTTTAAGGATGATTACTTTTATTCGGTCATCAATACCCATATCATTAATGGTATTCGCAAGGTCGTTCAGTATGGCACCTGGCAATGAGTTACTAGCCGGATGATGAAACTCGATAGTGGCTATTCCTTGTTCGATGGAAGCGTGTACATATCCTTCTGGATGTTTCATAAATTCTTATCTAAATTATAAGCGCTAAGATAGCTACTAATCTTAAAGTTAGCGTTCAAACAATCTGTTTTTATTGAACTATCATTATCTTGGTCGTTACAGCGCATTTATGAAGTTTATAGCACGTATCGAAAATAACATTGCATTTTTTGCAAAGGCAGTATTGGGTATCTTATTGCTTTGGGGGCTTTCGATGGTACTCTTTAAAATAAAACCATTCTGGCATGACGAATGGCGATTAATATACAACCTGAAGTTTAAGACACATCAAGAGTTGTGGGGCACATTAGAGTACACACAACAGTTTCCAAGAGTCTATCTTCAACTCATCAAATGGTTTACGGCAACATTTCATTATAGCTATTTTTCCCTTCGTGTTCCGGCTTTTGCGTTGGCAGTGTGCAATGTTTTCTTTTGTTGGTATTTAATGAATAGAATATACAAAGAAGCTATGCCGACACGCTATCTACTAGTGTTAATGACGGTTTCCAATTTCACCTTTATCGAGTACTTGGTTCAAACGAAGCAATACCAAATGGAAATATGGATGAGTTTGGTAGCCCTCTGGCAAGCAATTCAACTGATTCTTTTGTTTGAAAAAGGAATGCAAAGCACCTTTTCCTATGGACTAATATGCCTGAGCTTTTTGTTGGCTCCTTATTTCAGTTATACTTACCCCATTGCCGTAGCACCCCTATTTGGGTTAGTTTTTTTGCAACTTACTTTTTGGAAAAAACACCGACACTCCTCCTGTAGTAGCAGCATGTTGATACTACCGTTAATGCTGTCTTTTATTTCCATTATGATATTCTATTTTATAGATGTGCAGCAATTAATGAACGATCGAGAGATGCAACAGTTTTGGAAATTTAGAATGGCAACAGATAATACCAAACGATTTTTGATTATTAAAAATCTATGGGGCTGGTTGGCAAAGATGGGCTCTGGTTTTGTATTCGAGTGTGTGTTTGGAACAGTTGGTTGGGCAGCAGTAGGATGGGCTGTGCATCAGCATCTATCAGCTTTTCGAAACGTAAAGGTAACGGCTTCCTATCAATTAAGGGTGTATTGCATCGGTTTGGTAATAGTTTCGCTACTGCTGTTTTTTGCCGGAAAATTACCTTTGAGTGAACCCAAGTTTAATGCCTTTACCATTCCGGCAATTTCCATTTTGATTATATATTTTTTAACGAGGGTACCCTTGAAGAAAAGCGCAAGGGTGACGACTATTATTCTTTTGCTTGCTCTTGGTGGCAATATTATCACTTCGATTATCCATATGTTTACCTTGAAGGAATACCGACAACGCATAAGCATACTTCATGCTACAGATAAGGTCATTCGTATGGCACAAAAAGAAAAAATACCTATTCTGATTACTCCCGGAGTAGCCTACAGCGATGACATTACCATTTACATGCCCGGAATGCGGATGATAACGGCAGATGTAATCCTAAAAACATTTCCAGCCTACCGTCCAGAAAGCAACCTGCCGGTATATGCAATAGATAGTATCGCTCAGGCAAGTCAATTGCTGGCGCAACTCCCCCACCTACAAAAAGCATGGATAGGCGACGGATGGCATTATCATTTGTATTCAAAATAACGCATCCAATATGGTATTGAAATGTGCAAATAAAGCAAAGTATGAAACCATAAGATGCACTGAGCATCCAAGTGTCCTTTGACGAATATCATTCTCTGAGGTCATTTATTTTTTTCGAGTAAGAGGTGTCGTTGTTGTGGAAATGGGCAAAAAAAAGTGATGACCATTATTAGGTCATCACTATAAATAAACTTAAGACAAAACTAACCTGGAATAATAGTGTACTCAACCTGTACTCGCACTTTTAAAGGTGCCGTAACAGGGCGACGAAGCTTTCCAATAAGTTGGTACATGATTTCAGTTTCTCCGGAAGAATGGAAATAGTTTAACAAATTGACATTTTTATCAGAATAGTCAAATACCAGTGGAGTCATTTCATCGGTAGGAGAGGTTGTCAGATAAAGTAACATACCCAATGGACCTAACCCATTCGCGATACCTCGATTGGAATTGAACATGGCAAAAGCACCTTCGATATTGGTAAAGTTGTTACCTGTTGCTCCGGGAGTAAAGCCGGATTCAGGAGAAACCGTCACTTTATTTAAACGTACTTCTTTCAAATCACTAATAGACAAATTAACACCTGAAGGGACAAACTTGTTAATACTGTCCTGCAAATTAATTACAGTAGAAACGATGTCGGTATTTATGGAGTCTGCAGTGGTAGGCTCAAACGTTACTACAAAACTCTGCATCGAAAAATTAAAAGGATCAATATTTTTCAATATGGCATCCTTTACTTTATTACAAGATTGAACCGATAAAGATCCTCCTGTAACCGTTAATAAACCAAGAATTAAGAATAGCTTCTTCATAAGGGGAGTTTTTAAATGAATTTATTAGTACAAATATAATTATTTGCAAAAAAATTACATACTTTATTTTTATCTTTTTTAAAAAAAACTGAGTTGCACTCTTCAAAACAATTAAACAATACACAATAAAAAGGGAATGTGGGTTGTTTGCACAAGGTCGATTTTACTGTTACTTTGCAACCATGCAACTACCAGAACATATTTCCATTGATTTTTTAAACAATTGGGGCCAACAAAAGATAGAACTATCCTCAGCCGCTTCAGAGCGAATACTCACCAACCGTTCCTACTTGGATACGATATTAAAATCCGGAAACACATACTATGGTATCAATACCGGCTTTGGCTCCTTATGTAATGTCCGTATAAACGATGATGCGCTTTCGCAGTTACAGGAAAACCTCGTTTGCTCACACGCATGTGGTATGGGAGACGAAGTACCACAGGAGATCGTACGCTGGATGTTGTTATTGAAAATACATGCTTTGAGTAAAGGCTACAGCGGCGTAAGAAAAGACATAGTTGCTCAATTAGTAGCCTATTACAATGCGGGTATTACTCCGGTTGTTTATGAGTTGGGGTCGTTAGGCGCTTCCGGAGATTTAGCGCCGTTGGCACACTTGAGTTTACCCTTATTAGGCAAAGGAGAGGTCTATTATAAAGGAAACAAAGTACCGGCAGCAAATGCGTTGGCAGACGCCGGGTTGCAACCAATGAGTTTGGCTGCTAAAGAAGGATTGGCCTTGCTAAACGGAACGCAGTTTATGAGTAGCTATGCCGTGTGGTGCCTTATTGCTACCCGTCGATTGGTGGCTTGGGCAGATGCTATTGCTGCTTTGTCAGCGGACGGATTCAACGCAAAGTCAGAGCCGTTCAGACATTCCATACATCGGGTGCGTCCCCACAAAGGACAAATAGAAACCGCTCAAAACATGTTGGCACTATTAGCAGGAAGCGAGATGCAACAAGATGAAAAGCCGCAAGTACAAGATCCTTATTCATTCCGATGCATACCACAAGTACATGGTGCCAGTAAAGATGCTATTGACCACATCATAAAAACGGTAGAAATTGAAATCAATTCAGTGACCGATAATCCTATCGTCTTTCATGATGATGACGCCATTATCAGCGGTGGAAATTTTCATGGGCAACCCCTGGCATTACATTTAGACTTCTTAGCAATTGCGTTATCTGAGTTGGCAAATATCTCAGAACGTAGAACCTATTTATTGGTGAGCGGGCAACGTGGATTACCCCCCTTCTTAGCGCCGGATGCCGGTTTGAACAGCGGTTTTATGATTGCCCAATATACGGCAGCAGCCATCGTAAGTCAAAACAAACAATTATGTACTCCGGCATCGGTAGATAGCATTGTGAGTAGCAATGGGCAAGAAGACCATGTGAGCATGGGGGCGAATGCCGCAACCAAAATGTATCGGGTGGTAAAAAATGTACAAAGAGTATTAGCTATCGAACTGCTCACAGCAGCACAAGCTATAGACATCAGACGACCTAAACAAACCTCTCCCATTCTCGAAGGAATTATGAAACGCCTGCGTAGTCGTGTAGGTTTTATGGACAAAGACCGAATACTGCATGATGACCTTATAGCGGCAGAGCAACTGCTGGACGAGGCTTTGTAAGAATAGTTTTTTGGGGAGATTATGTAGTCTCTTGTTACCAATAAGTGAGCGAGGCTGCTTCTATATAGAAGCAGCCTCGCTCGTTAGGGAATTAATTATTGCGATATTATATCTTCCAGCTTTTATTTTTGAAACGATCGCTCACTACTAACTCTTTGCTACCGGGCGTGTGTTTATAAAACCCTTCACCGGATTTCACACCATAGTAACCGGCTTGCACCATGTTGGCCAACAAAGTAGCGGGAGCATATTTTTGGTTTCCAAAGCCCATGTGCAATACATTCATAATGCTATAGCAAGTATCCAAACCAATGAAATCTGCTAACTGCAATGGACCCATTGGATGCGCCATACCCAATTTCATGATGGTATCAATTTCCTCTACACCGGCAACCCCTTCTTGCAAAGAAAGTACGGCTTCATTAATCATGGGCATTAAGATACGGTTGCTGATAAAACCCGGATAGTCATTTACGATACAAGGTACTTTGCCAATGTATTCAGACAATAAATAGATGGTATTGGTGACCTCTACTTCTGTAGCATAGCCATTAATAATTTCTACCAAACGCATTACCGGTACCGGATTCATAAAGTGCATACCAATCACTTTGCCCGGACGTTTGGTATAGGAGCCAATACGCGTAATAGAGATAGAAGAAGTATTGGTAGCTAGTATTGTGCGCTCCGGTGCTAATTGATCGAGTTGTTGAAATATTTTAACCTTCAAATCAATATTTTCTGTAGCTGCTTCTACCACAACATCCGCATCCTTTACAGCATCTGCCATATCGGTATAGGTCAAAATATTGCTTAGCGCTGTTTGTTTCGCCTCTTCCGTCAATGTATTTTTAGCTATTTGGCGATCCATGTTTTTGCCAATAGTTACCAATGCTCTATCCATAGCCGCTTGGTTAATATCCATCATGTGCACCTTAAAGCCACATTGTGCAAATACATGGCAAATACCATTGCCCATGGTACCGGAGCCAATTACGGCTATTGTTTTTACGTTCTTTAGCATTTCTATGGTGTTTGAGTTTGCTTCAGATTGTCCAATTTTTACCGAAGCTTGTTTTTCTGTTGTTAGCATTATAAAAATATTTTTAAAACGGGCGTAAGGTAAGTTTTTGTAAGAAAAAAAACATTTTTTCATCTTGGATTTTACTCACAGGTATAGGGATAAAAACGAAACGTCCTTAGACAATAAATAATAAAAATTGTGAAAAATGCACAACCGATGCGGCTTTGAACCATTTTTTTGTGGACAAACTATAAAAAACGAAATGTCCGATTTCTTGAATTTACTTGAATTCTGCTTTAAGAACTTTAGCCTTTGTAAGGGTGCAATTGCGTATAACTTTAATTATGCCCGAAAATTCCGCCAATACTACGCTTTACAGCCTTAAAAGTACACGAAAAACTCCATTCTAAATCCACAATCACTACCATCTGCACCGACTACCCCAAACAGCAAAAAACACCCTATATCGCCCTTACATCACCACCTTACATCACCCTTATATCACCCTAAAGTGTACATTTTTGACTACGAAACAGGGGGAATAATGACCCAAAAAAGGGGTGTTTGGGCAGAAAAATGATGCATAACGAACCCATATTGCCACTTTTAGACCCCTAAAAACCACCCAAAAACAGCCCGAAACCATTGATAAATAAGGATTGTTTCCTTTTCTTTGACATTTCCATAACGTAGGTAAAAGAGGACGTTTGGATTTGTTCTTTTTGATTTTTTGGACAAAAAGGAACATTCTTCCAGAAGAATAGTGCCAATAATGAGTGCTATTCCGGTGATCTCTTCACGTGGGATGTCGAATGGAGGGTAATCCTTGTTGTCGCTAACTGCGAGCAGGTGATCTGCCAGCTCTGACTTGCGTAGCCGCTTGCATAGGATGCCCTGCTCTCTTGTCGCGATCACATAGGTCGTATTCCACTGTATGAATGCGCTCTCTTGGATGATGCGGCAAACTGCTATATCACCGCTGCTGTACTTGGGATGCATGCTGCTCCCCTTCACTCTGATCATGAAGTCTATGCCGTTGAAGTCGGGCACTAGGTACTTCCCTTGTATGTCTTCTTCTTTGATGCGGAATGCTTCGTTGCCGAAGCCGGCTATCGCATCTTGCGACACTAGCGGAGCTCCCTTGCTTGAGGCATGCGCCACTACTCCCTTCTGTACCGCGCTATCTGCTGTTGTACCCTTTATCATCGGGACTTGGCCAGTAAGCAGCCATTCTGCGCTTACGCCTACGCATTTTGTGTAGATTAGATCATAATCATGTGTGTTACGTGCCTTCCAACTGGCTAGTCCCTGCGGCGTTATCCCCGGCAATTTGTCCGAGATTAAGTACGATAACCAAGGTGGGCATAAGAAGCTGCGCAACCTGCAGTTCCCCCCCACTCTGTCGCACTTATCTATTGCTACTAGCCATACAACGGTAAGTCGAAGACCATTGAGCGTGCCTTTGGGAGATTCCAAGCACAATATCTGCACCGGGATTGTTTTTTCGGGGCAGAACATCACCGCTACCAAGGAAGGCAGACGCGCCAATATTGGAACTGATCCTCGCCAACAAGCACAACCTCCCGACGCTGGAAGAAGAGAAAGAAACCTACTGGATGATGTCGATAAGCTTAGTAATAGCGTAACCTCCCTTAGTCAGACTTGCGACTCTGATCGACTGCTGATATTGTAAACGATGCAACGGCTTTGCGATGGACGGTTGTAAGGCATGACCGCTGGCGGCGGTTTGAAAATTGGCGATGGAGCCGATTTTTAGCACAAAAGTTCAATCGAAGCTTTTGTACTCCGCTTTTGGCAATACTGTGTTGGTGGAGTCATCTGTTTTTGTTAATGCTTCTGTATTGAAGTTCTTGCCTTTACTAAGTTCAATTAAGTAATATCCAAGACCAATAAAACCAATTTCCATAATTAATGTGTTTAATGCAATTGCGTCAACGCGACCGCTACCTAAACGCATAATTAGTCCAAGTACACTTAACGAAAACCAAACAATTAAAATCCATCCCCAAACTTTTTTCGAGTTTGAAGGTTCTGGATTTGGGTCATAATATTTTCTACTTAACATAGTAATTATTAAGCCTCCAATGGGGCTTAGAAAAAGACAAAAGAAAAAAGACCAACCAAAACCAATTTGTCTTTTCCTGCCTAAGAAGTGCGCCATTGCAAAAGCAATACCACCAGAAATTGCGAGAAATATTAATCCTTCCATATTATTTATTATTTAAAATTTTACGCTTTCTTTCTTCTTTGTAATCCGCCCGTGCTACAAGAAACAATCGGTATATTAGATACAATAACCCAACAATCATTAGTAAATAGAATAAACCAAGTCCGCTACCATCTTCAAAAGCATTGGGTAAAATTGTCAACATACCTATTGCTCCACCACCAACGAATAAGATTGCTATAGCATTAGTAATGTAATTTGCACCAACGCTTATTTCTTTAAGTAGTCGCTTTGCAAACTCTTCAAATGGTATAGAAGAATATTCTTTGGCTTTATCTCTTCCAAAGTCAGCCCATTTTTCTTGTTTTCGTTTATATATCTGTTCGTATAATTGTTCAGAATGTTGTTCTGGAGCGGTTATCCCCCAATATGCTTGGTATAGCCTATCGTACTCATTTTTTTTCAACGGGTCTCGTAGCACTTCATAGGCTTCAGTTATCTCAATGAATTTCTGAGCCGCATTTGGTTCTTTATTCTTATCAGGGTGATACTTTAGAGCAAGTCGTCTATATGCTTTTTTTACCGCTAAAATGCCAGCCCCGAATTCTAATGCAAGTATTTTATAGTAATCTTTCACTGGTTCGTTTTCTTTTTAAGGCTGCCTGCCAACGGTTTGCATGTTGCCGCAGTGGACAATTTAGGAACACTTCACTGTCACCAGGCACATGAGTTTGATAAGAGCACTCAACTTCAATTTTGCACATCACCGCCAATTGAGGCAACACACTGTTGGCAGCTGGCGTTCTTGTCCACTGTGGCTGAAAGTCGCTGTATGATTGGGTTTCAGCTGTCATTGTCCGAGTGATTTTTTTTTCTGTCTGGGTTGGGTTGTGCGTGGCGCTTTTTATTTTTTTAAATGACTTTGCTCTTGAAAAAAACCGGGATGCTTGCCAATAGCCCGGGTTATTATTTGTTTTTTATGATGTTCGTGCATCGGCATCAGCTTGTTTTATTTGAATTTTCAATAATGGCGATTTCTTCTTCGGTTAAATCATAGAGTTGGTAAACCAATTCGTCTATTTGGTTTTCTGTCTTGTCCTGAAATAGGTTGACCATTTTTTGTTAGAAAATGATATAAGGTTTTCTTAGTTTTTTCTTGCACAAATGCCCAATAGAATTACAAATGTTGAGTTTACTACTGTCAGCCCCACTATTGGCAGTACCAATGTTAGCGGTTCGGTT
>JAKQGX010000032.1 GCA_029573235.1 Bacteroidota bacterium
AGTTTTGCTGTATATTGTTTGCGCCCTTGCATGTTACAAAAATACAAATAACTATTTATATATCAAATAGTTACACAAATTTAATTGCTGCACCGAAGTATATTTATTTAGTTTTATTATCTTAGTTGTGCAACAAGCACAAGGTATTGCCAAAAGCGGGGCTGAATGGCTTCGATTGGGCATTGGTGCAAGGTTCAACAGCAGTAATTCTATTGAACTTTTGTGCTAAAAATCCCCCACTGCGACAATACCCGAACCGCTGGCAGAAATACGCAACGACAATCCTCAATAAAACAAAATTTCCCATTTTGGTAACTTTTGTTTATTTTTGACAAAACAAAAAAGGTTGAGAGTAATTGCAAAAAAGATACTTAGAGAATTTTGGGAAAGACACAACGATTGTGAGCAACAATTAAAATCCTGGTTTCAGGAAACTTCAAAAGCCGAGTGGACAAATCCCAATGAAATAAAGGCTGAGTACCCGAGTGCAAGCATTATTGGCAACGACAGAATTGTGTTCAATATAAAAGGGAATTCATATCGCTTAATAGTGAAAATTAATTTTGACTATCAAATAGTTTGGATACGTTTTATTGGGACACATTCCGAATATGATAAAGTAAATGCAAAAACTATTTAATATGAATATCAAGCCCATCAAGACAAAGAAAGACTACGAGCAAGCCATGCTTCGGCTTGAAAAACTATTTGATGCAAAGAAAGAAACACCCAAAGGTGACGAATTAGAAGTATTAAGTTTGTTAATTGAAAAATACGAGAACGAACATTTCCCAATAGATTTGCCGGACCCTGTTGAAGCTATAAAATTTAGAATGGAGCAAATGGGTATGACGCAAACAGACTTAGCCAATATTGTTGGACAAAAAAGTCGTGCAAGTGAAATATTGAATCGGAAACGAAAACTCTCGTTAGACATGATTAGACAATTACATCAACATTGGAACATACCAACCGAAGTTTTGGTGCAAGCATACTAATGACGATGTACTTCTGCCAACATTGGGTTTTATGCGAGTTGGGCTGGACATTAAAACATCAGCTAATTGCAAGTCTCATCTTTAGTACCGGCTGGACGAACAAATCTCAACTTTAGTTCTTAAATTCAACTTTAGAATATATCCGGGCAGCGGTTCGGGCAGACGGAATTCTAATTCCCAACCTGCATAAAGCCCTGCTCGTTAGCAGAAATGTCGATACATTCTTTCATTTATATAAAACGTGAACCCTTCCATTTGCCTGTAGTTGGGAAAACATAATGTGTGAATCTACATAAATGACTCCGGTTACAATTGACAAGATAAAAGGCGTATTTTTTGGTCAAGCCATAGGAGATGCCTTAGGACTTGGTACCGAGTTTATGACCAAGAAAACAGTGAGGCAACACTACCCGAATGGTCTTTCGGAATATTCTGCCATCATCCAAGATGCACATCGAAAAAGGTGGAATATAGGCGACTGGACTGATGATACCGATCAATTTTTATGCATTGTCGATTCCATTATTCAATCAGGAAATGTGGATGAAATTGCATTTGCAAAGGAGTTGTATCGTTGGTTTAAAGATGCGCCCATGGGTATAGGACAAACGGTTTACAGAGTGTTATCCATTCCCCAGTTTACATTGTATCCACATCGAGCCGCAGAAATGATATGGCGATTTTCTAAAAAACAAATTGCCTCAAATGGAGCCATCATGAGAACTTCCATTTTAGGGACGTATGACTTCTGGAATTATGCTTCCGTAGAAAGGAACACCACTAAGATTGCGAGGGTCACCCATTGGGATAGTCGCTGTGCAGGCTCTTGTGTGGTTGTATCTCTATTAATTGCACACCTGCTAAAAGAAAATGATGGATTAGATATACAACAACTCATCTCCTTTGCAGACACCTACGATGATCGAATAAAACCCTACATTGAATTGGCTTATGAGAAAGATATTGCCTTATTACAATTAGATGAACCCACTTCCATTGGTTATACTTTAAAAGCGCTTTCTGCCGGATTATGGAGCTATTTTAATGCAACTAATTTTGAAGAAGGAATTTTAGAAATCATTCATGAAGGTGGCGATGCCGACACCAACGCTTGTATTGCAGGTAGTATTCTTGGTGCCAAATTTGGCTATCATTCCATTCCTAAAAAATACATCGATGGGCTTTTGTACAGAGAGATATTGGAGGAAAAATTAGACGCTTATCTTTCAATATTAAATGAACGATTCAGCACCCAATAGCCAACATGCTAGTATATAATTATAACAATCAAAATATCTAATAGAAGATTGATATTCCCTAACATTTTCTCTATTTAATACCAATACTATTTTCTTGGCAATACTATCTTCATCATAATTACAATTATTTTTACCACAAAACGACATTGAAGTTGCCACGTATGAAGCAAGCATTACTGTTAATAATATTCCTCTTACAAGTCTATTGGCTACAGGCACAAGCCCCCAAGCGAGAGTTTCGAGCGGCTTGGATAGCCACCGTTTCCAATATTGATTATCCCTCCAAACAAGGGCTTCCCACCGAACAACAAAAGCAAGAATTTATCAATCGGTTGGATCAATTAAAAGCCCTTGGTTGCAATGCAGTCATCGTGCAGATACGTCCGGCAGCAGATGCTTTTTACCTTTCGCCATACGAGCCGTGGAGTCGTTTTCTTACAGGAAGACAAGGTCAAGCACCCAACCCCTATTACGACCCACTTTCTTTTATGATTGCAGAAACACACCGACGCAATATGGAGTTTCATGCATGGTTCAATCCGTTTCGTGCATTGACAGACAGTAAGAAAAATCCGAACCCTGCCAACCATATTACTAAACAACATCCCGGATGGATTATCGCCTACGGTGGCAAATCGTATATCAACCCCGGCGAACCGGAAGCCAGAGAGTATGTCATCAAAGTAATAACCGATGTTGTAAAACGATACGATATAGACGGGGTGCATATTGACGACTATTTCTATCCATATAGAATTGCCGGTGTAGAATTTGGTGATCAAAAAAGTTATGCTGCCTACGGCAAAAAATTTAATGATAAAGGAGATTGGCGCCGCGATAATGTAAATGACTTCATTAAAACATTGAACCAGGAAATAAAAGCGCTGAAGCCTTATGTAAAATTTGGCATCAGCCCATTTGGAGTGTGGCGCAATGCTTCCAAAGACCCAAGAGGCTCTATTACCCGAGGCGGACAAACCTGTTATGATGACTTATATTCCGACATCCTGCTTTGGTTAGAAAAAGGTTGGATGGACTATGTATTGCCCCAACTATATTGGGAGCATTTCCATAGAGCAGCCCCATTTGAAGTATTGCTTTCTTGGTGGGAAAAGAATAGCTACGGAAGGCATGTGTACTATGGATTGGGGGTTTATAGAATGTTGAACGGCGGCACCGGACCTTGGGTTTCGCCCAATGAAATACTATGGCAGATAAAAGACATTAGAACCCAAACAGCACAACCCGGATACTCCTTTTATAGTGCCTCCAACTTCGATAGAATACACCCTTCGTTGTCGGATAGTTTGATGAAAAGATATGCCAATACTATTGCCTTTCCACCCATCATGAAATGGATGGATACAACAGCTCCCATGGCTCCGGTATTAAAAGTAACCAAAGCGAATGGAGGCAATCAATTGCATTGGAACCCACCCACAGGGAATGAGAAAAAAACCGTGGTTCGTTATGCTGTGTATCGTTTCAAAAGTGATGAGCCGGTGCGGTTATCCAATAGTTCTAAGATTATATCGGTTCAACAAAGCAATGAATATACAGATGCTACTGCCGGCAAACATACTTCATACACTTATGTCGTAACAGCATTAGACCGCCTTTGGAATGAAAGTAAACCCAGCAATAGTATTACCCTTTAAAGAAATCAAACGCTTGTAGTAGTAATAAATCAACACCTATAAACGGTATATAAAATGAACCAAGTAGAACTATTTGAAAACGAAAGAGCAGCAGGTTACAATCAATTTGTAGAAACCTGGATACCAAACTACCATTACTTTTTAGACTGTTTACCAAAAATATTGAGTGGAATAGACACAAAAGATTTGTTAGTTGTGGGTTGCGGAACAGGGAATGAAATAGAAAAGTTCATCAAGACTCCTGAACGATGGACGATTACAGGTATTGACCCATCACCTGAAATGATTAAACAAGCGAAAGATAAACTTCAAACATGCGAAAATGTAAGGCTAATAGAAGGGGTGGTTGCAGATCTTGACATCAAAAAGAAATATAACGTTGCGACCCTTTTATTAGTGCTGCATTTTCTCGAAGACAACGGGAGCAAGTTGAATTTGCTAAAAGACATTGCAGAAAGATTGGTTTCCGGTGCGACATTTATTATGCTTGACATTACAGGCGACAAAAAACAAATCCAACAAAACCTAATCATCCTCGAACAACTAATACCGGAAGGATTGGATGAAGAACAAGTAAACAATCGATTGAAAAGAATAGAACATGAACTATTTGCTGTTTCTGAAGAACGACTTTCAGCATTATTGGAAGAAGCTGGTTTTGAAACGCCAGTCCGCTTTTTCCAATCGTCCATTTATATGGGTTGGTTGACAAAGAAAAAATAAGCATGTTGCAATCCGAACTACTTACAAGTATTTTGGAAACAAAAAGTGACAGAGTGCTAGCGAACAAGAAAACCAAATACCCATTACATTAGTAAGCGAACCGTTTCGAAAACACAACAATCAACCCCAAGCTCTTGAAAAAAATCACCTCCAAAAAGTAACCTGAGGTATGAGTAAAAAAGTACGCAAACCGGCACCAACAATAGCTTCAGCACCAGCTAAGCCAGCTACAGCCACTCCCCCATTCCGTATAAAGTATCCGTTACTTTGGTTGGTGGCTATCATCTTTATACTCTATGCGGGCACTATTCATTATGACTTCACCGATTTGGATGATGGTATATTCATTAAAGACATGCAAGCGTACAATGCCCAGTTGTCTCACTTATTTACGTCCTTTCATCGGGGTGTCTTCAATGCCGTGAATGATGAGTATTACCGCCCAATGCTTTTAAACTCGATGATACTGAACTATGCATTTTCAGGCATCGAAATACAGGGCTACCACCTGTTTAACATCCTGTTGCACATTGCCGGTACCGGGCTGTTGTATATGGTTTTTCGGGCGTTGTCAGTATCCTCCTTTCATTCATTTTTATTGTGTTTGCTTTTTGCGGTGCATCCTGCCTTATCGCAAGCCGTTATCTGGATTCCCGGTCGAAACGACAGTTTATTAGGGCTGTTTGTATTCGGCTACTTATGGGCTACAATACGCTACACCCAAACCGGTAATTGGAAGTTTCTGATAGGCGTTTTTTTGTTGTTGGCTGCCAGCTTTTTCACCAAAGAGTCTGCGATAGCGGCACCCTTATCGGCATTACTGATTCAAGTATTCATCTTGAAAGAAAAATTATTCTCCCGCCGACAACTAATACAGTATGGCATTTGGATGTTAAGCGGTGGCTTGTACTTTGCACTTCGCGCTACGGCTTCCATCAAAGGGGGTGTACTTCATGTGGCGGATATCATCACCGGATTACCTGGGCGGATACCTATCATGCTTCAATATTTAGGCAAGATCATATTTCCTTTTAACCTCAGTGTTTTCCCGATTCAAGAAGATACGGTTTACTATTGGGGCTTTGCAGCCTTGTTAACCATAGCCGTATTAATCTTTCTTACCAAAGAAAAGAAGTGGAACTGGTACCTTGCCGGAATAGGTATCTTTTTAGCTTTCTTATTGCCTTTGTTGATACTTCCAAAAAATTTAAATGAACAAACCTTCGAGCACCGTTTGTACCTCCCAATTGTAGGTATTTTGCTACTACTTTCGCAGACTATTCTTTTTGATAAAAGCAGCAGTGATAAAAAATCCGGGATTATCGTAGCAATCGTTGCGGCTGTATTTGCCTTTATCAATTTGCAACATCAACCGCATTTCAAAGATGCCCTTAGCTTTTGGGAGCAGGGGCATAAGACATCGCCCCACTCTGCCTATGCTACCATGATGTATGGCGCTCGTGTAGAAGATAAGCAAGAAGGGTTTCGACTGATGCGAAAAGCCTATCAACTAAACCCCGATGAAAAATACCTGAATTACTACTATGGCGTGATGCTGCAGCACCAAGATTCGCTATTGGCTTCAGAAGCACATTTCTTGCGAGAAAAGAAAAAATCAGGGTATTATGAATGTGATTTTTACTTGGCGAAAGTGGCATTTTATAAAAAGGATTTTCAACAAGCTGCTGTGTATTTGGAAGATTATGTAAAAGCCGACAAAACCAATGAAGCTGCCAACAACAACTTATTATTGCTTTACATGACCGCTCTTAAAGACAAATCAAAAGCGCAAGCACAAATAAACCGCATGAGCGAGAATGGCATTACTGTAAGTAATAAGGTGCGACAAGAAGTAGCCAATATGCCCCATGAATAATACCCCATCGGAAAGACTGGAATAGCTTAACGGATAAGGGTTACATCACCTTTCTTCAATATTTTATTTCCGTTGCGGTCAGTAGCACTAAGCACCCAAAAGTAAACGCCTAACTCTGTGGGTGTTCCTCTCCAAATACCATCCCAACCTTCATTGATAGTGCTTGTTTGAAACATCAACTGCCCCCATCTGCTGTACACCCTGAAATAATGAAGCTCCGAAAATCCCACCATGATGGGGCGCAACATATCGTTCTTACCATCGCCATTGGGCGTGAATCCGGATGGAACGAACAAGCTGGGTACATCTACCACTTGCACATAGATACTATCGTCTCCTTCGCATTGTCCGGATGCACTTACGATATGTACATTGTAAGGATACCATCCCGTATTGTTGTATGTAGCCGTAGGGTTGCCAATGAAAGGGTCGCTTAATAGCGTTGCTGGTGTCCAGGTGTAGCTGCCACCACCCATAGCAAGAAACTGTATGGTGCTTTCTTTGACAATGATGGTATCGTTGCCGGCAAAGGGAACAAATTTTTCAACAGATACTTTACGTGTAAGCGTATCGAAGCAACCTATTTTATTACCGGATATCAAGGTTACCGGGTAATCGCCGCCAATGAGGTAGTTGTGTACAGGATTTTCTTCGGTAGCAGTGAAACCATCACCGAAATTCCAAATCCATTGATCAGGACCATACAAACTGCTGTACGACGAATCCAAAAATTGTACGGGAGTATTGGGACAAAGTGTTCCGGAAAAATTAAAATGGCTGTTGAAGAAAGGATATATTTTCACAAGCCTGTCAATACTATCCGGACAAGTGGTACCACGGTTTACAATAAGCTTTACTCGATATGTGCCGGTATCGGGATAGGTAAAGGTTGGACTAAAGGCATTGGAAGTATCGTTTTGTAATCCGGGTACGCCAAAATCCCAATAATAACTAAAGCCACCCGTACTGAGATTGTCAAATGTAACCGTATAACCTTGACAATTTACGATGTAAGTATTGGGCTCGTCTGAGTATTGTGGAATGTTGGCCACTACTGCTTTGGAGCAGTCGGTAACTTCAAATTGGAACTCACGTTTTGAAGAATTTATCAATACTCCGTTACGCCATTCGTGACAACATACGGATACTACAAAACGTCCCAGCAAATTGGGAGTACCGGTAATCATGCCGGTAACCGGGTCTATCTTTACGATGGGGTTGCCAGCCATCGGACGTTGTTGCGAAAAGCCCGGACTGTACACCACTGTTGGAAAGGGTTGTGACGAAGGAATGCTGGGCTTTACATCGTTAATACTACCACCAATATTGGTTTCACAAAACTCATAACTCAGCGAATCGCCATCTGAATCGGTAGCACTGTGGTCATAAAATAATGGATTGTTGATACAAATAATTTGCGGTGGATAGTTTTTAAAAACAGCGCTATTATTACATGTAGCAGCTGTCGCTGGTGGTATTTTACAAAAATAAGTAGCGCCCGTTTCTCCCGGGTTTATCACATTAGATATATGCTCGTTGCGACAACATCTTTGGTACACTACATAATAGCCTGTACTATTATTGGGTAATTGATACGTGGCTTTGAAGGTCATCTTTTGCAGGCAAGTAAGCGGGTAGTTAGTGATGCAACTATTGCTAAAGTTTGCAGGTATCGCCATCTTCGAAGAGTAGTACACATTGGTATCAACGAATTGTAGCCGATTGATGCCATCATATATAGCCAAGAAAGCGGGATTGTCATCTACTATGGCTTGTGGTTGTCCATTCAAACAATCGTGGTAGATACTTAGCGTTACCTCGTAAATCGTAGTACCGGTAGTGGAGCCTGGTCCCAAGCAGCGATACGTCATTTCGCCCCCTACAATATGCGAAGCACGGCTTGTTGTGGTACCCAACAACAAGATGATAACCGATAATAGTAGGAGTGCATTTTTCATATAGAACAGCGCTAGGATTGATAACAATACAGAGTAAAGTTAATCAAATCGTTGGTTAATAAATCGGGCTGTTCCAGCATGCTCATGTGCAGGCAATCGGCATAGATGCTTACAAAGCTGATAGCAGCCATAGCCCCCTGTTCCAGCAATAAAGGCATAGGGGCAATCGTTTCTTCTTTGCCGATAATCATTTGAAAAGGGCAATTCAATCCTTTGATGACCGTACGAGTGTCGCTCCGATGCATCATTGCTTCATAATAAGCTATCATACTTTCATCCGACAATTGTATGCCACGCTGCACTTGATGGGAAACAATAGCCCCTTCTGTAGCTTTAAAATGAGATGAAAAATAACTCGGTATCACTTCCCTCATAAACGCATCCTTACCACCTTTTTTGATTATTTCGATGGCTCTTAGGCGCTTTTGTTTTCGTTCATCATCATCAGCAGTTGCTGTGGAGTGTACTAACGATAATCCTTTTACATACGAAGGGTATTTTTCAGCAAATGCCAAAGCGATATACCCGCCCATAGAGTGTCCGGCTATAACCGCTTCTGTTATTCCTTCGTGGTCTAAAATGGTTTTGATGGCTATGGCTAATTGAGGTATCGAAACCGGCGTGGAAGGCAAGTGACTATCACCACTACCGGGCGTATCCATTGCAATGACGGTAAAATGCTTTGCCAAAGCTGGAATGATGCCACCCCAAAGACTGGCGCTTTCCGGAAATCCATGAAGTAGAAACAACACCTTTCCGGTTCCGTTTTTTGAATAAGCTATTTGCGAAAAATCGGAAGTCGAAATCGTAACGTTCATAATGGCTATTTACTTTTTGTGAAAACTCGTTCTTCTGTAAATGGAGCCGTACACCAATAACAGCGACAATAGTAAAGGGCTCAACTCCAGCAATGGCAATTCTTGCACTTTGAATAGATGCAATAGTAACGAAAGTAATAATAACGCAATGGCAACTACCGCATATCGTCCTTTGTTTTTATGATGCATGAAGGCTGCAATCACATTGGTAGGCAATGCCCATAGCAAATTCAAATTATTCCCGCAGGCTTGATGGTCGGTACCCCACCACATGACCAACATAAAACATCCTAAAAAACCGGTAAAAAACAAAAGTGAAAAACGTAAGACACTGCGCACTTTTCTCCATGAAGGAATAGCCATGCTGATGATAGTGAATAGAGCAATGGCACTGGTTAGTACCAATGGACCGTTGATACCGGCTGGCAAGGGCTTGCTCCCTTCTAATATAGTTTGTTGATGGGCTACTATGGACTTTCCATTCAGCCGAGCTCCTGCCACTCCCTTCTCTAAATAATCGGGCAAGAACATGATATCCTTGTTGGTCATCGGCTGGTCGATACGACTGCCCAAGAGCAGGTTGACACCAAAACGTTGCCAATGTACTCTATAAAAATATTGGTTGATGATGTTTCTAAAACTGATAGACGATGCCGGCAACACTTCTGCATAAGAAAACGTACTTCCTAAAGTGCGTTCAAAAGCATCTCTGATTCGTGTGGCACAATTGTCAAAAAAGAAATCGTATTTATAATACTTATTCTCGTCTTTGGCATTATTAATAAGAAAATTGTAAAGGGCGATCTTATCATTTCCACTCAGTTGCAATTCTTGCTCCCTAATGCTGCGCCCACTCTGTGCATACTCTTCCACAAAGTGAGGGAACGGATAGTAGGATAAGTAGTAAAGCAGTTTTCCTCTGGTGAAGTTGATTAAAAAGTTTTCATCATACCCATTGAAGGTGCCATAGTTATATACATTGTCGGTACCGGCAAGGGTATCTGTAATACGTATGGCCGTATGCCCAAATGTTTCCCAAGGTTGCTCCCCACTACCACAAGTCAATAAGCTAATGCGCACATGGCTGCTATCGGTAGTAGCTTGGGCACGTATCGCCATTAAGAAGGCAAGTAACCAAAGGTATTTTTTTAGCATAGAGACAGATGCACCCTTGAAAATAGAACTAAGAATTTCCCAGTTGCTTTAGCAAACGTCCATGCTCTTTTAATGCAGCAAAAAACGTTTTCTGCTCATAATAAGGCAATCCATATTCCTGAGCGGTTGCCTTAACGATGGGGGCTAAGTTTTTATAGTGCAAGTGGCAGATATATGGAAACAAATGGTGCTCTATTTGTCTATTCAATCCTCCAATAAACCAATTGAGGAAACGGCTATTGGGAGAAAAATTAGCCGTATTCAACATTTGATGTACCGCCCAGCTGTTTTCCATTTTACGCTCATCCGATGGCATTGGAAACTCACAATCACCCATCACATGCGCTAATTGAAAAATACTGGAGAGTGAAAGTCCGGCTATAAAATGCATCAACAAATAAGCCAATACCACATGATACCAAGGAGCACCGGAGAATAATAGTGGCAATACCAATGTTACCACATAGTAAAGTCCTTTGTAAATAAGTAATCGTGTTAACGCATAACGATATGTCATTTTCTCTTTGCGTAACAGCCCCAATGCTTCGTACTCTTTTAGCTGTTTAAAATCTTTTTGTGTTGACCATAAAATGGTGAGCATACCGTATAAAAACCAAGCATAAATATGTTGAAATCTATGAAAGCCATATTTCTTTTGCGTGGGTGAAAAACGCAGTAAAATACCCGCATCAATATCCTGATCCAGCCCGTCAATATTGGTATAAGTGTGGTGTAAGATGTTGTGCTGAATGCGCCAATTAACATCATACCCCCCCACTAGCATAATCATCTTGCCCATGTGCTTATTCAGCGTTTTGTTGCCGGAGTATGCATCGTGATTGGAGTCGTGCATTACAGAACAACCAATGCCCACCATACCCAAGCCCATCATCACCCAAGTAGCATAAAACAACCACAAGTTAGTAGCAGCATAGCCGGAAATTACAAATGCCAGAGGTAGCAAATACATTAACAACATCACAACGGTTTTCCATTTCATAGAACTGTTGCCGTACATTTCCAAGTTATTATCCTTGAAGTAAGCATCCACCCTTGCCTTTAGTGTATCAAAAAAACCAGCCTTATCTTTAGGAGCAAATTTTACTAAGCTCAGCTTTTGCGTAGATTCCAATATTGAAAAATTTTCGCAAAGGTATCTAAAAATAACTAGAATAAAGGAGCTAATAATTGGAGAGAAGGTTCCGATTGCAGAACCACAAAAAGACTTCCCACAAAGGATTTCGGAGATATTCTTAACCCAAAATGGATACCGGTTGTAGCTTTGTTCTCAAATGAAAATAGTGTTGAGCTTTCGTAATCTTTTGTGGGCATTGTGGTTCGTTGGTATCGCCTTCGGATGCACTTCCATAAAATCAGTATCCTCCCAACCCACCGTTGAAAATGCAGACCAACCTCCGGAGTTTGTAGGCGGAGAGGACAAGTTATATGATTTCATTAGTGCTACTATGAAGTTTCCTCAAGATGCCGTAAATGCAGGAGTAGAAGGCAAAGTACTTGTTCAATTTGTCGTATTGAAAGATGGTCAAATCGTTGATGCCATGATTCAAAAATCCATTCACCCCTCCTTGGATAAAGAAGCCCTACGTATCGTACGCGCCATGCCGCCATGGCAACCCGGCAAAAAGAATGGCACCGCCGTAAACACTCGATACTCCTTGTCTATTGCATTTGAGTTTAAGTAATGAGGAGGAAACGATGAAACAATCGTTGATAATACCCTCATAAAAAAACACTCCATCCTTATCGAATGGAGTGTTTCAGCATAAGAACCAAAGTTTATTTCAAGGCTTCAAGTTTCTTTTTCAAATCAGTTGCTTTTTGAAAGTTGTTTTGTTTCGCATAAATTTCTTTTGCCGCTACTAAGGTAGCTTGGTAGCTATTAAAATCTTCTGTGGCCAATTTCTTTCCGATAGGCTCCCATATTGCAATTGCTTTTTCAAATTGAGGCAGGGCTTTATTAAACCATTCGTCTCTTTCTGCTTTTAGCACATCATATTTCTTGATTTCAGCATTTGAGCTACCCAATTTGTTCATTTCTTCGTTGATACCCACGGCGCGGTTAAAGTACAAAGCGCCATAGTTGTAATACACTTCTGCTTTATTGGGGGCTGCTTTGGTCGTGTTTTCATAAGCGGCTTCCGCTTTTGCAAAGGTTTCTTTGTAGTTGGCAGGTTTGGGAAGATCTTTGCCATCTTTACTTTTAGGATTGGCCATATTGTCGTAGGTTACTGCCAGGTTAAACAACAGATCCGGATTAGAAGGATCGGCTTTAATAGCGTCCTCTAATTTGTTCATCAATGTTTCAATTTTGTTGGTGCGCACATAGTAGTTCAGCTCTCTGTTGATGATGCTTTGCTCCTTCGGATAGGCAGCCTTTGCTTCGTTGATCGTGGCTAATAAATTGGCATCATCATTTTTCAATTCGTAAATATCTGCCACCATCAAAAAGTTTCTGGGATCTTTTACAATGGGATCTGTTTTAGCTTTTAATAAGAGGGGCAGTGCTAAGTCAGGCTGATTGTTGTAATAAGCTGCATAACCTTGATAGGTAGCCGACTGGCGAGCTAGTGTATCAAATATTTTATTGGAGCCAAAGCGTTTGCCATCTTCTAAATTAAAGATGTTGACTACTTCACCAAAATGTTTGTATGCATTCGCATAGTCTTGCTTGTTGTAAGCCGCATTACCATCGTTAAAGTTGTAAAGGGTAACCGAAAGTAGCTTCTTGTTTACATCTTCCTTTTCGTAAGTGGGCTTTAGAGCTATTACTTTCTTTAATGATGCAGCGGCTTCTTCGTAATATTTTTTGCCTTCATTACCGGGTGCTTGTTGCATGGCTAAGTACACCAAACCACGCGTATTCCAAGCAGCAGGGTCGTCTTGTGTTTCGGGGTTGGCTACGGCAGCGTCAATTGTTTTTTGAGCAGTAGCATAGTCTTTGTCGGCTAAGGCATTGCGGGCAGCTTTGATGGTCGATTTTTGTGCATGTGCCAGGGTCGTCATCAGCGCCGCAGCAACTATCAGTGTCATTTTTCTCATAACTATTATTATTAATTCAGTGGGTATCTATGGATGCGAAAATTAGTCCAATTATGATGGCTGTATAAAAACGAGTGGCAAAATTAGTAATTATTTAGCAGGACAAGCGCGTCCTCTATTCTTTCATCATCATCAAATAGGCTTTAATGAATCCATCTAACTCACCATCCATCACGGGACCCACATTGCCTACTTCATAATCGGTGCGGTGGTCTTTTATCATCTTGTACGGATGAAAAACATAAGAGCGTATCTGTGAACCCCATTCAATTTTTTTCTTATTGGCATTAGCCGCATTTTTTACCTCCTCTCGTTTTCGCAGTTCTTCTTCATACAAGCGGCTCTTCAGCATGGTCATAGCTTTTTCTCGGTTCTCGCCTTGTGTGCGCGCCTGCTGGCATTCTACGATGATGCCCGTTGGAAGGTGCTTTAGTCGCACGGCGGTTTCTACTTTGTTTACATTTTGCCCACCGGCACCTCCCGACCGAGAGAACGACCACTCGATATCCGAAGGACTCACTTCAATTTCGATGGTATCATCAATGAGCGGATATACAAACACCGACGCGAAAGAAGTGTGTCTGCGTGCATTGCTGTCAAAGGGCGAAATGCGCACCAAACGATGCACCCCACTCTCTGCCTTTAGCAATCCATACGCAAAGGCTCCTGAAAATTCTAATGTAGCTTGTTTGATACCGGCACCATCACCATATTGTACATCTACTTCCATCACCTTCCAACCTTGCTTTTCGCCATACATACGATACATACGCAACAGCATCTCTGCCCAATCTTGGCTTTCGGTGCCGCCCGCGCCAGAGTTGATAACCATTTGGGCGGTCATCTCATCTTCGGGTTCGTTTAAGGTGGATTTAAATTCCAAATCATCTACCATCCTCATTGCTTCATCATACACAGTCTTTGCTTCCTCTTCAGTGGCTTCACCTTCTTTCCAAAAATCAAACAATACAGCAAAGTCTTCTACAGAGGCTTGCACCGATTCATACAACTCTATCCAATAATTATTAATCTTTATTTCTTTCAGAATGCCGGTAGCACGCACGTTGTCATCCCAAAAACCGGGCGATAACGATAGCTGACGGTCGTTTTCATTTTTTATTTTTCGGTCTTCAATATTCAAAAAACGATGCAATTGTTGCACTCGTTCACGCATTTCTTTCAGTTGCTCGATGGTCATAAGGGAAACGTAAAATAAAGATGTATTAAGGGGGGTATTAGCACCGTTGGACACTCCATAGTATTTACCGAATCGTCACTCTACACTATCCGAGTTTTCGGCATATACTTCTTTTACTTTGAAGGTAAAATTTCGTTGTGAGATATAGCTGAATACGGCTACAATAGCGGTAGTAATAATCTTTGCAGGCGTAGGGTACAAATGGCACCATTCTACAAAGAACTTCAGGAATACATAGTTGAGCAGGATATTGATGGCTACCAACACCGCATACCGAAACAATTGTACGCGCCCTTTTAAATTAGACTCCGTGAAGACCACATACTTCGAAAGCAGAAACCCCAAGGGGAAACTGATTGAAAACGAAATTAGAAAGGCGGCAATATGGGGTGATATGGTGATAAAACTCAAATCAACGGGTTGTTTTGCCAAGATAAAATTGTAGCTGATGAAGTAAATGAGAATGTCTAAAACCGTATTGGAGCCGCCACAAGCCAAGTAGCGAAAGGTTTGCAAGTCTATCCACTTTACAAAGGGCTTATGAAAAAAATCAATAATTCCCGTGATGATATTTCGAGCACCAATAATCAAACTACAATTAAAAAATAGTGGCGCAAAAGTAGGTATTAAAGTTCTTATTTGTGTGCTGAAGAGAAACCCAACTTGTTAAAAAAACAATCGAAGAAAAACCGCGACGTACACTTACTATCACAAAAACAAGTTAGACGTGTGGCATCATACCATGTCTCTGAAATAATATAGCGCCCAAGGGGAAACCGTGGGCGCTAATCCTTATGAAAGATAAAGATGTTTATTGCTTTATTATGCGAGTTCTTTTTTTAGAACGGCTGCCATTGTCTTTCCGATGTCGGCAGGGCTGGCTACCACGTGGATGCCGCACTCGCTCATGATTTTCATCTTGGCTGCTGCGGTATCATCTGCACCACCAATGATGGCTCCGGCATGACCCATACGACGACCGGGAGGCGCTGTTTGTCCGGCGATGAACCCTACAACGGGTTTTCTCATGTTGTCTTTCAACCAACGAGCCGCTTCAGCTTCCATGTTTCCGCCAATTTCACCAATCATGATGATGCCTTCTGTTTCATCATCATTCATCAACAACTCTACCGCTTCTTTGGTAGTAGTGCCAATGATGGGATCACCACCAATACCGATGGCAGTAGAAATTCCCAAACCGGCTTTTACTGCTTGGTCAGCAGCTTCGTATGTCAACGTTCCGGATTTAGAAACGATACCAATACGACCTTTTTTGAAAATAAAGCCCGGCATGATGCCCACTTTGGCTTCGTCAGAGGTGATAACACCCGGACAGTTCGGACCTATCAAGCGGCAATTTTTACCGTTGAGGTAAGCACGTGCCTTCACCATATCTTGTACCGGAATACCTTCGGTAATACAAATAATCACTTTTATACCTGCATCAGCAGCTTCCATAATAGCATCAGCAGCAAAAGCCGGCGGAACGAATATGATGGAAACATCAGCACCGGTAGCGGTTACAGCATCTTGAACAGTATTAAAAACCGGCTTATCCAAATGCAGGCTGCCACCTTTGCCCGGTGTAACGCCGCCCACTACTTGCGTACCGTATTCAATCATTTGCGAAGCGTGGAAGGTACCTTCTGAACCGGTAAAACCTTGCACGATGACTTTGGAATTTTTATTTACTAAAACTGACATGATGTGTTTCGAAATTTTTTACGGTCGCAAAGGTAAATTTATATAGCGTATATCCCAAATTCCGTGTAAATGTCTTGAATCGACGATGTGTATTGAAATTAACCGGAGAAATGACAAACCCTTTTCTCTCCATCAACGTCTTATATAATCAAAGCAGAAAAACATTCTTGTCTAAGAAATGGTTAGTTCAGTTTTTGTAATGGGTAATCAACATTGATTATAGAGATTTGGTTTCTACCGAATCTCTTTTTTTATTGCCAATTTTTACACTATCCGGTCATATCGCGCTTGCTGGCTTCTTTGGCTTTTTGAAAAAAGTCGGATGCAAAAATAAAGTTGTTTAAACTAGCATCGTTACTGAAGATAATATCCTTGTTGCTGCCCTCCCATTGTTTCTTTCCGAATTGCATAAATACAATGTGGTCACCACTCTCCATCACGGTATTCATATCGTGGGTATTAATAATGGTGGTCATGCGGTATTCTTCGGTCAGCTCATTGATGAGTTTATCGATAACCAATGATGTTTGAGGGTCTAATCCGGAGTTGGGTTCATCACAAAATAAATATTTAGGATTTAGCACCAATGCCCGCGCAAGTGCCACCCGCTTTTTCATCCCTCCACTAATCTCTGAAGGAAATTTTTTATTGGCACCATTCAAATTCACTCTCTCTAACACCTCATCCACTCGTTTCATTTTTTCGGCATGGGTCTTTTTAGTAAACATATCCAACGGAAACTTCACATTACGCTCTACAGACATACTGTCAAACAACGCAGAGCCTTGAAACAACATACCTATTTCCTGACGGATTACTTTGAGTTCATTTTTATCGAGTGTTAAAATATCTTTTCCCTCATATAGTATTTGCCCTGCATCTGGCTTTACCAAACCAATCATACATTTCATCAAAACAGTTTTGCCACTACCACTTGCCCCGATAATCAGGTTGTTTTTACCCGGTTCCATTGTAGCGCTCACCCCATCTATCACTACTTTGTCGCCAAAGCTTTTACGGATATTTTTCACTTCTATCATAGGCTCAAAAGTAAAGAGGTTTCTTTCAAATCAAACATGAAAAAAAACTTAGGGTTACTGCAACGGAATAAAACGTTGATTCTTTCATTTTACTATTGCCGGACAATACATCCAACAGGGTTATTACATTTGAGGAATGAATGGCAACGATACAAAACGACTTTCCCGACTAACTGCCATCTTAACGCAGTTGCAAACGAAACGACTTTTGACAGCAACAGCATTGGCAGACAAATTTGAGGTAAGTGTTCGAACTATATATCGTGATATCAGAGCATTGGAACATGCAGGAGTTCCCATAATCACAGAAGATGGCAAAGGTTATACGTTAATGGAAGGCTATAAAATTCCTCCCATTATGTTTTCGGAAAATCAAGCAAATGCGTTGATTTTAGCGGAACAATTGGTTTTGACCACCAAAGACACTTCGTTTATTAAGGATTACACCGAAGCTATTGAGAAGGTAAAAGCCGTATTGAAGTACAGCTTAAAGGATAAAGTTAATCTACTATCTGAGCGTACCAGATTTGATAGAAATGTAAACCGCGAACGAAACAGCAACAATCTTTCGAATTTGCAATTGGCACTTACCAATCACATTCTTACCAAAATCGAATACACCAACGAAAAGGGAGAAAAATCTGTGCGTTACATCGAACCTTTTGCTTTGCTCAATACAGAAAATTGGTTGCTGGTCGCCTATTGCCGTTTGCGAAAAGAATTTCGCTATTTCCGATTAGACAGAATTCAAAAAATGGAATTTTTGCAAGAACATTTTGAGCCACATAAAATGACCCTGCAAGAGTTTTTTGACAAGTATCACTAGTGTTTCCCAACCCCTGACATAGAGCTGTCATTACCCCATTTTAGTTTTGCATTACATTAAAAAATAAAAGTAAAATAAAATGGAAAAAAGAACCATTGACCCTTGGGTTTGGGGTCCACAAACCAACTCAGTACAAGCCGTAGAAGTAACCAATGTAAACGGAACACTTTATTGCTCAGGACAAGTAGCCCTCGATGAAAATGGAGTGCCAAGCAGTGCTGATATGCGTACGCAATTACTGCAAACCGTTAAGAATTTAGAGCAATTAATTCATGAAGCAGGGTACGATTGCAAAAACATCGTTCGGTTGAATATTTACACGACCAATATGCAAGAGTTCTTCGCAACTTGTATGGATGTTTATATTCCATTTATTCAGCAAAATGGTATCAAGCAAGCCACTTCAATGATTGAAGTGAAAGGGCTTTTTGCAACTTTGACAGTAGAATTGGAAGCAACTGTTGTAAAATAAACATGTCAGAAACCTCAATATTCTATCCAACTAGCCTTACAGCATGGGAAGAATGGTTATCCAAAAACCATTCTTCTGAAACGGCTGTATGGCTTGTCTTTCATACCAAAGCATCGGGTAAATTTTCACTTTCGTGGCGCGAAGCCGTGGATGTAGCGCTTTGCTATGGCTGGATTGACAGCAAGAAAATTAAAATAGACCACGAAACGTCGCATCAGTTTTTTAGCAAACGTAAACCCAACAGTACCTGGTCTAAAATCAACAAAGACAAAGTTCGGCAACTCATTCACCTCGGAAAGATGACGCCAGCAGGATATGAGAGCATAGAAACTGCAAAGGGAAACGGTTCGTGGCATATGTTAGACGAAGTAGAAGAACTCATCATTCCAAGTGATTTAGAAAAGGCATTTCAAAAACACAAAGGTTCAAAGGACTATTTTCTAAGTTTAAGCAAGACCATTAGAAAGATGATGTTACAATGGATTGTACTAGCCAAACGACCTGAAACAAGGCAAAAACGCATTGAAGGAATTACATTGAATGCCGGGAAACATAAGAAACCCAAGCCTTTTTGACAAACGATATCGACTATTGAATGAATGAACGAGTGAATAGAGCGAAAAATAATATCCTAAAACAGTGCAGTAGTACTACATGGTTCATCACCTTGTTAGTTTGCAATACTATATAACCGTACTATTGGCTAAAACTTAAACTGTACACTGCCGAAAACACCAAAGCGTCTGTTCAAGGGTTCGTGAAGGGCTGCTTTAGGAGATACCCGCCATACGAAATCCACACGTAACACTTGCAAGATGTTGGAAACACCAGTGCCCACTTCAATATAAGGTTGTTGGTTCAAGGTTCGAAAAGTATATCCTTTATTAAAGTTGAGGGCTTTGTTAGCATCACTCAGGTCTCCATATAATACTTTGGCAGTCCAGAATTGGCGCATTTTAAGTTCTTTTAAATAAGGAATGTAGTTAAAAAAGCCACCTCCAAAATTGTGTTCGATGTTGAGCCCTACAAATTGATCGCTGATAAATTCGTAGCTATTCATCATATTAAATGCTTGCTTATTGTACACATAGAATTCGTTGCCCGGATGAATCTCCAATAGCGGATAAGGCAATACACCAAAGTATTTTCCACCAAATACATTTGCATACATTACACCCGCCGGAGGTAGTGGAATATTATCAGAAACGCTCATGATAATTTTCTTGTATCGATAGCCACCTCCAAAAACGTTTTTCAAACCAAGTGCTACTCTCATTTCGGCAATGGGGTATTTGGTACCCATACTAAAGCGGTAATAATTGCCTTCTAAAAACTTCTCTTTGTAGGCAAAACGCAAACGCAGGTTCAACTCGGTATTGATAATATGCCCGGATGGATTGCCATGCTCATCAGCAAAAATGCCCCATGATGGCAAGGGTTGATAGGGCTCAAATTTCTTTCTTACAAATGCAAACTGATGACTGAACCCATTGTAATATTCTTTAAAAAATTCAGCCCTGTATTCATCTTCAAAGGAAAGCTTCCATGGAATATTGTCTTTTCTGGCTACGGTATTAAAAATATTATCGGAGCTTACTTCATCATAATAATTAGCCCTTCGATCCACATCGTGTGTGTACGCGCCATATAGGTACATACGAGGACTCCTATCGAGCAGCCACAGTGCAGAACCTTTGTATTTAAAACGATTATCCGCAGTGCCGTAAGCTACATAGCCACTGAGGTAAACGTCTTTTAAAAATTTAGGAGTGGTGCCTAAGGACAATCGAAAACGTTTTCCTTCTACCACATTGCTGCTGTAGAAATACCAATACGGACCTAACTCTAATGGCCCGATATCTTTGACACCCGAGGCAAAAAAGCGTATCAAATTTTTATACCGCTTAAAGACGGGCAAGGTCTCCAAGGTATCAATCATTTTATAGATAGCTTTTTCATTTTCACTGAGCACATCGTGTCGCGCTGCCTCCCAATACGTGTTGGAAGAATGCTGTGCCGTATCGGTGAGTATGACATCGAATTTGTATTGAGGGTCATTCACCACCGCCGCAACGAGTGCATCATTGAGGAGTATACTTTTAAAAGAAGTAGTTTTTCTCCCTATCAGTCCCGGTAGTTTAGTGCTGTATGTTGGTGAAAAAGCCACAATAAATTTATCCTTCACCGGAAACCAAGTACTATCTGCCAACGGTGCAAACTCTTTGTACGCATCTACACTTTCTACCCAATTAATATTTGCACCTTTTGCCACTTGCATGGAAACCCTTTGTATAGCATATACACTATCTACCACCCAAAAGTCGCCACTGAAGCAGTTTTCGCCACTTCTTCGCGGGGTGAATTGCACCAAAATAATATTATAGCCATACGCTACTTGCGTATCTTTAATCTTGTATTGATAAAAAAACAACCCTTGATGACTGATGGGGCTTACAAAGTCTTTGTCAAAGACGCGGATATAATTGTCGTACAAGTTTAGATTTTGATACATATTGCCCAATACCCTGGTCACGCTTTCATTGTCGAAACCTTTGGTCTGCACAGCTTTTATAAACTCTCTTTGTCGCTTGGGCTTTCGTTGAAAATAATAATCAGAGATGGTCTCTGTAAGATAAAAGGGTAGAAAAGGTTTTCCGCCTTCGGTGGTGTCTAAGTTTTCATAAATAAAACTAAGCTTGCGCATATAGGGCACGGGCAATCGTTCAAACTGCGACTTGGAAAGTTGTTGTAAGTCCACCTCCAGTTTGTTATACACTTCGCATTTATAATTATCAATACGGTTGGGGTCGTTATCCGGTTTGTGTCGTAAGATATTTTTAAACAAAATGACTGCCGGGTCTTCGCCCGGGCGTAGCACAAATTCTTCTAACTGATTTTCCGTGCGGGTCAATTCTATATAAAGTTCATAATGGTATTTGTCTTTTTTTAAAATCTTCTGTTGAACATCATAGCCTATAGCCTTTATTGACAGCGTATCAGAAGGTAGTTGTGGTAAGGAAATTGAAAACACACCATCTAATGCTGCGGATGTTCCCACCGCAGTGCCTTCAAAATAAAGGATGGCAAAGGGAATACCTTCATTGGTACGTTTATCAATAACGACACCTCCAATTTCATACTCTTTTTTCTGTTGAATGGTATCATCAGGGAGTATGGGAGCTGTTTGATGAAGACTATTTGTTGCCGGCATCTGTTGGGGCAAGGTATCAACCCCTTGCGCTACAGCACTACCTAAGATAGAGTTGAGTATGACTATTAATAAGACAATTCGTTGAAGCATAAATCAGCGATGCACAAAATACTACAAGAAACGAAAGCATTAACCATACCGATTCAATTTTTCATTTCATCCATACAGCGAAAAAAACTAGATGAATTAGAAAGAAGCTATCCCAGACAAAATGCTACAAACCGAAATACGTCAACATGCATTCTTGCAGTAGTTGCTCTTGCGATTGCATTCCTACAGCCGGCACCGGTTGTATATTTTCAAAATGTGGCCAACCATCTTCGTCTTTATGTGTGAATTGAAAATAGCCTTTTGTGCTTAACAAAGTGCATACAGCAAGATGCATCAGGTCTTGCTTTTGCTCTTTGCTCCAAGTTTTTCTTTTAGGTGGAATGCCCAGCTCATTTACTCCTATCAAAAACAAAATCCCTTCCATATCTGGCACCTTTCCGAAACGCTCTTTTAGCATATCTTCTAAAGCCTTCCAACGATCATTAAAATATTCCATTTGTAAAAATTTTGGAGTGTGCTCCTTTCGCTATTTTGTAGGCAAAGTTATATCTTGCCCGGTAACACCTGCCATAGTCGTTCATGAAAAATATTTATTGCATTAGCGGATTGGGCGCTGATGAACGTATTTTCAAACATCTTCATGTGCCGCAAACAACATTCATACACCTGCCCTGGCTTCCCTTCGACAATCATGAGACCATGCAAACGTATGCCGCTAAAATGGCGACTCAAATACATGAACAAGAACCTATCCTAATCGGCTTATCCTTTGGCGGCATGTTGGTTTCCGAAATCAGCCAACAAATACCTATTCGCAAGGGGTTCTTAATTTCTAGTGCTAAAAACAAAACTGAATTGCCCGATTTAAGCGCCATCATCACCTTTTTGCTGCAACATGGTTTGGTGCCTTTTAATTTGTTTAAGATACCTAACCGTGTCTTGTATGAAAAGTTCGGCGCGACTACTGTTGATGAAAAAAAACTATTAACGGAGATTCTAAAAGATACACAAAGTGATTATCTACGAGCGGCATTCAAGGTAATCTTGCAATGGAATAGTACATCTATACCACAACACTGTATTCATATTCACGGTACGCACGACCGCATCATCGACCCTACTTATGTACATCCAAATTATTGGATACAAGATGGCAGCCACATGATGATTTGGAATCGTTCAAAAGAAATAGCCGATATTATAAACGACCATATATACTAACAGAATTGGCTACAATAACCAGAATTCATTAGAACTTTTATTTGCTGTATCACCCTAAGCGTTATAGCTCAAATCGTTGTTGAAGTCCTTGTCGGATTCCCAAGAATCCAAAGATGAATTATCGGTGTTGAAGGAAGTATTGTCTTTGCGATTCGAATAATCCCTACGTTGTTGGTACGACTTATTGCCACCATCACGCTTTTGATAGGATTGTTGTTGCTGACTGTTTCCATTGCGATTATTTTTCGCTTCTCTTACGTTGATAATATTGCCCAATAAATAAGACATATCCAGGTTATCAATGGCATCCATAGCTTGTTCGCTGTCTTCCATTTCTACAAAGCCGAATCCTTTGGAAAATCCTGTTTCTTTGTCGATAATAATTTTATAAGACTTAATGGCTCCAAAAACAGAAAAGGCTTTTGCTAATTCTTGTTCTGTCGTTTCTTGACTCAGGTTGCTAACATATAGGTTCATATATCGGTACTGTTATTTGCTTATTAACAATTGAGTGGTAAAGTAAATCTAACTGTATTGAATTACTTAACTATAAAAATTTGATTAAAAGTAATTACTGCGACTTAGTATTCCAAAACTATCGCATAATATACATTTTGCCATAGCCGTTTTTGAAGAATTTGTCGGTGCCATTGGATTGATGTTCGATTGTTTCACCATTCATAGAGGTGATGACACGATAAAAATAAACACCATTGCCTAATGTCTGTCCGTATTGGTCTTTACCATCCCATTTATAGTCGGTTATGTTTCTGCCAATATGTATTTCACCCAACTCTTGACGTGTGATTTCTTTTACCACTTTGCCGGTAACGGTCATTATTTGAATTTTAAACTGTGTAGGCACTTGCGAGCCGGTGAGTGTAAACACAAATGCAGTGCTGGTTGAGAACGGATTGGGGTAATTGAGCACATGTGTAATCGTTGATTGGTTGATGACTTCAAACGAAATTTTATATTCTTTATGACCCGCCACATTACCGCTTTTG
Source organism: Bacteroidota bacterium (assembly GCA_029573235.1). Taxonomy (GTDB): domain Bacteria; phylum Bacteroidota; class Bacteroidia; order Chitinophagales; family Chitinophagaceae; genus JAFIGV01. The sequence goes on from JAKQGX010000032.1 coordinate 24,236, forward strand.
TCTTTTCCATTTACCATCAATTCATAGATGCCGTCTTCGGCAAATATGGGGCGATACTCAATGATCGCTTCGTTCTTATTGCCTTGTGCCGGGATAAAGCGACACAGTTGCCCATCAAAAGGAATCGTACGCGATTCATTGATCCCATCCGAAGGATATCGAATAGCCAATTGCAATAATGCCGTATCATCCAATAATTGGTATTGGTTTTCATCTCTTAATGCAATCTTGATAAATGGTTTTGCGGACACAATGTCCTTGTTCAAAATATGTACACCATCAAATGTTACATCTACCAACGGATTCTTTTTATCAGCTACCACTCGGAAAGGGATGTATCCTAAATTATTCGGGTGGTATTGCTCTACTTGGTCTTCATCCGGATTGGCTTCAACAAAAAATACATTGTTGCCCTGAAAGGTGGATGGGTCAAAGGTTATGGATGCAATGAGTGTATCGTTGCCAGGTAATTTTCGATAACGCACACTCTTCACCGTATGTACTACATTCTGCGCATCTATCACTTTATATCTTACCAATAGGCTATCCATGGGCACCGGTGTGAGGCTTTCAATGGCTACTTCAAAATGTTGCATTTGTCCTGCTTGCAGGCTGTCCTTAAAAGTGAAATGTGCTGACGGATTCAAGGCAGCTTCCGGCGCCGGGCTATAAAGCACTCGCCAATAATCCAACTGAGGACAACTCCGATTTACACTGTCTTCACTGCGCCATTGTAGTTGTAAATAGGGGTATTGTGCTGCATCTACAAACGACAACGATGTGTCTTGTGCAAATCCAGAATACAGTAGTGCGCTGTTATTATTTGGGGTGATACCAAAAACGTTTACCCTGGAAATATCGTTATGCAATTGCCCGTCTATTGCCGATTGTTTCCATTTTAAGGTTTGCCATTCCTTTGCCGGGCCAATTATTGTACTGCTCAAAATACCTTCTTTCGTTTTAGAAGGAATTAAAAAATGACGAATGAGGGTATCGGCATAAGCACCCATATATTGCGATACAGGGTAGCTGTTATCTCCTTTTCTTCTAAAGAAAATAAACGGTCGTGGGCGGTTGAAGGAATCAATAAGGGTGAAGCCCATATTGTAAATGGTATGGTATAAAGATTGTCCCACTCCATTAATGGTTTCATCCAATTTCCACTCGTCCACCAATGCAGTGTCATAATCCAAGTCGTTAATAAGGTTCTTGATGAGCACATAACTATTTGTGGGTATGCTATCCAGCAAGCGTTTGGCATTGTTTCTTCCTGTTATTGTGTTTACGGGAAATTCAAACACCTTTTTATTATTTACGGTTGCACATACAGCATAGGAGCCATAGCTGCTACCGGAGTTATTCCATGCATCGCCCGTTGCCGAGTCGAATACACTGATTTGAATTGTTCCTTTCCATGGAGCACAACCCACCAACTGAATATCGTTGCCACTATAAATGGTTTTGCAAAACACCGAATTATCCCATGGCGTAGTGTTTTGCAATTGGCTGTACACCGCGTTATATACTTCCAGCAAGCGATTGTTTACCGGATAGCTGAATTGCCTATTTGATGCGTAATTCAACGTGGTGAAATCGTCTTTTTGGTATTGATAATAGTGCGATTGATTCCATCCCGGTGACCCATTGGCTAAATAAATAAAGGAGCTGTACGACCATTTGTAATCACCATTGAGGGCACTATCAAATGCGGTTCGCCAATAATACACGGTACTATCGTTGTAGGTAAGTGTGGGTGTCCATCGAATCACTCCACCTAAACTGGTAATAGTGGTTTGCTGTTTCAAAGAGCTATTAAACTGCTCTGTGGTGTCTATTTCTATTCTATATTTTCCGGCTTTTCTAAAGGGATTTAAGGTAGAAGCTTTTAAAGTTATAGCTTGTTGGTTGATGATGCTAAAGGCTTGCGGATAGATGGGAATGAGGTTATCAGAATAAATGAACACCTCTACATTGGTTACATTATTCAGTTCGTTCACTTCATTCCAATCGTTGGTTGGGTCTATGGTAAAGCGATACTTGTTGAGACCCAAATCAGCCAGTTTATCTACACCCAGTTTGATGACGAAGGTATCAGTACTGTGCAATTTCACTAATCGTACTACACCAACCGTGCTGGTTACATTCGCCGGATTGGTATGTTCTATTTTTACATCAACGGTATCATTCGTAGCCTTTGCAAGATTGTAAGCTACCACTTTAAAGGAAAAGCTATCTAAGTTGGTGGTCACATTCGCCGGTGTGGTAAATATGCTGTTAGACGTTAAGAAATAATCAGGTGCTGACGGGCTATATAGCTTCAGTGCGGGGTCGCCTTGCAGGATCATACTTTCTAAATGAAAGAAAGTGAAATCACTTTTATCAATGCTTCTGATGCTGTTGTAAGCAAAGGTGGTATGATCGCCAAAAGTTTTGCCGTAATTGGTTTTCGAGATGCTGGTGTAAATCTTGGGTAAATACACTTGGTGAAAATTGGCATATTGCAAATTATCACTGGCAATGATGGATACGGAACCACCTGTATTGGAATAAAGGTACTTTTCACTGATAGTTTTCAACGGACTTAAGGTGTATATCTGAGAAATATCGCAACCCAAACCAATGAAGTGAGAGCACTTGGGTGCATTAGTATATTTCTCCGGCGTATTCAGGGTATTAAGTTGCATGGCTGTAGCCGAACCATGGCCGTGATAGGTAATGATAGAAAGTCCTTCATTAATCATGCTGTCGATGCTGGCACTGACGGTTTGATCAATGGCACCGGTGGTCGTTTTTAAGACATTGGCAATGGATGCACCATACGATGTGTCTTTTATAAGCGTACCACTATTGGTAAGGGTTTGCATGAAGCCTGCCGATTCTATAGCATCCAACCCACCGGCGGCATGCAGCACTCGTTTCTTCCACATTTCTGAAGTGTAGGTTGGCATTGCCGGTGTTTGTATGGCTTGTTCGTAGGCTTTTACCTTATCTAAATAATTTCCTACTTCTGATGCCGTCCAAGCGGAAAGCCTTCCTACATTGATGGCTTGCATTTTATCGGGTAAAAAATTGACGTAGTTGATATCTGAACCGGGGTAGCCGTAGGTGGGTAGGTTGCCCACAAAAGCATACGAAGCAGGCTGTGTGTAATAAAGAGGATTAGCATTGTAATACACCCCCTTGCCAATCAAAAATAATTGTTGGGGACGGTAAGCACTCCAGTTGCTGTAAGCATATTGCATGAAACGGCGAATTGCCAAAGGATGCGACTCTACCCCATAAGCAAACTGATTGTAAAGATCGTCCACATTGGCAACAATCACTTTGTAACTGCCACCTGCAATGCTTTCACGATAGGTTTTATATTCTGTAACGTTATTTTTTCCATTCACTAATTGTTGGTAGTTTTTCTGCGTAACGATTACATAGTTTCCTTGTTGAGTAGCCTGCGAATAGTCAGTAAATTGAATCGGTTGCATTGCCGTAACTGTATAGGATTGGCTGCTTCCATTAGCCACCAATACCAACTCCCGAGTGGCCAGTGATGGATCAATATAAAAGCGAGTCAATCCGGAAACAGCAATGTCGCCGACATACCATTTTTGATTGGTACGATCGTACAAGATGGGGGCATTATTGTTATGATTAAAGTTTTGAAATTCTAAATATTGATTTTGACCTGCCGCCGGGAGTTGAAATGAAAAGTAGTTCAAACCAGATACGTTAAAATCGCGAGGATATTGCAGCGAAACAAAATTGCAACCATACGAATCATAAGGCGAAACACCTGTATAAGTTGCCGAAAATTGGATGGAGTTGTTACTACTCAATAGCGAAGATGGAACGGAAATACTAAAATGTTTTACTGCATTTCTGGCGATGATTGAATCGGCAATTTGTTGGTTGTTGATACCCACCATAATATGTTCTGTGTTCGCATTATAGGTGGTTCTCAACACAGCCGTAGAGAGCCATGCATTTTGCCCCGGCACCACATGGGGTGTGGGCACCGAAAGGCTGAAGGGTTGTGTTAAATGTCGGATACCATCTGCAAATCCTTCGCCATTATCAAAGGTGCTGAAATAGATGGGCTGAGTGCCGGCTTGTATCTTTCCTTGAAAAAAATCGTTCTTAAAATATTGCTCATAGGTAGCGTAACAATAGTTCAATGGCGGTGGCGGATTCGATATTACATTCGGTGTGCTGAGGTATCGTTTGTTAGCACCCACTGTATTAAGGGTTAAAAAATATACACCCGTATCTGAGAACAAACTTCTTCTTGTATTTGCTTGCCAAGATGCTTGTTCAAACAAAGCAGTATCCGGCAAACCGCTGGCTACCTCACCGTAAAATTCAATGTAATCATTCGCTCCCATCACACCGGTAGTGCTCACCAACAGGGGCACTTCCACTCCTTCATGAAAGAGTTGCAGTTGTGTACCAATGGTGCTGGTAGGCATACCGGCAGCAGTTAGTGTGGCTGTCGATATTCTATAAATGCCGGCAGCTCCCACTTTGATTTTGTAATAAGTTTGGTTGTAACGCACCCACTCGTTGCCATATAGTTGCCCCTGCGCAGCCATAGCCCCCGACAAACAAATCAAGATGAGTATGTATTGTGCTATTCGTATCATTTACGTGTTGGTTTTTTTGTAGGCTTTCCTTTCTCTGGTTGATTCATATTGAGGCGTAGCGAAATGATATGGGTAAATAATGGATTGGACTGTGTCTGCAAACTAGTGAAGGCATAATCAATTCCTATAACTCCTAAGACAACCCCCAAGCCTACCGATGGTTGGTAAAGGGTATAGTGTTTTTTATTGCTGGTATCGGCATCATCAAGTACGCGCTGAAAATTGCCTATACCGGCACGAAGAAACAAGGTGTTTTTATAACTACCCTCCAACCCGATACGTGGGTCGATGCTGACTGCATTGGAGTGTATTAAGGTATTCCGATTGCCATCCGTAGTAAGGTCGATACCTAATTCTGCCGATACTTGCAAGGCTTTCCCTTCGGGCAAAAGCGATCGTGCCACTCCGATATTCAAACGAGGATACATCAGCTCATACGACTTAACGGGTATTTCATTTCCGGTTTGTCCGAATATTTGTTTTTCCTTTTCAGAAAGATGAAAACTCCAAGAGGTGTAGGTCGTAGTAATGTCTTTTGCCATAACACCAAAGCGCCATTGAGCATATCGTGCTTGAATTCCCACGTCAATACCGGCGCCCCAAGCATTTGCCATGCTTCCCAAATGGCGGTAAATTACTTTGGCATTGACACCAATATTCATTTTTAGGTTGGGATTTTTAAACCACTTGAGCCCTTGTGCATACGACAGCAGAAAAGCATAATCTCCCGCCGACATTGATTTCAATTTGCTTTCATCAAAAGAACCATCCGGCTGTATATAGTCTATGGTATTGGGGATGTCATCAATGGCAAAGCGCAACACCGATAAGGCTACTACTTGCTTCTTACCCTTCAGCGGCTTGGCTATGGCTCCATAGTCATACTTGGCATTTCCCGAAAAATATTCGGCGTGCATCAGCCCCACTTCCATATTGTTTTGAATCTGCATGAGTCCGGCAGGATTCCAATAGGCTGCCGTCACGTCATTTGCCGATGCCGACTGCGCTCCGGCAAGCCCCAACCCTTTTGCCCCTACTCCAATATTCAAATATTCGTTGACATAGATTTTTTTTTGTGCAGATAACGGTTGGATGCCCAATAACCACCCTATGGAAAGCAAGATGACGCGATACTTCATGAAAGCCTAAAATTCTAAAGCACTAAAATTATTGATTTAATCTTATACAACGAAAAGCGCCACTATATTATTATACCCTTGAAACAGGTATGTATCGTATGTTTTAGAACAAGTAGAAAAACGTTTATTATAAACATCGCAATAGAATGGCACAGGCTTCCCGTATTTCCTTTTCAGAAATGGTTAATGGGGGTGCAATGCGAATGCAATCAGCAGCAAACAAAAACCAATCGGAGAATAAGCCTTCTTCTTTGCAACGCGACAAGGTGTGCAGTGCCGCTTCGGCATTTTCTAATGCAACTGCCAACAACAACCCTTTGCTGCGCACCGATTTTATCTTCGGATGTTTTAATAAGGAAACCCACAACTCGCTTTTTGATGCAACCGACTCCACTATTTTTTCTTGCAATAAATATTGAAATGCCGCCATGCCGGCAGCACAACTCACCGGATGCCCGCCAAAGGTTGTAATATGCCCCAATACCGGATTATCGGTAAGCGCCATCATGCGTTCTTTGGAAGATATAAAAGCACCCAAGGGCATACCTCCTCCCAGAGCTTTGCCCAACAACAATATATCCGGCACGATACCATATTGCTCAAAACCCCACAGCGTACCGGTTCGTCCAAAACCACATTGTATTTCATCCAACACCAGCAAGGTGCCGGTGGCATCACATTTTTGGCGCAATCGGTTCATCCAATCTTGTTCCGGCAATCGCACTCCGGCTTCTGCTTGTACCGTTTCGATGACGACACAAGCGGTACGTTCGTTGATAGCTTCTATTAATTCAGGCGAATTATATTCATAATGCCACACACCGGGCATCAAGGGTCGAAAAGCATTGCGCCAATACTCATCTCCCAAAAGGCTTAAAGCACCTGTGGTAGAGCCATGATAGCTGTGTTGGCAAGCAATAATATCCGTTCTGCCGGTGGTGCGACGTGCCAGTTTGATAGCACCTTCTACCGCCTCAGCGCCGGAGTTGGTAAAATATACGCTTTGAAGCGATGACGGTAAGTGCTCTGTGAGCATTTGGGCATAGGCTACTTGCGGGGTTTGTATCAACTCGCCATATACCATGATGTGCAGATACGCTTCCGATTGCTTTTTTATCGCATCAATAACGGCTTTGTTTCCATGACCTACGTTGCATACACTAATTCCTCCAATGATATCTAGGTATTTTTTTTCATCGGCATCTATCAAATAGGTTCCCTCGGCTCGCACAATATGTAAAGCAACCGGAGCCGTGGAAGTTTGCGCCAAGTGTTCTAAAAACAAGCTTCGAATATTCATTAGCCAAAAGTAACGGAATGGATGGAATAGTATGGTAATAGCGTCTAGTATGAAACATTGGGAGTGGACTTTCCTCTGCTATCTTATGAATAAAAATACACCTTTATTACCTTCTTACGATGGTTGCAATAGACCATAGTTTCAATGGGTGCCTCATGATTTTTCTTTAGTTTCGCAGCCTCAAATAAATTCATCCCAAAATGACACCCACAAAAATTACCATGAACACGGCAGGGCAACTGCAAGTACCGGACTATTGTTATATCCCATTTATAGAAGGCGATGGCATAGGACCCGATGTATGGCGTGCCAGCAAAGCCGTGATGGATGCAGCTATCAGCCATTGCTACAAAGGGAAACGTAAGATTGAATGGGTGGAAATGCTGGCTGGTGAAAAAGCATTTAACCAAACTGGGAGTTGGTTGCCGGCAGAAACCCTGCAAATGGCCAAAGATTATTTAGTATCTATAAAAGGTCCACTCACCACACCGGTAGGTGGCGGCATTCGCTCGTTGAATGTGGCATTGCGTCAAGAGTTGGATTTGTATGTGTGTATGCGCCCTGTTCATTGGTTTCAAGGAGTGCCTTCGCCGGTGCGCCATCCGGAAAATGTAGATATGGTCATCTTCCGTGAAAACACCGAGGATATTTATGCCGGTATTGAGTTTAACTACGACGACCCTAAAGCCAAATTGCTCTATGAGTTTTTAGAAGTCAACAATCTCGCCAACAAAGTGCGCTTCCCCGAAACCACGTCGTTCGGTATCAAACCGGTTTCTAAAGAAGGTTCCCAACGATTGATACGGTCAGCCATCCAGTATGCTATTGATAAAAAACTGCCGTCAGTAACACTGGTACACAAAGGCAATATTATGAAGTTCACCGAGGGTGGTTTTAAAAACTGGGGATATGAGCTTGCTGAAACAGAATTTGCCGATGCAGTATATACTTGGGGGCAATGGGAAAAAACAAAGAAAGAGCAAGATGAAGCAGCTGCCAATAAAGAAATGAAACAGGCTTTATCCTCCGGCAAGGTGCTGATAAAAGATGTGATTGCCGATAATTTCTTGCAACAAATATTATTAGCTCCCAAAGACTACTCGGTGATTGCCACCTTAAACTTGAATGGTGATTATATCTCTGATGCCTTGGCAGCAGCAGTGGGCGGAATCGGTATTGCACCCGGTGCCAATATCAATTACACTACCGGACATGCCGTGTTTGAAGCCACTCATGGTACGGCACCCAAATTTGCCAATACCGATACGATGAACCCATCATCACTACTGCTCAGCGGTGTGATGATGCTGCAATATATAGGATGGAATCGCACTGCGAACACCATCTTGGAAGCTCTCAAGACCACCATCAAACGCAAAAGAGTAACCGTTGATTTCTACAATTTAATGCACGACGCTACCTTGCTAAAAACAAGTGAGTTTGCACAAGAAATCATCAAAAGTTTAGACAACGCTCCTATTTCAGAACTGATTGATTAATCTTCAAAAGTCTGCCGAATGAACATAGCCTCTTATATCGACCATACCATTTTAAAGCCAACGACTACAACGGATGATGTGCGCAAACTTTGCGAAGTAGCACTACAATATCAATTTGCCGCTGTATGTGTACCACCCTATTTTGTGGCTTACGCCCAAAAACAATTGCAGCATTCTGCTGTGAAGGTAGCGACGGTTATCGGGTTTCCATTTGGCTATAGCAGCACAAGTGCAAAATTGGAAGAGATAAAAGATGCCTTGGCTGACGGTGCCGACGAACTGGATATGGTGATCAATATTGCAGCGCTAAAATCGGGTAATTGGGAAAAACTGTCTGCTGAAGTACAACAATGCGCAGCCCTGATTCATGCTTCTAACAAATGTATGAAACTGATAGTAGAGAGCGGCGAATTGACCGATGACGAATTAATAGCTTGTTGTAAAATAGTAGCACAACATCAGGTAGATTTTATCAAAACATCTACAGGGTATTCAGCTACGGGAGCTACATTGCATGCTGTACAGCTCATGCGCCAACACTTGCCGAACACGCTTATTAAAGCCTCCGGTGGCATACGAAATTTCTCCAGTGCACAAGAAATGATAGCGGCAGGTGCAAATAGAATTGGTTGCTCGGCCAGCATCGCCATTGTACAAGAAGCTAATGCTACTCCTTAGAGTTCTCAATAATATTTTACTTTTGGTCAGCATAAAGTCAATTGTTACCATACTTTTCATCCACTCCAACCGCAATGAAACGGTAACCTACGATAGATAAAATATTAGCAACGTGAAAAAGCATTACTATCTATTCATAACACTGTTTTTTTTACTTTCCCACGGACGATTATTCGCTCAGGGAATCATTGTGGATACTGCCGATGAAGCGACACCAACCGGCGTGGTGATTCATGCAGACCCTCGTTTAGAACTATTGATAGCGGGTAATGCAAAAGCAAAAAAAATAGAAGCTGCCAAACCGGTCAATGTTATTCGTTCCGGTAGAGGATTTAGGGTGCAAATATATAATGGTAATGAGCGGAGCGTGGCTATCAGTAAGAAGATTGATTTCATGAAACGCTTTCCGAATATAGCTACCTATATGTCTTATACACAGCCTATCTTTCGGGTAAAGGTGGGTGATTTCAGAAGTCGTAGCGAAGCACAAAGTATGCTAATCCAGCTGAAACCCTTATACGGTGCGGTGATGATAGTACCAGACTATATTGTAATCAATACATTCAAGAAAAATGATTGACCTAATTAAACAAAAAGCAGCTGCGTATTTTTCGGATACACAAGCCATCCGCCACCATATTCATTCCCATCCCGAACTGTCTTTTCAAGAATATGAAACGGCAAAGTTCATTTCATCTAAACTTACGGAATACGGCATTCCACACACTACAGGAGTAGCCGGAACCGGAGTGATAGCATTGATTGAAGGAAAAAATCCTGAAAAAAAATGCATTGCACTCCGTGCCGATATGGACGCACTGCCCATACAAGAAGCCAATGATACAAGCTACAAATCACAACACGAAAATGTGATGCATGCCTGTGGACATGATGTGCATACCACTTGCCTATTGGGAGCCGCTCGAATATTGCAAGAATTAAAAGACCAATTTGAAGGAACGGTGAAATTAATCTTCCAACCGGGAGAAGAAAAACACCCCGGTGGTGCCAGTTTGATGATAGCTGCCAGAGCCTTAGAAGCTCCCAAGCCAGATGCAATTTTTGCCTTGCATGTGTATCCGCATTTGCCCTGTGGTACGGTGGGGGTGCGTGCCGGGCAATACATGGCTAGCGCCGACGAAATCTATATTACCATTGAAGGGAAAGGAGGTCATGCAGCTTTGCCACATCAAACCATTGACCCCATAGCCATCACAGCACAAGTAATCACTGCGCTGCAACAAGTTATTTCCCGCAAGGCAAATCCCCTTATACCATCCGTGCTGACGTTTGGAAAAATTGCCGGTGGCTTTGCTACGAATGTAATTCCCGATAAAGTAGAAGTATTGGGCACCTTCCGTACCATGGATGAAACATGGCGGTACGAAGCGCACCAATGGATTGAAAAAATCACCCGCCAAATTTGTGAGTCGTATGGTGCTACGGCAACGGTAGAAATACCCAAAGGCTACCCCTCATTATACAACGACCCTGAGCTGACCCTGCAAACCGAAGCATGGGCGAAAGACTTTGTGGGTGCTGAACAGGTAAAGACTTTGAACCTGCGAATGGCAGCTGAAGACTTTAGTTTCTTTGCGCAAAAAATTCCGGCTTGCTTTTTCCGAATCGGCACCAATCAAAACAACGAACGCTATACCGCACCGGTGCACAATGCTCATTTTGATATAGACGAAGAAGCCTTGAAAATTGGGGTAGGAATGTTTGCTTGGGTAACCATAAATGCACTACAGTAATTTACTGTTAGCATCAGCTTTGCCTCTTTATCCATCCTTTTCATCAAGTATAAAGATGGACTCAACAGGCTTTTCAAAATAGCGCGCCATCTTCAAGGCTAATATGGTGGAAGGCACGTATTTATTGGATTCTATAGCATTGATGGTTTGCCGACTCACCGCAATTGCTTTTGCCAATTCTTCTTGCGTAATGCCTTTAATTGCTCTTTCTACTTTAATCGTGTTTTTCATCAGATATGTTTTTGGCATTTCGATACAAGGCAATATGAAACCGTGCGATAAACAATATCAGCACCGTGAACATGTTATATATCATAACAGTAAGAAATGACAATCCATACACAAAAGCAAAGGCTACCAACAACAAGCTATAGTTGACCAATACCGCCCATAACAAGGCATTGAGCCGTACTTCTGCAATGTATTCATCCTCTTGTTTTTCTTTAGAAAATCCCACCAACAATGCGCCTATAATGAAAAGCATCCCTATCAGCGTTAAGGTAATGTTGGTGCTGATGACTGAAAAGTATTTTTGTTTTAGCAACCCCTCGTCACCCACCAATGCCAATACTTTCGACTGGATGGGTAGTACCGATTCAATGTCCATGATAACCCCGAGAATACCCAGCACTGCAGCCGGTATCAAAAGTATCCAACCTATTTTTTTGTAACGATGTGGTAATAGCAAACTGTTCATCATAAAAAAATTTTTTACAAATGTAAAGTATGTTTTACAATTTGTAAATTATTTTTTACAGTAAATATGTATTTGATTTTGCTAAAGCAAAAAAAACTGCCCCATTACAGAGCAGTTCTATCATCCTATTTAAAACCAAACTATTATTTCGGAAGCATTACTTGGTCGATGACATGTATGACACCATTGGCAGTTTTAATAGTAGCGAGTATTTCATTTCCATTTACGAATGTCTTATCACCTTGGCGGGTAATTTTTACTTTTCCTCCAAACACCATATCGTATTCGGCGCCATCTTGCAGCAATACACCATCCAATACTCCCACATAAGTATGGTAACCTAAAATGTTTTCCAGATCATCTTTCTTTTCTGGTTTTAGTAAGGCATCCAAAGTACCGGCAGGTAATTTATCAAAGGCCGCATTGGTAGGGGCAAATACTGTAAATGGTCCTGCATTGCTGAGTGCATCCACCAATCCGGCGGCTTGTACAGCTTTTACAAGGGTAGAGTGGTCTTTGCTGCCTATGGCTGTTTGCACAATATTGGGTTTAGACACTTCATCTTGTACACCGGACTGCCCCACAGGAGCCGCAGCCGATTCGGTAGTAGTGGCGGTATCTGTAATGCCTTGTTGGTCGGCAGATTCGCATCCGGTAAATACGATTCCGGTAAGAAGGAGTGAACTTAAAATTATCTTTTTCATGGTTCATTGATTTTAGTGCAAGGTAGTTTCGTTCATTACCTTGAAAGATGTGTTATATCATTGAGAAATATGATTGTGGTCATACAAAATATATTTATGAATATTTTAATAATTAAGATAAATTTGTCGGAAATTAAATGGACTTCAGAATATTAGAACCGAATACCATCCTATCATCCAACGGGTAACTTATATTTGTAGATAAAACAAAACTTTTCATGAAGAGAATAGTAACCACCCTACTCAGTCTAATACTATTGGGAATACAGGCTACGGCACAGCTTTCCAATGCGCAAATCATGAAGATAAAAGAAGATGCCGATGACGGTAAAGGGCTCTGGATAAAACTATTTGAAGAAAGTCGCACCAAAGCAAACAAAGGCGATTTAATAGCCTTGCGCAAAGCGAATGAAGAGTATCTCAACCAAAATGTATCAAAACTGGGACGTATGTATGCCGAAGGTGATGGACGTGAACTCATCACAGCGGTAAAAAATTACCTCACCATCGAAAAGCAGTTTGTGAAAAGTGTGATGATTCCTGCAGAATCGTTATCACCCGAAGATGCCGATGGATATGAGCAACTCAATAAAAAAATTAGTGAGTTTGTACAAAAAGAAAGAGCGTTTGAAATAGACATTCACAATGCATTGCGATCTTCACCGGAGCCCATGAACCTATCGCAACCGGAGGCGGATGATGCACCGGATACAGCTACTGATGAAGCAGATGCACCCACCGAAGTAAAAAGCAACTCAAGGAAAAAACAAACACTGCCGCACGAAAACTATTCAGAGAAAAAAAGCCGCAAAAAGAAAAACAAAAACAACCCTGAAGGCGAAGAAGAATGAGCCGGCTGAAGTATAAGCTATCTTTATTTGCTTGTATCCTTATCTGTACCGTCTATATAGGGCATCGCATCTATTATTCAACCTATAATCGGGATGCTAAGACTATAGTTACCGATTGGGATGCATTGGGTTATTACTTGTATTTGCCGGCTACAATCATCTATCAAGACTATAAACAATTAGCATGGTTTCCGGCTATCGACAGCCAATACCATGTATCGGGCGGCACGTTTTACCAAGCCTTAAAACATGAAAATGGGAACTATTATATCAAATACCTAAGCGGTGTAGCCCTACTGCAACTCCCCTATTTTTTGACAGCACATATATATGCCAGCAACACCTCACATTACATGGCAGATGGCTTCTCACCACCTTATCAACAAGCAATCGCCTGGGGCAATGTCATTTACTTTATTCTTGCCCTGTTCTTACTGAGAAGGTTACTGCTCCAATATTTTAGTGACAAAGTAACAATGATAAGCCTGCTGGCAATGACATTGGGCACCAACCTAATTCAATACGTAACGGTTGATAGCGGCATGAGTCATGGCTATATATTCCCGCTCTATGTATGGGTGTTGTGGGCTACGTATCAGTGGCACCGGCAACCCCGTTGGACATGGGCTGCACTCATTGGAGGCATCATAGGGTTGGCTACCATTTCTCGCCCTACCGAGGCTGTTATGCTATTCATACCCTTGCTTTGGGATACGCATACCCGAGCGTCTGCTAAACGAAAATGGCAATTAGTAGCAGCGCATCTACCGCAAGTATGCATTGCTATCATGGGAGGGATGCTTGCAATTTTGCCACAATTACTATATTGGAAAAGCGTCACCGGCAGTTTCATTTACGATGTAGGCAGCAAATGGTCGTTTTTAAATCCGTTTTTCAGAGTATTGATTGGGTGGGAAAAAGGATGGTTTATCTACACCCCTATCACAATATTTTTTATTGTGGGATTGTTTTTCCTAAAAAAATATGCTTTCAAAAATGCAGTTCTTTGGTTTGGAATACTCAATATTTACATCATCATCTCATGGTTCGATTGGCGTTATGGTGGCAGCTATTCGACGAGAGCTTTGTCTCAATCATATCCGGTGTATTGCTTGTCGATGGCGGCTTATATAAACATTTGGGAAAGAAAACGATTCCGTTGGCTGGGTTATGCGTTGGGTGTGTATTTGATAGGTGTCAATATATTTCAGGTGTGGCAATACAACCGTCAAATACTTCATTACAACGATATGAATCGTGCATATTATAATGCCATTTACCTCGACCCATCCCCCTCGCCATTAGACATGAGCCTGCTGGATACTGATGAATATTTACACCACCCATCGCAATACAAAACCGAACAATGGAAGGATATACTTCCTATCAATACACAGCTACAAACTGCACCCGGAGCCGAATTTGTACTTTTAGATACCAGCTTTTCGGATACCAACATTCAATGGTTGAAGGTGAACCTACAACTACTTACCTTCAGCGGTAGTTGGCAAGGAACCATTACAACCCATTGGGGAGAGCACTCACATAGTTTTCGCCTACAAAACGCGCTCACCAAAGAGCAACAGGAGAACAGCTATAGTTTTTACCTACAACGCCCGGCATCCACTGGTGAATTGAAAATAGGATTACAATCACCAAGTGGGCTGCAAGCGCAACTAAAATCCTTTTCGATAGTCTCTATTAAGAAAAAACACGAATAAGACAAATAGGAGATACAAATAGAAAAATAAACGTGATTGCTGCGTTTGAATTACAATTCATTCTATACATTGAGTTCACAATCATCAGCAGATCACCCCAACATCTTCCATTCATGCCCATTTCAATAATATCATTTGCAGCTTTCAAATAGGACTTGTGTGTATTTAAAAAAATTCAATTACCTATATTTGTCTCCCTTCAAAACGAAACCCCGTGCGATTAAAGAGCTTAGAGATAAAAGGATTTAAATCCTTTGCCGATAAAACACATATCTTGTTGGATCACCCCATCACCGGTGTAGTAGGTCCCAATGGTTGTGGTAAATCTAATATTGTAGATGCCATTCGTTGGGTTATCGGTGAGCATAAAATCAAGGCGCTCCGCTCCGACAATCTGGAAGACCTTATCTTCAACGGCTCTCGCACCCGCGCCGGCAGTGGCATGGCAGAGGTATCGCTTACTTTTGAGAACACGCGAAATTTATTACCAACCGAGTTTACCACCGTAACCATTACCCGCAAGTTTTATAAAAATGGAGAAAGCGAATACCGCCTCAATGATGTAACCTGCCGACTGAAAGACATTCACAATTTGTTTTTAGATACCGGGGTGAGCAACGACAGCTATGCCATCATCGAGTTGGGCATGGTAGATGATATCATTAAAGACAAAGACGGCAGCCGTCGCAGAATGTTGGAGCAAGCCGCGGGCATATCTATTTATAAAACCAGAAAAAAAGAAGCCAAGCAAAAGCTGGAAGCCACAGAGCAAGACATCGCACGCATCGAAGACTTACTTTTTGAAATAGGCAATAACTTGCGCACACTCGAAAGCCAGGCAAAGAAAGCAGAACGGTATTACCAGATAAAAGACGAGTATAAAGTAGTCAGTATTGAGTTAGCAAAAGCATCGTTGTCGCAATTCAACGACCAATACAAAGATCTGCAAGAGCAAAACGATACGGAGACCAACCGAAAGACCCAACTGGAAGCCATTGTAGCCACCGAAGAAGCAGCAGTTGAGAAAAACAAACTTGCCCTCATCCAAAAAGAGCAAGAACTAAACGGATTGCAAAAACAGTTTAATGAATTAGTAAATCGCATCCGCCAACTGGAAAGCGATAAAAAACTTGCGTCGCAACGACTAGAGCATTTACGCGAACGTTCGAAGAGCCTCAACGATTTTTTAGCCGGTGCTGATACGCAAGTGCAGACAGTGCAATTGTCTATAGCGCAAAGCGAGGCATTGATACAGCAAGAAACAACAGCCGTAGAAAATCTACGAAAGACCTTAGAAAACCTTCGAACCATCTCTGACGAAAAGCGCGCCGGATACGATGAAAAGAAGAAAGTGTTGGAACAATTGAAAAACGATTATCAACAACAACAACGCAGTCAGTTTGATGCTGAGAAAAAAGTAGCCGTTGCCGATACCTCGGTAATGAACCTGCAACGAAGTTTGCAACAAATACAAGACGAACGGGCGCAGCGCAACAATCAAATAGAACAACTCAAAAAAGAAAAAGAAGAAACCAACTATCGGTTGGAAGATACACGAAACCACTTGCAAGACCTTATTTCCCTACAAGAAGAAGTAAAAGGCAAGATACTCACCGGGCAAGAGCAGCTAGAATCCTTGCGGGTAACCCTCATCGAACAAAACAGAAAGCTGGACAGCCGAAGCAATGAGCACGCCTTATTAAAATCGTTGGTAGAAAGTTTGGAAGGCTATCCGGACAGTATCAAGTTCTTGAAAAAAAATCAGGAATGGGACAACAAAGCCCCCTTGCTTTCTGATGTGTTTGTAGTAAAAAATGAATACCGTGCTGCCATCGAAAATGTATTGGATAGCTATCTCAACTATTACCTTGTAACCCACTTAGCAGATGCGGTAAAAGCCGTACAACTACTGCAACAACACAATAAGGGTAAAGCCAATTTTTTTATCCTCAACCAACTGGAAGAAGCTGCCATACCCACCCCTACTCCTCCTCCGGCTTCAGGACTGCTACCGGCATTGAGCCTCATCACTACCGATGCTCCGTACCAACGATTAGCACAGCATCTTTTATCCCAAGTATATATTGCAGATGATAGTATAGACATTGCTTCATTGCCCGAAGGCGACTACCGAGTGGTGGACAAAAGCGGTAAATTGATTCGTGGGAAACATACGATTGGCGGTGGTTCTGTAGGATTATTTGAAGGGAATAAAATTGGAAGAGCCAAAAATCTGGAGCGACTTTCAGAAGAAATAGCGGTGCTCACATCATCCACAGCAGCATTAAAACAGCAAATCTCAGAAACGCAGGCAACCATCACCGGCTTCCATCAGGAACTGAATGATAAAGCCATTGAAGAAACACGCCGGACGTTAAACCAATTAGAGAATGCCATTGTAAATACAACCCATCGTATTGAAAACTTTGAGCAGCTCAACCAAACAAGTAACAAACGTTTAGAAGATATCGAAGATCAATTGGCGCAAACCAATGATGATATTGCAGCTACCCGTGATGTGCTGGATACCATCAACCAAACGTTGAAACAAGCACAACTAACCATTGCACAAGCAGAAGAAGCTTTTAAAACTACTGAGCAAGAATACAATGCGGCTACACAAGAATACAACCAACAAAACCTTCAATATACTCGTCAACAAAGCAAGGTAGAAGGAGTAAAGCAAGAACTTCAATACCGTAATAGTCAGCTTGCCGACCTGCAACAGCAAATCACCAACAACAAAGAACAATTGCACCAAACCATATTGCAACTCACAGAAACAGAAGGCAGGTTGCACGGTGGCGACAATGAATTATATGAATTGCTTTCCAAAAAAGATAAAGACGAAGCAATACTGAGTGAAAAAGACCGACTCTATTATGAGACCCGAAACGGACTTTCGGCACAAGAAGGACAACTCAATCAAAAACGCCGCGAGAAGGAACAAGCTGATGCCTTGCTCAATGGCATACGTGAGCAACTCAACGAAATGAAGCTTCGCTTAGCCGGATTGAAAGAGCGTTTGCAAGTTGAGTTTCGTGTGAACCTTGACGACATCATAGACGAGGAGCGTAAAGACAACAAGCCTATAGAAGAACTATTATCGGAAAGTGAGCGCATCAAAAAACGTTTGGAAAACATGGGCGAGGTAAACCCCACCGCCATTGAAGCCTATGCGGAAATGAAACTTCGTCACGACTTTATCGTAGAGCAAAAAACAGACTTGGTGAATGCCAAAGATAGCTTGCTGGCCACCATCGAGGAAGTAGAAAATACAGCCAATACCAAATTCAAAGAAACCTTTGAACAAGTACGCGAAAACTTCGTTCAAGTTTTCAAAGCACTCTTTACCGAAGAAGATACCTGCGACCTGCGCCTCACCGACCCTGATAATGTGGCGGATAGCGGCATCGAAATTTATGCACAACCCAAAGGCAAGCGACCCAGCACTCTTACGCAATTATCCGGTGGTGAAAAAACACTGACCTCTACTGCGTTTCTCTTTGCCATCTACCTCATCAAGCCGGCACCCTTCTGTATATTAGACGAAGTAGATGCGCCGTTGGATGATGCGAATGTGGGTAAATTTACACAAATGATTCGCAAGTTTTCCGACAACTCACAGTTCATCATCGTTACCCACAACAAGCAAACGATGGCAGCCGTAGATGTTATTTATGGGGTTACGATGCAAGAAGCCGGTGTGAGCAAGTTGGTGCCTGTAGATTTCAGAAGCTTGAACTAGAAAGTATGTATGAACGTTCGCTCGTTCGAGGAAAAAATATACCACTAAACAACCGTCATCATTTTGCCTTCTCCCACTACCACAAAAAGAATTGGATACCTGGATGCAGCCAGAGGTATAGCAGCCTTTATGGTAATGATCTACCATTATACCGGATGGAAATACCCCGAACATCTTAGCGTGAAAGCTTCCCATCTCCTCTTTAATGGTGCTGATGCTGTGTCATTCTTTTTTGTATTAAGTGGGTTTGTTTTATCCTTTCCCTATCTCTACTATCGCAAGTCAATGGACATTGGCAAGTTTTATATCAACCGCCTCTTCCGAATATATCCTGCCTTTTTAATTGCCTTAATTCTGAATGTACTTTTCAGCCAGCGAAACGGACTAATACAAGCACCTCTCGATACGTTATGGAATGCCTTTGGCTTCAAAGGGCTGGCATTTTGGGAAGAAGCATTGTTGTTTAGAGGCCGGTCTTCGTACCTCGGACTCGATTGGACACTCACGGTAGAAATCGTCATGTCGTTTTTCATACCTTTTCTTATCGCAATGGTATTGTACCAACGTCGGTTGATAATATGGATGAGCGTCATGTCTTTGTTCATGACATTTATCATGGGGGTATTTGTTACACCGTTTCTACTGGGCATATTGATAGCCGTATATTTTGACGATATCCAGTCTGATAAATTCCAACAAACAATTGGGTATCGGTTTCGATATCTGTTTATCCTCATAGGTATTATATTTTTTTCGTTACGACAAATAGACCACTTGATGCCATTGAGTCCATCCATCCATTATTTTATGGAAGCCTATCAAATCAACTTCTATATGCTGAGTGGCATTGGCTCCTTTATCCTTTTAGTATATATCATCCGCTCGCACAAGGCGCAACGCTGGTTGGAGCAACCCCTACTTATTTTCTTGGGTAAAATATCCTATGGAGTGTACCTCTTTCATTGGGTGATTGTAGCTGCCATTTTCGAATATTGGGATGCCATTGTGTTGCGATTTCCCAACACCACCATCGCCTTTATAGTCATGCAGCTCGTATGTATTATTCTGACACTTGCAGCCGCTACGGCTAATTATTATTGGATAGAAATTCCACTCATTCAAAAAGGGAAACGAATCACCCAACGCATGAAGGAAACACTTGTCATTGGGACTTCGAATGGCAACTAATAACCTATTAAGACATATCTTTTTGAAAATACAAGCCTAAGCTGTATCATACTACTATCCATATCTTTGCAAAACAAATCGCTACATAAAGCATAGGCTCGGCTACTATTTATTCACAAACGTGCATAACCTTTGATCGTAGGATGCAAAAAAATAATTTACTTTTCACTCATCAATAAAAAAACATCAATAGCATTATGAAGGTAATGATCATCATGGGGTCGATATCCGATGAACCAATCATGAAAGAAGCACAAACATGGCTTCAGTGGTTTGGTATAGAAAACGAACTAGTAGTTGCTTCGGCTCATCGCAATCCCGATAAAGTGCGCGACCTCATGGTAACTGCAAAAGACAAAGGCTTCGGCTGTGTGATAGCAGCGGCAGGTATGGCGGCAGCGCTGCCCGGCGTATGTGCGGCATACACCTCGCTACCCGTGCTGGGAGTGTATGCCGCACATA
>JAKQGX010000003.1:5000-78067 GCA_029573235.1 Bacteroidota bacterium
AACGCCTACTTGAATAATGAAAGAGTTTAGTGGTATCATCAACAGTGTAACAAATCTTTCTCATACACTACCTACTTCTACATCAAAGTACAGAATGTTTACGCTGGAACGTCTTAGGCATCAAATAGGAATGTAAATCGGATACGTTAGTTGGTATTGAAAGTGGGTAATGAGATAAGGCGATAAGAACTGCAAATAATGAAAAAGGCAATACCGAAGTATTGCCTTTTTCATTATTGTTCTGATAAGTAAGCGGGCTACTTATGCATTTACTTTGTTTCCTTTTGCTTTTGCCACTACTTCTTCTTCGATATTACGAGGAGCTTGTGCATAATGGCTAAATTCCATAGTAGAGGAGGCGCGACCAGAAGAAAGTGAACGCAACTGAGTTACGTAACCAAACATTTCACTCAATGGTACTTTTGCTTTTATAACTTGAGCATTGTTTCTGGTGTCCATGCCTTCCAGCATAGCACGACGACGGTTAAGGTCTCCTGTAACATCACCCATGTATTGGTCAGGAGTAATTACTTCTACTTTCATGATAGGCTCAAGGATAATAGGTTTAGCCTTGCGACCTGCTTCACGGAAGCCGGATTTAGCACATAATTCGAAAGACATAGAGTCCGAATCCACCGCGTGGAAAGATCCATCAAAAATGCGGATACGCATATTCTCAACCGGGAATCCTGCCAATGGTCCTGTAGTCATTGATGCTTCAAATCCTTTTTGTATGGCAGGGACAAATTCACGTGGGATAGCACCACCAAAGATGTCATTAATGAATTGATAATTACCTTTCCCTTCTTTCAAGAATTCTTCATCTGCTGGACCAATTTCGAACATGATGTCCGCAAATTTACCACGACCACCCGATTGCTTTTTAAACACTTCTCTGTGTTCCACTTTCAACGTGAAGGCTTCCTTGTAGGCAACCTGAGGAGCACCTTGGTTTACTTCTACTTTGAACTCGCGTTTCATACGGTCGATGATAATTTCCAAGTGAAGCTCACCCATACCACGTAAGATGGTTTGTCCGGTATCTTCATCGGTATTTACGCGAAGAGTAGGGTCTTCTTCAACGAGCTTGGCAATAGCCATACCCATTTTATCAACGTCTGCTTGTGTTTTGGGTTCGATTGCGATAGCGATAACCGGTTCCGGAATAAACATGTTTTCCAAAACAATCGGATGTTTTTCATCACAAAGGGTATCTCCTGTTTTAATATCTTTAAAACCTACGGCCGCACCGATATCACCTGCTTCAATAAAGTCGATTGGGTTTTGTTTGTTGGCAAACATTTTCATGATACGTGAGATACGCTCATTTTTACCCGAACGCACATTCAATACATAAGAGCCGGCATCTAAATGACCTGAATATACGCGGAAGAAGGCTAGACGACCTACGAAAGGATCCGTCATAATTTTGAAAGCCAGTGCAGAAAATGGTTCTTTTGCATCAGGCTTACGAGTTAATACTTTTTCAGCATCATCCGGATCAGTACCTTCAATAGCATCGATGTCGGTAGGAGAAGGAAGGTAACGGCATACGGCATCTAACGCAGTTTGAACGCCTTTATTTTTGAATGAAGAGCCGCACATCATCGGTACAATGCTTAAGTCAATACAAGCTTTGCGAATGGCTGTATGCAATTCATCCTCAGAGATAGAATTCGGATCTTCAAAGAATTTCTCCATTAAAGTATCATCATATTCTGCTACGGCTTCCACCAATTTAGCTCTCCACTCATTAGCTTCATCCAACATTTCTGCAGGCACATCAATTTCATCAAAGGTCATTCCTTCAGTTTCTACGTGCCATACAATACCTTTCATCTTTATCAAATCCACTACGCCTTTGAAGTTATCTTCAGCACCGATAGGTAGTTGCAAGGGTACAGCATTAGCGCCCAACATTTCTTTTACTTGTTTTACCACGTTCAAGAAATCGGCACCGATACGGTCCATTTTGTTTACAAAACCAATACGTGGTACGCGATAGCGATTCGCTTGACGCCATACCGTTTCAGACTGAGGTTCTACGCCATCTACCGCAGAAAACAAAGCAATCAAACCGTCCAATACACGCATAGAACGCTCTACCTCTACGGTGAAATCCACGTGACCCGGAGTATCGATAATGTTGAAAGAATATTCTTTCGATTCAGGAATAGACTTCCCTTTTTCCGTTGGAAATTTCCATTTACAGCTTACAGCTGCAGATGTAATAGTAATCCCTCTTTCTTTTTCTTGCTCCATCCAGTCGGTAGTAGCGGCACCTTCGTGCACTTCACCCGTTCTGTGAATCATACCTGTGTAACGAAGAATACGTTCTGTAGTTGTGGTCTTACCGGCATCAATGTGTGCTGCAATACCAAAGTTTCGCTGTAAGCGTAAGTCTGCCATTTTTATTAATTATTATATTATGGATATTTTTTTGAGTGTGCAAATTTAGGGGAATAATATGAAATATATAAAAACGAACTCCCTACTTTTTTGCTAACTGGTGCTCATTCTGCTCAATTCATTAATAATGAAATCATTTAAGTCAAGAAAAAACACCTTTACCTGAAGTACTTTTTGCTTCACACAATACCATCAAAAGCTGTCTTTCAATGAATCTATTGAATTGAGCTAACAACTTTGTAGTGAAGACAATCGATGACTACTTCACTTGTTGTTTGTATAAGGTTACACGTTGCTTGTTTTCTTTTATTCCGAACGCATCGTAAATATAGTCTTGAGCTACGGTACGCGTGCTTTTACGGTTGATATTGTTATTGTCTTGAGAAGGGTAAATTCTATTGGACAAAAAGACAAAAACGATGCCTGTAGCGGGGTCTGCCCATGCACAGGTACCGGTAAAGCCTTGATGACCAAATGCAAATCCGCTTACTCTATTGCCGGTGGGTCCAGCGTCTTCATTGTTGGCATTCGGCTTGTCGAAGCCCAACCCTCTACGGCTGATAGTGGTATTATACGCCGTAAACTTATCTACTGTTGCTGTATTGAAGTATTGTTTGCCATTATAGCGTCCGCCATTGAGTAACATTTGAAAAATCACTGCAACATCTTGTGCGGTAGCAAACAAACCGGCATGTCCAGCAACACCTCCCAACATAGCTGCTCCCGGGTCGTGCACGTATCCTTGTATGAGTTGCTTGCGGAAGCTTTCGTCAGATTCTGTGGGAGCAATATCTTCTGCCGGATATTTTTTTAAAGGATTGTACAAAACATGACTCAAGCCAAGGGGTTTGTAGAATTGTTCGTTGACGTACACCTGTAAGGGTTGTTGTGTGATCTGCTCAACTACGGCAGCCAAAAAGAAAAAATCTAAATCGCTATATACATACCTTCCTATATTTTCTAATGGGCTGTTGAGAATACGACTCCAAATCGTGTCTTTCCAGTCTTTGCGAAGAAATAGATTTTTAGCTACAGGAATTGTATGTGTTGCATCCGGTTGGGTTGTGTACAAGTCTGCACGAGGGTTGCCACTACTGTCTATCGTTTCTTTATAAAATGGAATCCATGATTTTAATCCGGCTTGGTGTAGCAATAAATTTCGAATGGTCAATTTCTCTTTATCCGTTCCTTTTACAATGGGAAGATAATCTCCCAACCTCTTGTTAAGGTCCAATTTCTTTTGTTCATAAAGGCGCATTACCGCCAAGTTGGTAGCCAACACTTTGGTAAGGGAGGCTACATCATAAAGAGTATTCAAGGTTACGGGCTTCGCTTTGCTATAGGTATGGTATCCGAAGGCTTCATCATAAATAATGCGTCCATCATTTGCGGCTAGTATGCGACAACCCGGGAATGTGCCATTCGCAATGTTTCGTTGAATAAACATATTCAGCTTGTCTATTTCTTCGGGTTTTACAAAACCGGCATCCACAGGGAATTCTACTTTCCTCAACGTATAGGCTTTGTAAGGTGGCTTGGTAATAGTGCCTGCCAAGGTTGCTGTAGTTTCAGTGGTAACAGGGGCAATGCATGGAGTAACCGGTATTTTGCCCAAGGCGGGTAGCTTGCGTAATATAATTTTGGACGCTACTTTTTCTATCGTTTCATTGTCTTCGTAGCTGACAAGTACCGAGCCTGTTTGACAGAAGTTTTTGAGCAAATAAGCATTACCCAACAAGACGTACATTACATTTTGCTTTTGCTCCAAGCTCCTTAAAAAGTTCATTTGCGTTTCATCCAATCCATAAAAACCGCCACTCGGATAAAATGTCATATTGTGAATGGCAACGATAACCACATCGTTGTCGGTAGTGCTTTCTTGTATGCGTGTTAATTGAGCCGTTGTACTCCCCTTTGGCAAAAAACTATAGCTTATGGCAGGCTTTGTTTGTTGCAATTCTTTAAGAAGTGGTGTGGATACGGCAGCATTAACACCTATATACTGAACACGGCTGTCAGTAGCGGCAATTTTGCTTAACAAAGAATTTTTATCGCGCAACAGAGTGATGCCTTTCGTCGCTGCTTCTTCTCGAATAGCTACGATATCTTTATTGAGTTCTTCGGTAATTCGGTCTGTCTGGATGGGTTGAAATTGATACAACCCGGCATCGTACTTAGCTGCTAATATTTTCTTCACAGAAGTTTCCAATTGGCTCATGGATACGTCCCCGTTTTGAATGGCAGTTTTAATTTTTTCAATAGCTACCGGTACATTCTGTGAAAACAACAATACATCATTGCCTGCTTTAAACGCTCGTAAATCCACTTCTCCAGGTGTAAAGTATTTTGCCACTCCTTTCATATCGAGTGCATCAGTGAATACCAAACCCGAGAATCCTAATATATTTTTTAACGTGCCGGTAATGGTGTTTGCCGATAACGAAGTAGGGATACGGGCTGCTGATTCTAATGAGGGTACTTCGAGATGCGCCACCATAACGCTTTGCACGCCGGCAGCTATTAATTGCTTGAAGGGATAAAACTCCAGCGAATCCAACTGGGCTATAGATTTCTTGATAATGGGAAGGTCTTTATGCGAATCCACATCCGTATCGCCATGTCCGGGAAAATGTTTTGCACAAGCCATCACTCCGTTGTCTTGCAATCCTCTCATGTAAGCAATAGCCAGTTTTGAAACTAGGAATTTATTTTCACCAAAAGAGCGTGCATTAATCACCGGATTGTTTGGGTTGTTATTCACATCTATTACCGGAGCAAAATCAATATGCACACCTAAACGCTTGCACTGAGCCGCTATGGCAGCGCCCATTTTATACACGATAGCCGTATCTCTGGCAGCGCCCAACAACATTTGACGAGGAAAATCTTTCACTCCGGTCAATCGCATACCCAGCCCCCACTCTGCATCCATGGCTATCAGCAGCGGCACCTGGGCCATTTGCTGGTATTTATTCGTTTGTGTAGCTTGGCGTTCGGCATCTCCCTGCATAAAAATCAACCCACCTATTTGGTGATTTTCTATCAATTTAGTGATGGCTGGTTCGTTGTAATTGGTACCGCCGGAATAAGCCGCTACCATAAACAATTGACCAATTTTTTCATCCAGGCTCAATCGTTGATAAACATCATCCACCCATCTGCTACGCGTCGGAACTTGGGATGCATCCACCGAGGTAGTACGGGTTTGTGAGAATAGTGTTTCACTACAAAAGAGAAGGAATAAAATATAGCGAAGAATATACTGAGGCATAAACAAAAATAACGGAAATAAAATGAGTGGTTCAGATGCGATGAAGGGCATCAGGAAAAATCTTTACTAAAAATGAGTATCTCTTTTGAAGACTTATCACCGGACATACCATACTTCCATTGGGGCGTTAACACCCGATGTCCTTGGTACCAATCCCTAATTTCTTTGCAGTCGTTGTAAGATAAAATCCAATTATTGCGATTCCTTAACATCGTTGCAAGTGCTTCGTGGTTAAATTCTTTGTGGGCATTTCCCTTCTTGCCATACAAAGCACTTTTGATAAGATAGGGCGGATCTAAATAGGCGAAAAGATGAGGGTGTTGCGCAAGTGAGGTTTCAAAATCGGCCACCGACACCGACAAATTAGGGTTAAAAAAAGTTTTTATTCGTTCGATGGATGTAGGGGTAAAACGAGGGTGCTCGGGCGACATACCACCCGAAAGGGTAGCCCCCGAAAAGGATGCTCTATTCAATACATAATACGCCGCAGCCCTATCTAATGGTGTCCCTAAACTCATTTGCATTTGTTGTAATTGATAGAAATTTTCTTTGGACAAAGGATAGTATTCGTTCACAGCAGCCGCTAAAGATTCCGGAGATGAAAGCAAGCAATTCCAAAACTCTACCAAAGGCTGAAAGATGTCGTAGGCATATACTTTTACTCCTCTCGAAGCCAATGCTAACTCAATAGAACCACCACCCAAAAAAGGAGAAACCATTTCGGAAAGGGATGATGGGAAATATGGAAGTAGGGTCTGTACGGCTCTTGTTTTTCCACCAGGGTAGCGTAGCACAGAGCGACTGCTCCATGTAGGATGGACAAGTGTATTCTGCATCATATTCTTCCGGTGAAGCTACATAATTTTCAGTGAGACGGTGGGAGAGCACAGTTTACAAGCATTTCAGCACATTGTCCCACAATACAGAAGCGGTTTTATCCCAAGTAAATTTTTTCACTTGTAGTTTGGATGCTTCAATCAAACGATTGCGAAGGGATTCATCTTTGTATATTTTTTCCATAGCATCGGCAATATCTCTCACCTCTTTCGGATCGACTAATAGGGCAGCCTCACCGCCCACTTCCGGCATCGAAGAGGTATTGCTGACAATAGCGGGAACATGGCATTGCATGGCCTCTAAAATAGGAATGCCAAACCCTTCAAACAAAGAGGCGTAAACCAGCGCATACGCTCCTCCAATAACCTTTGCCAGTTTATCCACGTTCATATAACCTACCCACTTCACATCTTCTTTAAAAGGCATTGAATCGCGCAGCTCTTCTACTTCTTGATACTTCCAAGCCAGCCTTCCTACTATCACCAATTTCATGTTGCTTCGTTGCCTTTTTTTAAAAACAATAAATGCTTTTAATAAGTTCACGATGTTTTTTCGAGGATGCAGTGCACCGGCAAAAACAAAGTATTCGCAACCATCGCTATACTCTTCTTTTACGGCTTCTTTCTCCTCCCAACTCAGCGGACGATAGGCATCTTGAGCCCCATTATAAGAGACATCAATTTTGTCTAATGGAATCCCATATTTTTCTGCAATATCATTTTTCGAAAACTCAGAAACCGTCACAATGCGTTTGGCACGCTTGGCAAATGGTGGTGAAAATTTTCGAAGGTAGCTGCGAATAGACAAACTGAGGTGCTTGGGATAATGTTCAAAAGCCAAATCATGCATCACCAAGCAGGTAGGCACTTTAGTGGACAGCGACATTAATCCATCCGGTGATAAAAACACATCTGCTTTGTACTTTTTCAACATATATGGAATGCGCGCTTCGTACCAAATGTAAAACAAGACAGGATGCCGAGCCGGTGGACCAAACACAACCGGAGTTACATTATCTCCAAAAATGAATGATTCATCATAAGGGCGGTCGAAGAAGAAGATAAACTCATGCTCGGGATGCAATGCCACCAATCGCTTCAACGTTTCGTGAGTGTACCAACCGATTCCTTCTAATTTGCCTTTCAATAAAAGACGGGTATTTACAGCAATGCGCATCATGATATTGGTCGCAAAAATATACTTTTACAAGCGTATCTATTTACAGTAATTTTATACCTGCTCATGCGTGGTTTCTTCGTACGGAATATCCTATTTGTAGTGCTGCTGAATCTGTTGATTAAGCCTCTTTGGATATTTATGATTGATAACACCGTGCAAAACCGCGTGGGGCACGACTACGGCTCGTATCAAGCCTTATTCAACCTGGGCATCATTTTTCAAATACTATTAGATTTTGGCATTACTAATTTCACCAGCAAGTCGATAGCCGAAAATCCATCTGCTATTCGCAAGTTGTTTCCTGCGTTGCTTTCTGCAAGATTGTTGCTGGGGTTGGTGTATATAGGTATCGTGTTTTTAATAGCGTTGGCATTAGGCTATCATGGTCGAGAATTGCATCTGCTGGCGGGCATTTCATTGATACAATTATTGAACGCTACCCTACTTTTTATTAGAAGCAATTTGGCGGGGCTTCATAAGTTTAAGTTGGATGGTATTCTCTCAGTTTCCGACCGATTATTGATGATAATCGTGTGCGGATTTTTGTTGGTAGCCTATCGTCATCAGTTCACCATCGAATGGTTTGTCATAGCACAAATCATTTGTTATGGCATCACGGTGCTGCTTGCTTTTATCCTGCTTCGAAAAATCAGTCGTGTTCCATTTACCTTTTCCCGCAACCTAAAACGAATCTTTTGGTACATGGGCAAGAGCCTTCCTTTTGCCATGCTCATTTTTTTAATGTCGGTATATACGCGTGCAGATATGCTACTAGTGGAGCGCCTCAGTGGTGATTTGGGCAAGCAAGAAGCGAGTATTTATGCGGCAGGATTTCGTTTGCTGGATTTTTTCAACATGGTGGGGCTGATGGCTGCCGGTATGTTATTGCCCATCTTCGGAGGGATGATAGCTCGTCAAGAACGGCTGCAAGAGTTGATACGCCTTTGCGTGAACATCTTGGTACCCGTATCATTTCTGATAGTCATCTTATCGTATTTTTTCAACCAACCTATCATGCAAATGCTGTATCCGGCATTGCCTTCATCAAAAGGGAATGTATTGTTTTGGTTGTGCTGCGCCTTTCCTGCTTTGAGTATTTCTAATGTTTATTCCACATTGCTGACCGCCAACGGCAACCTAAAAATCATGATACGCATAGCCATCGTTGGGGTACTCATTAATATGGGCTTAAACCTTTTTATCATTCCCACATATTATGCAGAAGGCGCCGCCATCGTAGCTTGTGTCACTCAAACGGCTGTGGCATTGGGGTATTTATTTTTTGCTAAAAGAGAATTGTCGCTGGCAAAAGATATGCGCTGGGCATTTTCATTTTTATATTACCTTCTTCTTTTGGGTTTTATTGGGCTAGTCATATCACGTCTATCCATTCCTTGGACGGTGCAATTTTTCATTGTGTTGTTCGCCGGTTTGGCAATGATATTTTTGATGCGCTTTTTAGATATCAGTTCCTTTCAGAAACTTTTGAACCTAAAAAGGCAAGCTAAATAAATAGCTACATTTTATCATATTTTTGTAATCGTCTAAACACAACTATTATGAAAGCCATCTCTTCCGTTGTTATCGCTTTGGCCATTGTGCTCTTTGCCTACATTGCCGGCGATGCCTATCGATACAAATTTCGCCAAGCAGAGCGCATCACGGTAACAGGTGCTGCCGAAATAAATTTCGTAGCCGATTTGATTGTTTGGAATGCCACCTATTCCCGCAGCTCTATGGCATTACAAGATGCGTTTTCCTTATTAAAAAAAGATGAGCAAATGGTACGTAGTTACTTGTCGCAGCAGGGTTTGAGAGATAGTGAAGTAGTGTATTTTTCTGTAAATATTGAAAAGCTATTTAACACTACTTACGACGACAATGGTCGCATCACGGGTTCTGTATTTGCTGGCAACCGCCTTTCGCAAACCGTAAAAGTGGAATCACATGATATTGCCAAAGTGGATAAAATATCTCGTGAGATTACTCAATTAATTGAACAAGGTATTGAGTTAACATCATCACCCCCTAATTATTATTACACCAAATTGGGCGATCTGAAAATAGATTTATTGGCAAAAGCCTCAACCGATGGGGAGAAGCGCGCAGAGACCATTGCCGAAAACGCCGGGCAAAAATTAGGTAGGCTGAAGAAAGCCAGCATGGGAGTTTTTCAAATTACGGGACAAAACGAAAACGAGTCCTATGAATATGGTGGTACATTCAACACAAGTAGCTATAAAAAGACAGCTTCTATTACAGTAAAGCAAGAATATGACGTGAAGTAGCGGCACTGTTGCCAGTAACAATCTTTAAGATACATACAATTCGACAGACGCTTTTGCAGAAGCGCCTATCGAATTAATACAAACAGAGGAATAGACTATAATCTCTCTTTAAGGCAACTAAACATACTCCTATTGTACATCAAAATTTGCTCGGAAATTGCTTGGCAATACCTTCTGACAAACTATCTGCCATGTGCATCATATCGGCATAGGCGGCATCATAATCAAGTACCGCTTGGGCATAGTTCTTTTGCAATAAGGCTACCGAATATGTAATGGTCTTTGAGATATGGTCATCCATGTGCATACGCATGTGACTTTGCTCCCAATTTTGTGGATTCGCAGCGGATAGGAAATCTGCTATTTCTTTTGCATTGGCGCGCCAATTAGCAACAGCTGCATCCAGTGCGGCCTGATTGTTGTTTTTAGCAGCTTCTAACACAGGTACGGCTCCGTTAATGTGTTCTTTCAAGAGTTTAGTCAGTTGATCACCCGCAGCCTGACCATAATATGGAACAATAGCTGCACCAATTTCTTCTTGGTTTTTCATCAACCGATTGAGTTTGGCTTGCAGTGAAGTAGGCTCGTTAAAATACGCATCAACGGTAGCATAGGTCCATTGCATATGGTCAGACCATAACTGGTGCATCGCATCATCCAGTTGATGATATTTGGTGGTGCTAAGCGGATTCATTTCCGGATCTTTATTGCAGCTTTGAAAAGAAAAAGCAAGAGTCGAAAGCACTAAAGCAATACTCATAAATCGAAAGAATTTTCCTTGGATTGTCATTTTTTTGTTCATGTTGTTTGATTTTGTTTTTATGGTTAAAAAATAGATGACTTGATCGGTGAAATGCACGCTACAACCTTGTTGAGAAGTGCCTCCCATGTTGGATTCCGTGCTTATTATTTGTCTCTTCATAATAATTCAAACCTGAATGAGGTAGATAAATTAGTCTTGTTAAATGGTTAGAGTAGTAGCGAATAAAAAAGGTTACAGCAGATAACCATAAAGTATTTCCCAACTTGTAAACATTCCTATTTCACTACTGCAACTGAATACAATCAATCCTTATTTTTGAGCTATGCAATACTGGCTTATTAAATCAGAACCATTTAAATACAGTTGGGATCAATTCGTAAAAGAGGGTCGTACTTTTTGGGATGGCGTTCGCAACTATGCAGCTCGCAATAATCTAAAAGCTATGAAAGAAGGCGATTATGCCCTGTTTTATCACAGCAATGAAGGGCTGGAAATAGTAGGTATTGCAGCCGTTGCAAAAGAAGCTTATCAAGACCCAACCACTACCGATACCAATTGGGTAGCGGTTGATTTTGTTCCGGTGAAAGCACTTGCCAAGCCGGTAAAACTTGCCGACATCAAAGCCACAAAAGAGCTTGCAGATATGGACTTGGTACGACTGTCGAGATTATCCGTTGGTACTGTGAAGCCCAAAGAGTACAAGAAGATATTAGCAATGGCTGGTATGTAAACAGTACCCTGCCTACTTTTTGCACCCATCAAATAGTCCAACATCTACTCATCATGAAAATCGAGAAGTTTGTGGTGCAGAATTAACAGTGACACTATGAAAAAAATAGAACAGAACGAACTGTTTACCCTGGCAGAAAAATGGGTGAATGAAACCAATCGTACGATTTTTCTTACGGGGAAAGCTGGTACCGGTAAAACCACTTTCTTAAAACATATCAAGGAAACAACCCACAAGAATACAGTTGTCTTAGCACCCACCGGCATTGCTGCTATCAATGCATCCGGAAGTACTTTACATTCTTTTTTTCGATTACCCTTTGGTACTTTTTTGCCCACTTATACCGCCCCTACGCAAGAGGGAAAAATCATTACCCAACAATCGCTGCCATCGTTGCTACGCTATACCAAACAACATATTTATCTGCTACGTACCATAGAGTTGCTGATAATTGATGAAGTGAGTATGGTGCGTGCGGATGTGCTGGATATGATAGATATTATTCTAAGACGATTCCGAATGGCGCCACACTTGCCTTTCGGAGGTGTGCAGGTATTGTTCATTGGCGATATGTATCAATTGCCTCCGGTGGTAAAAGACTATGAGGCACGCCTACTAGCGGACTATTATGCCAGTCCCTATTTTTTTGACAGTATGGTGCTCAAGAATGACCCACCGGTTATTATTGCTTTAGAAAAAGTATATCGTCAACAAGAGTTTGATTTTTTATCACTGCTCAACGAGCTTCGGCACAACAATCTTTCTCAAGAAAACTATGAAAAGCTGCTGGCAAAAGTAGTGCGACAACCACCGGCAGATGATCAGTACATTACACTTACTTCGCACGTGCTTCAATCCGATAGAATCAATGAGCAGGCATTAGAAAAGTTGACCACTCCGGAACGTACATTTCATGCAAAAACGGAAGGCGATTTTCCGGAGCAAAACTATCCGGCAACTACTGAACTCTTACTAAAAATAGGAGCACGTGTCATGTTTATAAAAAATGACCCGGAGCGAAAATACTTCAATGGGAAAACGGGTAAAGTAGTTAAGATACACGACGACCAAGTAGAGGTGCAATGTGATGACAACACACTCATAACAGTAGATGCACTGGCATGGCATAACGTGAAGTACGAAACAGATGCCACCACCGGAAAAATTGAAGAAAAAATAATCGGTAAATTTTGGCAATTGCCGCTTCGGTTGGCTTGGGCTGTCACCATTCACAAGAGCCAGGGGCTTACGTTTGACAAAGTAATCATTGATGCCGAGCGTGCCTTCGCATCGGGACAAGTATATGTAGCCTTGAGTCGTTGTCGTACTTGGGAAGGGATTGTATTATTAAGTAAAATAAAACCCGAAGCCCTGTTTACCGACAACAACATCACTCTGTTCAGCAGCAAAACATGGAACCATGCACAATTAGAAAATAATCTTTCATCACAGCGACATGCCTTTCAAAGAGAAAAGATTACAGATGCCTTTGACCTCAGCCTTTGGAAAAAAGAACAAGAACAACTCTCAAAAACACTTTTAGAATTTGAAACTTCTTTTCCGAAAGACAGTGTTCAATACATGAAACAACTGCTGCATCAGCTACAAAACATTGCTACCATTAGTGAAAAATTTTTGTGGCAACTGGAGCAGCTCATACAACCATCAACGCTGCCGGAAGAAGATGCAGCTGTCATCAAAAGAGTGAAAGAAGCAGCCGTATATTTTCATCAAACAACACAGAAAGACATTCTTCCATTGCTCACGTCATTGCCTGAGCCGCCGGATAGTAGCGCCGTTGCCAGTAAGGTTTTGCAGCTACTCGAATCTTGGTATGCATCGGTGCAAATGCACGTGCGAATGTGGGCTACATTGCAACATGAAGTTTCAGTCACGGTACTCTTGCAAGCCAAAGCCAAAGGGTTGCAAGAAGCCTCAAAAGCTACAACCTTACGGTGGGGGAAAAGAACGTCTAAAAACACAATTCCAAGTTCTTCTACAAACAATTCCTTGTTAAACGACTTGCGAAATTGGCGCAAAGGCATGGCCAATACCTTGGGGGTGGATCCATACATGGTACTGAGCAATAAAGCTATTGACGGTATTGTAGCCCAACCGCCAT
This sequence comes from Bacteroidota bacterium, assembly GCA_029573235.1. Taxonomy (GTDB): domain Bacteria; phylum Bacteroidota; class Bacteroidia; order Chitinophagales; family Chitinophagaceae; genus JAFIGV01. The sequence goes on from JAKQGX010000003.1 coordinate 18,600, forward strand.
TGCATAAAAAAACGTTACTCTCCATTAGCGGTATCGGGAAGAAAAAGCTACAAGATTACGGAGATGCTATACTGGATATCATCAGCAGATATTTTGATTTACAAGAAGAGGAAATAGATTTTGAAAAAGAATCCGCTCCCCAAAAAAAGAAAACAACCTCTGCCGTTGGGAATACGTATCAAGACACGCTGCTGCTCTATCGTGCCGGTATGGATATAAAACAAATTGCCGCATCTCGAGGACTCAGCCTGGGCACCATTGCTACACATTTCTCCCGATTAATAGAACTACAGGAAATACCCATTAGAGCATTGCTAACTTTGGAAAAAGAGCAATCCATTCGCAATATCATCAACCAATTGCAAGGAGCGACCAACATCCTCTCGCAAGCCAAAGAAAAACTGGGCGATGGTTATGATTATTCAGAAATACGGTGGGTAATGGCACAACTAAAAAACGAAACGGCGTCCAAAGAATAGCTGCCTTCTTTTACCTATTTGAATAACACAATTGTAATAAATCTGTTTCTCTTATGATTTATTACTTTTGCACTCCTCAATTGAAACGTAATATGATTAGCTTAAGCGCCAAATCCTTAGACCTAGCTGCATTTGAACGAATCGTGCTGCAAAAAGAGCCGCTGCAAATTACCCCGGAAGCCTTGCAAAATGCTGCTGACAGCCATGACTTCCTCGCTGCATTTTCCAATGATAAATTAATATATGGTATCAACACAGGTTTTGGACCTATGGCTCAGTACCGCATTGAAGATGCCGACAGGAAAGCCCTTCAGTACAACCTGATACGCAGCCACAGTTCCGGCATGGGGCAAATATTGAGTGAGCAACAGTGTCGTGCAACTTTATTGGCAAGGATGAATACGCTCTTGTTAGGTTATAGTGGTGTTCACATTGACACCATTGAACTAATGGTAAAACTCTTGAATGCCGAAGCCTATCCTTGCATCTATGCTCATGGTGGTGTAGGCGCTAGTGGCGATTTGGTACAGTTGGCACACCTCGCTTTAGGCTTGATTGGCGAAGGAGAATTTTGGTTTAAAGGCGCTGTAGTAAAAGCGAGCACCGTATATGAAACCCTGCAAATAAAACCGCTTGAAGTGCATATCAGAGAAGGGTTGGGTTTACTAAACGGTACTTCTGCCATGACCGGTATTGGAGCCATCAATGTATTGCATGCGCGCAAACTGATTACAGGGCAAATCCTTTTCTCGCTCATGGTAAATGAAATCATGCAAGCCTATGACGATCATTTTTCAGAAGAGCTGAACCAAGTGAAACTGCATCCGGGACAACAAATGGTTGCAAAAGCCATGCGGGCTATTTCAAAGAAAAGCGGTCTGCTGCGTAAGCGACACGAGCATCTTTACAACAAAAAGATTACGGAGCATGTTATCGAAGACAAAGTACAAGAATATTATTCGCTGCGCTGTGTGCCACAGATACTCGGGCCTGTATATGAAACGATAGAAAATGTAGCCCGTGTCATCACCGCCGAGCTTAATTCTGTAAACGACAATCCGGTAATTGATAAAGAAAATAAAAACATTTTTCACGGTGGTAATTTCCATGGTGACTACACCGCATTGGAAATGGATAAACTTAAAATTGCCACCACGAAACTATCCATGTTGGCAGAACGTCAATTGAACTTTTTGCTCAACCAACACCTGAATAAAAAACTTCCTCCCTTCATCAATCTCGGACAGCTAGGGTTGAACTTTGGTGTGCAAGGAATGCAATACCCGGCAGTGAGCAATGTAGCCGAAAACCAAACCCTGAGCAACCCCATGTATATCCATAGCATCTCCAACAACAACGACAACCAAGATATTGTAAGCATGGGTTGCAATGCGGCGCAAATGTGTGCCCGCGTTATCGAAAACTCTTTCGAAGTGTTGTCGGTACATGCATTGGCTATCATTCAAGCAATTTCCTATTTAGGATATGAAAACAAATTGTCGCCGGCTACTAAATGGATGTACGACCAACTAAGTGCGCTGGCACCGGCTTTCAAAGAAGATGAAAGTTCTAACGATCGCTTTAAGAAAATAAAAAACTGGTTGATGGAAACCGAAGTAGGCGCACAAATGAAAGACCTATTAGGATTCGATAGTTGGCAACTGGTAGAAATACCCAATGCATCATAAGCAACCGTTTTAAGTAGAAAACATCAAAAGGAACAGCTACCCATGCAGGCGTCTGTTCCTTTTCTTTTATCATCACACTCGATTACTACAGAAGGTTAATCCATTTTTATAAGACTTCCTTTTTCGCTGTCATTGATGATGGTGAGGGATTGCGGAATGCGTTCTTTCAATTCTTCTACATGAGAGATGATGCCCACTATTTTATTTTCTTTGTTAAGATGCAATAAGGTTTCGAAAATGATGTTGACCGATTCGGCATCTTGTGTTCCAAACCCTTCGTCAATAAAGAAAAATGTTTTGTCGGACAAGGCCATCGACTGTACACTTTCGGCTAATGCTAATGCCAATGATAGCGATGCTTGAAACATTTGCCCCCCCGACAAGGTTTTGAGGCTACGACTGCGACCTTCATTGAGGTAGTCAATAATTTCAAAATCGTTGTTGTCGTTCATTTGTAGTCTCAACTGGTTGCGTGTCATCCGTTGGAAGCGACGATTGGCTACAGTGCACAAATGGCGCAAGTACACAGAAGAAACATACTGAACGAAACCGGCAGCTTTAAACAAGTGGTGCATGGTTTTCAAGTTTCTTTCCCGTACGGATAACGTAGTCCGCTTTGCTATCAATCGTTGCTTCTGCTCCCATGCGGCTGACAAGCGGCTCACTTCTGCTTTGGCTACGGCATTTTGTTCGTTAAAAGCATTTAGTTGCTGCTCCAAATCGGTTATCAATAGCTCTTGTTGTTGATACTGCGCTTCCGAAAAAGCCGCAGTTTCGAGCTTTTCTTGCAATGCTGCAATCGTTGTTTTTAGGGTTTCCCATTGAATGTGAAATTGCGCAATCTCCTTTCGCGTGCTTTCTATATCAAACTCCCATCGCAAGAATTTCTTCACTTGATCCAAGTGCCCCATTTTTGTTTTGGAAATCATTTCTTCCAGTTCCAATAGTGACGTGCGTATCGAAGCTTCCAATTGCAGACGCTGAGTCTGTAATATATCAGCCTTCGTTTGGATGGCAGTAATTTGATTGGATAAACTATGATTGTTTGCTGTGAGTGATTCATGAGTACTTTCTACACGATCGTTTTCTTGTTTTAATGTTTGCCGTTGTGCTTGCAATGTTTCAGGCGATGAGGTGATGTAATCTTCTGCTTGCAACACCTTCATATTCGACTGCAATGACTGTATCAGCGAACGCTCTGCATGTTCTTTCAATCGAAATGACTCCAGTGCATTTTGATATTTTTCTCTTGTCTTTTCGGCAGCATCTTTTTCTTGTCGCAACTGCTCTATCCTTGCTACTGTGGCATCCAACTGCTGCTCTATTTCAAGTGATTTTTTTTGTGCCTGATAAAACTCATCCGGACATGCTGCATCAAACTCATTCCACGAAAACTGCGCCCGGTGCGTGTTTATATCCATTTGTATATCGGCAAAAAGTTGTTGTTGCTCCTGTATTTGTCGCTCTGTAATATGCATACGTTCAACCCAACGTTGTGCTTCTAAATATTCTTTCTGTCCTATTTTTTCTGCTTCTTCCAATGCCTTCCATCTTACATCCCAAGCAGTTCTATCCGCTGTAGTATCCTGTACGGATAGCACAGATGGGTGGTGCTCAGAACCACATAAGGGGCAGGGAACACCCTCTTGCAACTTTCTGGCAAATTCAGATAATTGTGCCTGTGCATCGAATTGGTATTTCTGTTGCAGCATCGTTTCTTTTTGTTGCTGCCAACCTTGTAGTCGGTGCTCCCATTCTTTTTCAACGCTATTAGCATGTATCGTCCACGTGCTTAACTCCTGTTGAATCGTAGCAACTTCTTGCTGCAACTGCTCTCCTTTCGCTTGTTGTTTTTTGAAATCATCTTCCAGTTGTCGATTTTTTTGAAACCAAGTCGTAATCGCTAATAAGCGCTGTGGTTCTATCTTCTGGGGTTTCAATTGTGCAATGATGAATTGTTCTGCTTCTATTTTGTTATGTAAGTCGGCGATATGCTTTACTACTACTTGTAGGGCTTCTTCTCCCTTTACGGTTCGTTGATGCAGTTCCTCTAATGCTCGACGCGCTATCGCTATCTTGCACAGCATGTCTAAATCTTCTTCCTCTTGCCGCTTCTGTTTTATTTGTTGGTAATAAGGTGCCAACTGCGCCAACTGCGCTTCGTTATTCTGGAGAATACCTTGTTCATTTATTAGCTTCTCCGTTGTGGCATGTAGTTGAGATATTGTTTCGGCTAATTGACTTTCTTGTTTTTCTAAATGACGTATCGGCATTTCAAAATCGCGTTGGATGCGCTCATACAAGTCAATACGCTGTTGCATTTCTTCATAATGCGCTTGTTTGGGTGCTAACGATTCTAATGTGGCTTTTTGCTGTTGCCATTGCACAAAATCATTTTTTAGAAGCTTTAGTTGTTGCCATTTTTCTGACTCTTTTTCAAATGCCTTTTGCCGTAACGAAACGGATTCTTCCAATTGTTGCTGCTCCAAGTTTTTTTGAGACAGCAATGCTTCATCAATACCTTCAAGCGATTTCAATTCGCCATCTAAAAGGTCTAGTTCCGATTTGTTGCTCGCTGTGAGCATGGACACTTTATCCGATAAATCGAAACGGTGTAATTGAAAAATCTCCTTCATCATGCCGGTACGTTGTGCGGCACCCAATTCTAAAAATTCTTTAAACTGCCCTTGCGGAATAATGATGGTTCGTTTGAAATTATCATAACTAAGACCTACAATGGTTTCTACACGCTCCTCTCCCAAAGGCACCCAACTTTCTTGTTGCCATTCATACCATACAGTAGGGGTTGGCGTAATTTTTTGGAAGTTTTTTTTACTTCGTTTGCTTTCACGCACTACTCTATATTTCCGCTGTTCATAATTAAGAAAATCAAACTCTATGTACAAACGGTTGGAGCGAAGGTTCATCATATTGTACCCTCGTTTATCAGCTTGGTTTAGTCTTTCTGTTTCTCCGTAGAGGGCAAATGTAATGGCTTCAAGAATTGACGATTTTCCGGAACCCACGGAACCAAATATGCCAAACAATCCGGCATCAGTCAATCGGGAAAAGTCTACTACTTGTCGTTCTTGATAGGAATATAGTCCTTCGAGTGCTAATCGTAAAGGTATCATCTCAGCTGTTTACAATTTCGTGGAATATGTGTATGATTTCGTCGTTTGGTTCTTGCCCGTTATGCCTCGATTTAAAATAATCCTTAAACAAGGTATCGATATCTTGTTCGAGGTTTACTTCTTTCATCGTGGTGTTCTCCTCAGCATCTTCCAGCACTTTTGGAATCAGGTGAATAATGCCTTGATGTGTTTGATACAATTGCTTTCGTTCTTGCGTTTGTAAGAACGTATCGCTAACTATTGTCAGCTCTACCCAACTATTTTGATTTGCTTCCAGCCACTCAATAGCCTCGGAAAAGGAATACACTGTTTTTCGTTTCAAAGGCTTTCCGGAATATAGTGGAATAATGGTTTGATGTACAAGAGTACCCGGTGTTATCTCTATAATGGATACCGACTTTTGTTGCCCTGCTTCCGAAAAAGAATAGCACAAAGGCGACCCGCTATACACCACCGGTTGATGGATACCTACATCATGACAACGATGCAAATGTCCTAAGGCAGCGTATTGAACAGTACTGGGAATGGAATGGCTATACAGCGCATCTGCATTGCCTATATTCAATGGCTTCTCTCCTTCCGGCTCTTCTAACACTTCCCCACCCTGTTTTAATACATACAAATGTGTCGTTAGAATGTTTATACCATCAGCATTACAATAATCAGTGGCTAATGTTTCCCATTTGCGGGCAAGGCTTTCTTGTAAAGAGGTTTGTTTGTCTTCACCAAAATATTCCTTCAGCCGCACTTCGTTTGCGAAAGCAGTATGCAACACACGTATCGGAAATGGAACGGTCGGTAAGGTGATTTCAAAAAAACCAACTGTAGATTGTTGCAATCGGATGCCGGTGGCTAAGTCAAAAATGGGTACGGTATCAGTGGGCTGCCCAATGAAGATAATGCCATTTTCTCGAGCCAATACATCTGCCATATTGATACGGTCGGGCGAATCATGATTGCCGGCAATAGCCACTACCGGAACCGTGGCATTTCGCGTTAGCCGTTTCAATGTTTTGTACAGTAGTTCTATGGCTTCCGCAGAGGGATTGTTGTTGTCAAAAAGATCGCCGGCTACCACCACCATATCCACCGATTGCGCTTCGGCAATTTGACAAATCTCTTCCAATACCGCTTGCTGCTCTGCCAATCGAAGATGCGGTCCTAACCGTTTTCCTAAATGCCAATCGGCAGTATGTAATAGGCGCATAATGTCATTCTTAAAATAAGAAGACAAGATAGGAAAAATCGGCAGGGTAAATGTGTATGAATGGCGCGATAAATAATGCAGTACCGATGAGATGATGTTGGCAAAACACATCGCTTGTAATGTATAATAAGCAATTGCTTCTATACTACTTTATCGGCACAGCAACTGCTGGCGAATGCTTCCGGTTTGGCTTTAAAGGCAAAGCCCATCCCGATGATATAGCCCATTGCTTCACGCAGTGCTTCATTGCTTTTAAACTGCGGGTTGGTATTGATATCTGCATGTACTTCCATGTCCACATCGTACCGATTGAAAAGGTCGCAAAGCTCGTAGGCAATTTCAATACTTTTGGCAACCTCTACCAACATTCGTTCTTTGACGGAATATTGATGTGTGGTTTTATCATTACAAATAAACATGAAGCCGCCTCTTTTCTCTCGAAGAAAAACAATCACCGTTGCAAACTCTGTTTCCCGACCACGCACTTGGGAATCGGTGCCTATACACACTTTCAACTTGTAGCCTTCTTCCGTTACCTTCTTTATCGTGCTTTCTACTGCAGTTTTTACAGGTTGTTTAATAATCGCACCGTTAAATGTTCTCCATAACATAAGCACATATTTTATATTTTCTAAAATTACAAGCATTGCTTCGAATAACATCACGGCATTAATTAGTATCACATGCGAAATGCACAACTTATGCACAACTCAAAACAAGTAGCCGTTCTGCACTACCTTTGCGCGATTAAATTCATTTTATGGAATCCAAATATCCTCGCGACACTTACAATATAACGAGTGAAATAGTACTCCCCAATGATACCAACACCTTAGGCAACCTCATGGGGGGTAGGCTCATGCACATGATGGACATTAGTGCCGCTATTTCTGCCATGCGCCATTGCAATCGTCCGGTAGTAACCGCATCGGTAGATAATGTATCCTTCAGCAAACCGATTCAGTTGGGCAATTTAGTAACTATCGAAAGCCGTGTTAGCCGCTCTTTCAATACGTCAATGGAAGTCTTTTTGCGAGTATGGGGCGAAAACTTGCAAACAAAAGAAAAGTTTATCACCAACGAAGCGTATTTCACCTTTGTAGCATTAGATGATAACAGAAAACCCATTCAAGTAGCCCCCATTGTACCGGAGACAGATGAAGAAATCAAGATGTTTGATGGCGCCTTGCGGAGAAGACAATTGCGGTTGATACTAGGAGGTAAAATGAAACCGGATGAAGCAGGCGAATTGCGTTCTTTGTTCGTTCACTAACGCTATTTCCAAGCGTTAACTTCCCATCGCTCATGGCAATATTCATATTCTCTTTCATCGTTAGAAGCAACGATGACAAGACGGTTTTGAGTAAAATCTTTCACCCAGCGATGGTATTGCGCCACACCTGCATCATCCAAATTGGTGCATGGCTCATCCAGTAGTAGCAAAGGGGTATCTGCAAAAATAGCTTGCGCCAGTTTTACTCGTTGTTTCATTCCGGAAGAGTATTCGCCAATGAGCTTTCCTGCGGCTTTTTCCAAACCTATGAGGGGTATCATTTCCGCAATGGGCAGCAGGGGGCGCTTATGAGTAAAGTGAAATTGAAGAAACTCATGCAAGTTCATTTCTTCAATGATATCCATACCCGGCGCACAATACGATACCAAAGGAAATAAACTATTTTCGGTTACCACTTTTCCATTGTACTCATGCACCACTTTTCCGGTGGTGGGTGCTTGCATTCCGGCGAGCAGGCGCATCAGTGTACTTTTTCCACTGCCATTGGCACCCAACAAGGCATAGCGTTGCGGTGCTAAAAAAGTAGCATGTATGTTTCTAAAAATCCAATGACGGTAAAATTTTTTACCCGCTTGCTCAAGAGATATCTTCATTATGACGACGGGCATATCCTTTCATGATGCCTCTACCCGGTTCTCTGATAAAGGTGAGTATTTCATCTCGCTCATCCGTAACGGGTATTTCCGTTTCTATGATGCTGAGTGCCTTCGAAATGTTATACCCTCTTACGAAGAGGATACGGTAAATATCCAAGATATGATTGATCTTGTCTAACGTAAACCCTCTTCTCTTAAGCCCAACCGAATTGACCCCAACATATGAAAGAGGCTCTCTCGCGGCTTTTACAAAGGGAGGCACATCTTTACGAACTAATGACCCTCCGGTAACAAAGGCATAAGAGCCAATACGAACGAACTGCTGCACTGCCGTAAGCCCCGCCAACACTACATTGTCGCCAACGGTGATGTGACCGGCCAGGGTGGTATTATTGGAAAAAATACAATTATTGCCAATGATACAGTCATGCGCTATGTGTGAGTAGGCCATTATGAGGCAGTTGTTGCCTATTTGTGTTTTAAAACGGTCGTTAGTACCTCGGTTGATGGTTACACATTCACGAATGGTAGTATTGTCGCCAATAATGGTCAAGGTTTCTTCACCCTTATACTTCAGGTCTTGAGGGATAGCGGAAATGACAGAACTAGGGAATACGCGACAATTCTTGCCTATACGCGCTCCTTCCATAATCGTCACATTAGAACCTATCCAAGTTCCTTCTCCTATTTCCACATTTTTATGAATGGTGGTAAAAGGATCTATTTTTACATTAGCTCCAATCTTGGCTTCCGGATGAATATAGGTAAGTGGATGAATCATTTTTTATCTTTTCTTACAATTTGTGCAACCAATTCTGCTTCGGTTGCCAGTTTATTACCTACATAGGCTTGCCCTCTCATCTCACAAATACCACGGCGGATGGGGTTCATCAACTCCAACTTCAATATTAGGGTATCTCCCGGTATTACTTTTTGCTTGAATTTGGCCTTATCAATTTTCAAAAAATAAGTATCGTAGTTTTCCGGATCGGTATAGTTGTTTAAAGCTAAAATACCTCCGGCTTGTGCCAACGCTTCTAGTTGTAATACGCCGGGCATCACTGGGTTTCCGGGAAAGTGGCCCTGAAAAAACTGTTCGTTGAAAGTGACATTTTTCACACCTACTACATGATGGTCGGACAATTCGATAATCTTATCTACCAGCAAAAATGGGTACTTATGCGGCAGCGATTTTTCGATATGATTGATGTCGTAAATCGGCGGTTGGTTTGGGTCATATTGAGGAATATCCGCCAGATGTTTGTTTTTCTTTATGTATTGCTTTATTTTCTTTGCAAATTCCACATTGGTGGCATGCCCCGGGCGACTGGCAAAGATGTGTGCGTTGATGGGTACGCCTACAAGGGCTAAATCTCCCACTACATCCAGCAGTTTATGTCGTGCCGGCTCGTTGGTAAAGTGCAGTTGAATATTATTCAATATTCCTTCTTGCTTCACTTCTATCTTTTGCTTGTTGAAGACCTGTGCCAATCGCTCCAATTCTTTTTCACTTACAGGCTTATCTACTACTACGATGGCATTGCTGATATCACCACCTTTTATCAAGTTATTTGCCAACAAGTATTCCAACTCATGCAAGAAGCAAAAGGTGCGGCAAGGAGCAATCTCTTTCTTGAACTCTGCAATATTTTTCAATGCCGCATGTTGTGTACCCAATACCGGCGAATTGAAATCTATCATTGCCGTTACTTGATACTCATTAGCCGGCACTGCCAGCATATCTACATTCTTAACCGGGTCGTAATAATGTATGTTTTGATCGATGGTGTACACGATGCGTCGAGCGTCCTGTTCCTCTACACCGGCTTTTTCTATCGCTTTGATAAAATCAATAGAACTACCATCCATAATAGGTACTTCCGGCCCGTCTAATTCGATCAACACATTGTCTATGCCCATGCCCACTAAGGCTGCGAGCAAGTGCTCTATCGTGCTCACTCGTGCGCCATGCTGCTCTAGGGTAGTACCTCTTGAAGTGTCTACTACGTAATCCGCATCAGCTTTTACGATGGGCTGCTCCGGCAAATCCATTCGTTGGAAACGAATACCCATGCCGGGGTTCGCCGGCTTCATAGTCATCGTCACAGCAGCGCCGGTATGCAATCCTACACCGGATAAGGAAATGTGGTTTTTAAGCGTGTGTTGGTTTGAAGATTGTGTCTGTTTCTGCAAAATGTAAAAAAATTTTCAGTGAACTTCCGGAGGTGAAAATACATATTTACCGGAAAATAACGTGAAGAGATTTTATTGTTTCAGCGAAGGTACTACTATATAACTATAGTGGCGATGGCACCGTTCAACTATGAATGACGATGGAGCAGTAATGCAACCCTATTGTGCAGAACGTGATAAGGGCTATTCGTTAATGGATATGTCTTGTTTTACCAGCGCAGCTAGTTGCGCGATCGTTTCTTCCAACTTCATGATGCGTTGGTTTAATTCAGGTAAGTTTCTGAATACGGCTTGGCTTCGTAAAGAACTTTTATAATCAAATGCGGGTGACCCGTTGAGCGCCTGATTAGCTTCAAGTACCGATTTCGACAAGCCGCTCTGCGCATTTATCTTAGTACCATCGGCAATGTGTATATGCCCTACAATACCCACTTGTCCACCAATGACACAATTTTTTCCAATCTTAGTGCTACCCGAAACACCCGTTTGTGCAGCAATAACGGTGTTCTCACCGATATCTACATTGTGTGCTATTTGAATTAGGTTATCCAGTTTTACACCCTTACGGATATAAGTGGAGCCCATTGTAGCTCGGTCAATCGTAGTATTGGCACCAATTTCTACATCGTCTTCAATGATGACATTACCAATTTGTGGTACTTTTTTATAGCTGCCATTATTCAACGGTGCAAAGCCGAACCCATCTCCGCCTATGACACACCCTGAATGTATAAACACGCGGCTCCCAACCGAGCATTCATTGTATATCTTCACCCCTGAATACAATACGGAATCTTCATTTATCACCACATTATCACCGATATAACATCCCGGATATATTTTCACTCGGTCGCCGATGATTACATTCTCCCCGATATAAGCAAAAGCAGCTATGTACACATCCTTCCCTATTGAAGCTGTTTTAGAAACATAAGAAGGTTGTTCAATCCCATTTTTACCGGCATTTGAGACCATCTCATTGTATTTCTCCAAGAGCAGTGCAAAGGCCATATAAGCATCTGCTACGCGGATAAGGGTAGCCGATACCGGTGCTGCCAACTTCAACGATTCATTCACAATGATAACGCTTGCCTTACTGCTATAAAGGTATTCTTCATACTTCGGATTGGCTACAAAACTGAGGCTGCCTTCTATCGCTTCCTCAATTTTAGACACCTTGCTGACTTTTACTTCAGGATTACCTTCTAATGTACCTTTTATTAAGGTGGCTATTTGCAAAGCGGTGAACTGCATGTAGAATATGGGGAATTTTTTTAGCTAGAAAAACAACGCAAAAATAGAAATAATATTATTTATAAAATGTGATTATTTGAAACCGTATAGCAAATATAATTTTTGTGTATCGACTGCGCCAAAGCCTGTGTCACTAGCGCATTATCCACTTCAGAAATGTCTTTTATCGTATCGTTTTTCATGGCAATAACGATTTTTTCATCATCAATATTATAAGCGCTATTCTGGGTTACTCCTGTAAAGACGAAATAGGGAATAACTTCATTGGAAAATTGCGGAAAATATTTTTTGAATTCATTCACTTTCGCTTCCAATAGTTCATCCAAGGGTTGAGAACTCAATTGGGTTTTGTATAGCCTGCGATGTACGAGCATTTGGCTGAGGGTAGCAATAACAGGGTCTTCTGCCGATTGCCACATTTTGATAGCAGTAAAAATTTCGGCATCATCTAAAGAGGCAAATAAGGCAAGATGCCTTGGATCTTCTTCAAAGTCTTTTTGTGTCAACCGATGGGATAGAAAATGGTGTAAGGCTGGCGTAGCAAAGAGTGTATTGCCTTCCTGAACCAGCTCTTTGGCTCGTTTCAGCACACGAGAGAGTAACAGCTCCGCGCCCAAAGAGGTTTTATGGAGGTACACTTGCCAATACATTAACCGGCGAGCAATAATAAACTTCTCTACCGATTGAATGCCTTTTTCCTCTACTGCCAATTCATTATTGACAACGGTCAACATTTGCAAAATACGGTCGTAGCCAATAATACCTTCTGATACTCCGGTATAAAAACTATCCCGATTAAGGTAGTCCATGCGATCTACATCCAATTGCCCGGACACTAACTGATGTAAATATTTTTTGGGATATGCGTGGTCGAAAATTTCTAAAGCATCCGTCAGCTTGCCGTCCATTTCTTCATTCATACGACGCATCATCATAGCCGAAAGCATTTCGTGCGTTACGCCCTCCACCAATGAACTTTCTAAAGCATGAGAAAAAGGACCGTGCCCGATATCGTGCAGCAGAATGGCTAAACGCGCCGCAGTACAGTCTTCACGACTCAATGATACTCCTTTTTGCTTCAGCACTTCCAAGGCTTTTCCCATCAGATGACAAGCGCCCAACGAGTGATGCAAGCGCGTATGTACCGCACCGGGATACACCAAATGCGACATGCCCATTTGTTTGATATGCCGCAGCCGCTGAAACCACGGGTGTTCTATGACAGACCGAACTTCCGGCTCAGCAAAATGCAGAAATCCATATACAGGGTCGTTGATAATTTTTCCTTGGGGTTGCATGAGGTTGCAAATCTCAATCACACCGCCTCAATTTCCAAAAGATTGTAGTTGCATCTGCTGCACACAATACGTTCAGGAGGGTTGTTGATTACAACAAGTTATTGGGAAATGGTTGTCATTTTTGGATTTACCTTTGTGCCCTTTATTCCTTTTAGATGGTAACAGTAATATCCGGCACCAATAGAAAAGACAGCATGACCCTTAGGGTGGCGCAGTATTATTATAACGAGATACAAAAGCGTGGAGCAGATGTGCACCTCATTTCTTTGGAGCAGCTACCGGTTTGGGAACGTGGAGAGATTCTATTGAAATTAGAAAACGAACTGCTGATTCCTACAGAGAAATTTTTGTTTGTAATGCCCGAATACAATGGCAGTTTTCCGGGTATATTAAAACTGCTTATCGACAATACCGATATACGCCAATGTTGGTGGTACAAAAAAGCAGCAATGGTAGGCGTAGCAGATGGTAGAGGCGGCAATCTTCGTGGTATTGAGCACATGACCAATATCCTTCATTACCTGCGTATGAATGTACTGTATAATAAAATACCCTTATCGAAAATAAAAGAAGAAATTGATGAAAAGGGCAACCTGCTGATACCGGCTACAGCCAATGCTATTGCTCATCAGATTGAAGAGTTTTTGAAATATTGATATTCCATGTCACTACGATTTACCATTATTGCCATTATTTTATTAGCAGCCGAAGTATATAGTTTTATACTCGTACGTTCGGTGCTCCGCACCGTGCCTTCGCCCGGGCGCGGATGGTTGCTGGCGTTGTACTTATTGCTCACGGTGATGGCGTGGGTGTGCATTCCCCTGTTTCGCAAGCTGGGATGGGGGCATTTCCCCAACGCTTTTCGAAACATAACTATTGCCTTTACCATTGGATTGACTATTGGTAAATTATTAATGTTGGCTATTATGGCTTTTGATGACGTGCGCCGTCTCTTTCTATTGCTTGCTACACGCTACTTTCCGGCTTCGCAAGCAGCCCTTCCTATTCCGGATGGAGAAGGCATCACTCGTTCAGTGTTCTTAAAAAGACTGGCTTTACTCTTAGGAGGATTGTCCATCACAGGGTTTGTGTATGGCATCACCAATCGATATCAGTACCGAGTGCGGAGGGTAAAACTTCATTTCAATAACTTGCCTTCCTCTTTTAGAGGAATGAAAATGGTGCAGATATCCGACATTCATTCGGGTAGTTTTGATAATAAAGAAGCCGTTCAAAAAGGTATCGATTTAATCCTGCAAGAGCAACCAGACATCCTTTTTTTTACCGGAGATTTGGTCAATGACCGCGCTGTAGAAATGAAGCCATATATCTCCATGTTTGGACAACTCACTGCACCATTGGGAGTATATGCCACCTTGGGCAATCACGATTATGGAGACTATGCCTCTTGGAATTCGCCGGAAGAGAAACAGCAAAACTTGGAAGCCTTAAAAAGTATGCATGGCGCTATGGGATGGCGGTTGATGATGAATGAGCATATTGTTCTTGAAAAAGGAACCGATAAAATAGCTATCATCGGTATTGAAAACTGGAGCGACAAAGCACACTTTCCCAAATACGGAGATATGGCAAAAGCGTACAATGGCTTGCCGGAGAAAAATGTCCCTTTCCAAATATTATTATCGCACGACCCCTCCCATTTTGATGCACAAGTCATCTCTCAATATCCCGATATCGATCTTACCCTCAGCGGGCATACACATGGTATGCAATTCGGCGTAGAGATTCCTGGATGGAAGTGGAGTCCTTCCCAATTTGTATATAAAAAATGGGCAGGCTTATACCAATATGGTAAGCAGCATTTGTATGTCAATAGAGGTTTTGGCTTTCTGGGATATCCGGGTCGATTGGGCATTCTCCCCGAAATCACCGTGTTTGAATTAACGTGACGACTTTTTGATAATAGATTTTATCAGCGCATCACCCGGTGACAGCAATTGTTTTTTCGCCTGATTCAAAAATGGCTGTAGTTCCTCCATCAAATCATCCAAACTATTATTGCCAGAAGGTAATGACGGTGGTTTGGAAGATTTAGCAGCATTTATCTTCGAAGTGCGGTGTAATGTTTTTCCCATATTGCATTTTTTGTTTACTACGTAATAACGGACGCTAGCATCGTTTTATTATGTTACAAAATAGTAAAAATGTATTAATACAAGAATAAGTAATGAAAATTCTTATAGGCGAACGAGAAATAACTATTGATTATTGTTAGAGGGTCAAAGAGTACGAAATCTGTATTACACAAGATAATATTTTGGGGTTGTTATGTAATAAAACAGTTCCAAAGAATTGCCTATTGTGATGCATAATCCTTACAAATAATACTTAGCAGTGCTTAAAGAGAGAATGTTGCAAGCTTGTATAAGTACTACACATGCTATGCCGAAATACGAAAAAAACTAGATTACCTATCACGCTACCTCCTTTTTATTACTTCACTATACAAAGTGTAAAAAAATTAGTCATGATAATGTGCATGCGTATAAAATAAAATTATAATAATTAAAAATAACAGTGTAACTTGTATCGTAATATAATTATTTTTCGATGATTTGAATATGTATTTTTTATCCACATTAAAAAAGCAATAAACATGAAAAACATTATTACTTTACTGTTTTTTGTTGCTATTACGCAACAATGTGGCTTCGCCCAACAAAACGAGGTAGAACCTAATGGAAGCTTTGCTGCTGCCAATTATTTTGGGAGCAGTATACAAGTAATGGGTACTATAGGGTGCTCTGGTGACGTTTCCGATTTTTTCGTTACCAACTTACCGTCTGACGGAACTATTCGAATTTATTTAGAGCGTACCAACACATCTCTCAATAATTCCCAATATTTCTACTTCAAGTTGATGGATAAAAATCAATCACAAGTTTATTATGATTACAACGGATACGTCAATTCAGGAATGACAAGATACGATACCTTGAACTTCCCCTGTAGGGCAAAAGACACGATGTATTTCCAAATGACTAACGCAAGCGCATGTTTTCAATACAAGATAAAATATGAAATAATAAATTACACGCCCCTTCATATCGACACTGCTGGGAATGAAACCTTTGCCAATGCGATATATTTTAATGCTACTGATTCTATCGTTGGCAAAATAAAATATACTGCAAATACCGGTACAGGCGGTACTGACCAAGATGATTACTTCAAATCATACATACCATCCGATGGCACTTTAAGGGTGTACTTGGAAAGAAAAAATACATCTTCCAGCAATTCCCAATACGTCTATTTCCAGTTGTTGGATAAAAACCAATCACTAGTTTACCAACATTTTCCCGGATACCTTAATCCAGGTGTTACTAAATACGACACCTTGGACTTCCCCTGTAGGGCAAAAGACACGATGTATTTCCAAATGACTGGCGCAACCGCATGTTTTCAATACAAGGTAAAATATGAAATGATTAATAACATACCCCTTCATATTGACACTGCCGGGAATGAAACCTTTGCCAATGCGATATATTTTAATGCTACTGATTCTATTATTGGTAAAATAAAATATACTGCTCATAGCGGAACGGGTGGTACTGACCAAGATGATTACTTCAAATCATACATACCATCCGATGGCACTTTAAGGGTGTATTTGGAAAGCAAAAATACATCTTCCAGCAATTCCCAATACGTCT
Organism: Bacteroidota bacterium; assembly: GCA_029573235.1. Classification (GTDB taxonomy): domain Bacteria; phylum Bacteroidota; class Bacteroidia; order Chitinophagales; family Chitinophagaceae; genus JAFIGV01. The sequence goes on from JAKQGX010000003.1 coordinate 35,426, forward strand.
ATTTCCAACTGTTGGATAAAAACCAATCACAAGTTTACCAACATTTTCCCGGATACCTTAATCCAGGTGTTACTAAGTATGACACCTTAGATTTCTATTGCACGGCGAAAGACACATTTTATTTCAGAATGACTGGCGCAACCGCGTGTTTTCAATACAAGATAAAATATGAAATGATTAATTACACGCCACTTCATATTGACACTTCCGGTAATGAATCTTTTGCCAATGCGATATATTTTAATGCTACTGATTCTATAGTTGGCAAAATAAGATATACTGCTCATAGCGGAGCGGGTGGTACTGACCAAGATGATTACTTCAAATCATACATACCATCCGATGGCACTTTAAGGGTGTATTTGGAAAGCAAAAATACATCTTCCAGCAATTACCAATACGTCTATTTCCAACTGTTGGATAAAAACCAATCACAAGTTTACCAACATTTTCCCGGACACCTTAATCCAGGTGTTACTAAATATGACACCTTAGATTTCTATTGCACGGCGAGAGACACATTTTATTTCAGAATGACTGGCGCAACCGCGTGTTTTCAATACAAGATAAAATATGAAGTAACACTAGGTGCAGATATATCCACAATGGTTTGCCCTGGATTCACCACCGATATCAGTATGTTTTACAATACCGCTCCTTTTAACATTGTCAATTGGACCAATATGGGTGGTGGCGCCATGCCTCCATTAACATCTGTACCTAATGGAGTCTATCGCTTAACTGTGGAAAAGACAGGGATAGCATGTTCTAAAGATACTGCCTTTGTAACAGTCGGACTACATCCAAAACCTAATTTGGGAAATGATACAGTGGCAAATGTTTGCCCTGGATTCACCACCGATTTAACGCAGTTCAAAAACACCATCAACCTTACTACGCAATGGTTGGGAACAAGTACACCTGCTGCAGTCGGTGCCGGTACGTACACGCTCATAGCAACCAACTCTTTCGGATGTATGGACACCGTTGTTATTACAATTGGACTACATCCAAAACCCAATTTGGGAAATGATACAGTGGCAAATGTTTGCCCTGGATTCACCACCGATTTAACGCAGTTCAAAAACACCAGCAACCTTACTACACAATGGTTGGGAACAAGTACACCTGCTGCAGTCGGTGCCGGTACGTACACGCTCATAGCAACCAACTCTTTCGGATGTATGGACACCGTTGTTATTACCATTGGACTACATAATGGAATCAACCTTGGAAATGATACAATACTTCATGCATGGTTGGGAGATACCGTAAACTTTGCAACCATCATTGACACTACTGGCTTTGCAGGAATGGGGAGGACACACAATTGGACATCCAACATATTTGGCAACAGTGGTTATACAATAGCTATCATGAACGCAGCCGACACAATTACGGCTACAATAATTGCTACCAATCAATATGGTTGCTCTGACACAGCTACTGAGACCATCTATCCGGTTGTTAGCATTTTACCTGCAATAGGCGTTACCAATCTTACAGCAAATGCGGAAGTAATGGATACAAGCGGTTGGACACATTATTACTATACCAACAACTCAAGTAATAAAGCAGATGACATCTTGCTCTTATCATTGAAAAAAAATGGGAACAGTATAGGGAATATTGGGAGTACAGGGTTTGCAGTAAAAAATTCAGCAACCATAAACGCAGGAAATAATTTAGGAGTGCACATTACAAGCCCATTGGTTAGTAATAGTACAAACTATTATGCCATGCATCGTTTTTGGGAAGTAACCCCTACTACCCAACCTACCAGTGCAGTGGGAGTTCGTTTTTACTTCAATACACAAGATTACAATGATGTGAATGGTTCCTTTTCTAACCTGAAGAGTATGCAAGATTTGATACTTTACCACTTATTAAATGGTAATCCCGACCCTTCTACCAATTGGGCTGGGGCAACACTTCCTGTGATCAGCATCATGCATAGTACACAACCTACAGACACTACATGGGTACTCGGCAGCATTACAAACAATGGGCACTTTGCAGAGTTTAAGGTCAATAGTTTCTCTGGTGGCGGTGCCGGCTTTACAGGCAATAATCTTCCATTGCCAATTAAACTAACCAAGCTAACTGGAACTACGAAAGGATTAAATAGTGAACTGAATTGGGAAAGTAATCAAGAAGACAACATCCTAAATTATACGCTACAGCGTAGTGAAGATGGGATAATATTCAATTCGCTCGAAACCTTTTCAACCCAAAATAGCACTAAGAACAATTATCACTATACGGATGTAAATGCCGGCAGGGTAAATAAAAAACTCTATTATCGCTTGTTGATAAAGGAAAAAAACAGTCAATCGTATTACAGTGAAGTAATCATACTAAACTTCGAAAACATCCGAAACAACTACATATTATTTCCGAACCCTTCCAATGGAACTATTACGGTTACTGGTGTTGGCGCTTTCACAAATTACCACATTATTGATGCTCATAGCAAGTTAGTAATGTCCGGCAATATCCTTTCGGACTTACTATCAGTGGATATATCAAGATTAGCAGATGGAAGCTATTATATACTATTATTTCATAAAAATGGGAATACGGCTTCGTTACAGTTTACCAAAAAGGAATAGTATTTTCTTCGTCTTTTATTTCAAAAAATCCGGTTATAACTGTTAACCGGATTTTTTGAAAAATGCTATCGCACCTCATGAGCAATAATTGGTATTTACATCACTTGTAAAAATCTCAATCACTTGTATTCCTAGGCTTCTCACATATTGATGAAATTGCCTACCTGTCTACAATTTTGTCATTTGGCCCTAATATGATGAAGGAGGTTTTTATAAAAAATGTATTTGCTAGGCATTCAATAAAAAGAAAAGAATTTTGAATTGAATGAACAAATGACAACTCAACGAATAGAAAATAGTTCTTGCTCGAAATCTCATTACACTACTCTTCGTTGAGGTAAACCCTCTTTACACGTTGCGAAATACCGGTCATCACTTCATACGAAATCGTATCCGACCATTGTGCCAATTGTGTGACAGGCAACTGTGGCCCAAAAACCAGCACGCTGTCTCCTTCTTTAGCTTCCGGAATATCCGTTACATCTACCATGCACATATCCATGCATACGGCTCCCACAATTCGTGCTTCTTTTTCATGAATGAGTACATGTCCTTTGCCATTTCCTAAGGCACGTGGATAGCCATCTGCATAGCCAATGCAAATGGTAGCAATACGCATATCTCGCTCTGCCATGCCCAATCTTCCATAACCTACTGTTTCACCGGTTTTCACTTCTTTTATTTGAGCTATAATAGTGGTCAATGAGCTTATCTGGCGTAGCTTGTTTTGCAGAATACCACTGCCATCAATACCATATAGCCCCAAGCCCAATCGCACCATATCAAAATGTAAATGTGTGTGCCTTGCAATGGCGGCAGAGTTGCACAAGTGCTTTAGAGTAGTATAAGGCAAAGACTCTGTGAGCTTTTGGCTCATGCGTCGAAAGGTGGCTGCTTGTTCTTCGGTAAAGCCATCTAAAGTAACGTCTTCACTGGCCGCCAAGTGACTGAATACGGATGCCACTTTGACTTGTGGCGCATGTTGAAGGAGTTGAAGTAGTTGGCTAAGTTCGCTTTCTACAAACCCTAAGCGATGCATCCCGGTATCCAGTTTAATGTGTATGGGATAGTCTTTTACTTGCAAGGTTGAAGCCATCTCCAAGAAATGATGTAGCGACGAAAGGCTAAAAATTTCAGGTTCTAATTTCCATGCTATCATTCTATCAAAGGAAGACCAGTCGGGGCTCATCACCATGATAGGCATTTTGATACCGGCTTTGCGCAGGCTCACTCCTTCATCGGTATAGGCAACCGTCAAGTAATCCACACCTGCATATTGCAAGGCATGAGCTATTTCGAAACTGCCGCTACCATACGAAAAGGCTTTCACCATCGCCATTACCTTCACCGGACTTTTCACTACAGTGCGAAAGGTATTCAGGTTATGAATGAGCGAAGAAAGATTTATGGATAGTACCGTCTGATGCACTTTTTGCTCCAGCATCATGGCTACTTTTTCAAATGCGAATGCACGTGCGCCTTTTAAGAGTATCGTTTCGTTATGAAATTGTATCAGGTGCAGCTTCTTCAATAACTCTTCGGTGGACTTGAAGAAAATTGACTTTAGTTTCGGATGGTCAGCAAAATAATGTTGATGCTTATATAGCGCTGGCCCAACCCCAATAAATCGTTGAACATTTTTTTGAATAATTAGGGATGCCACATCTTCATACAAATCTGCATCTGCTTTTCCCATCTGGTACATGTCAGATAAGATAACCGTATTACGTAAATGTTGCTTTTGTTGTTCGAGAAAGTCAAGCGCTATATGCAACGATGTAAGGTCAGAGTTATACACATCGTTGATGAGGGTACATTCATTCACACCATGGCGTAACTCCAAGCGCATTTTTATAGCATGCAATTTTTTCATGCGCGCAGCTATATCCTGCGGCTGGTATTGCCATAACAAGAGTAAACACCAGCAGTGAATAGCATTTTCAATAGAAGCCGGGTCAGAAAAAGGTATGGATATCTCTACTGTTTCTTGCCGGTATTCACCGGTTATTTCGGTATAGTTTTGTTGCGATGCAATCTGTGTAATACGAAGGTCAGCTTCATGTTTCTGCGACCATGTAAATACTCGCATTGCTTCTTTGTCTTCATTGGTCAGTTGGTTTCGATACTGTATTACCGCTTCGTTGACATCTGTATGATCGCTGCAATAAATCAACTCTTTGATATGCCGAAACAGAATCAGTTTTTCGTTTACTTTTTGCCGTTGGTTGAGGAACCCTTCGCTGTGTGCCTCGCCAATATTGGTAAAGATGCCGATTGTCGGCAAGATTATTTGTTGCAACTTGCTCATCTCCCCCGGTTGTGATATGCCGGCTTCAAAGATGGCTACTTCATGTTGCCGATCCATATGCCACACCGAAAGCGGAACGCCAATCTGTGAGTTATAGCTACGCGGACTTTTTATCACTTGCTTGTCCTCTGCCAATAATTGATACAACCATTCTTTGACAATCGTTTTACCATTGCTCCCGGTAATACCAATGACCGGAATGTCATATTGCTTGCGATGGTGTGCGGCTATTTGTTGCAAGGCTGCCAGCGTGTCTTTCACTAGCAGTATATTGCTTTGAGGAAAATCAGTAGGGGATACTTGTTGACTTACAATAAAATTGCGTATGCCCCTATCGTAAGCATCCGACAAAAAGGAATGACCATCACGTATAGTAGTGGTGATGGCTATAAATATGCTTTGTTCTGGATAGGCTATTTTGCGACTGTCTATCACCAGCTCATCTATTTCTGTCACGCCTTCATGGCGGAGAAAGGAGGCATTGGTCCAACGAGCTATTTGTGCTATGTCTGCCATCTTATTTGGTTCCTTCCAACCCTACTACATCTACTTCTTTATCTTTTTGGTAAAATTCGTAAGCTTTTCGGAATATTTTATTGAAAGAATACTCTTGTATTATCATCGTATCTTGCCCATTATTGCCTACTGCATAATATCGGTCTATATCAAACCCTACCGGTACTTGACGGTCTCTTAACGTGTCGGTGTTTTTACTTCTTTGGCTTTTAGGCATCCAATATACATCTAAATGCTGATGCCTTCCTTGTTGGGTGGTAATATCAATAGCGCATCGTAAGGGTACGCTGGCAATAATGCTGTCCAGTCTTTGTTCTCCATTGATGTAACCTTCACAAACAACGTTCTGAAAAAATCCTAAAAATAATTTCACCCTTCTGTTATTGACCGATTGTGTGCCTTTGATACCGGCATCAACGGCTACATCATAACTTCCATTGTTTTGCTTTACGGTGAATGAATTGAGTGGCGCATCCGGATAAGTAATAGATACAGTATGGATGTCTTTAACAGGAAAATTAATGATGGTTCGATCTCTCCAATTGTCTATATCCACACTATAACGCGAATTAATCAATCCAATGAACTCGCCCATCCGCACTACATACGGGCGTTGGGCACCTTGCATCAGCATAGTTGTACCTTCATAGTTGTGTACCTCGCTCCCTACATAAAACACTTTCATTTCTTTTCCTTTCCTATCATACAATTCTACTTTAATACCATTGCCTGCCATTTGCCGAATAACGCGGTTGTGCGCATTTTCAGGTGTTGGGTAAAGGGCTTTTTGCAAATAAAGGGTAGTGAATAACGTAGAAAGCGTTTGTTGTAATACCGGATATTTCTTGTTTAATATCCATCCGCTATCGGTATGATTGAGTAAGATACTTTGCCCTGCCGGCACCGATAAAAAGATGGTGCCAATAGCATTGGTATCTTTCACTTGAAAGCCGGCTTCAGATTCAGGAAATGCGGCTTCTTCCTTATCGAAAACAAAGTAATACACACCACCGCCAAACAGCAATAGCAGAAACAAGTATAGTAAGGTCTTTTGCATTTATGGGAATAAACTCTTTTGGTGGTTAATCGAATATTAGTCTTTCTTTTCGTAGCGTCTTTTTCTAAAGAAGAAATAACCGGAAGCAAATACAAGTACCAACCCTACCGGTACCAGTATGTTGATGACTTGCCACTTCACCCGCTCTGTTTCTACTCTTTTCGTATCCAGCAGTCGCAACTTAACGTCTTTGGAGCGCGCTTCCAGCAGGCTGTTGGGGTCGGTTAGGTATTCGAGGCAATTGAGCAAAAATTCTTTATTGGCAAAACGCGCTTTCGAATATTTCCAATACCCCATTTCTTCGATACCGGTGGTTTGTGATACATCGTTTAAGAATATGTCGCCATCGGCAATCACTATCATTTTATTGTCTTTATCGGTAGTGGGCTTATACGCATATTTCAAAGAATCTTTCAGCACCGACAAAAAGGAGGGAGCCATTCTATTTTCAAACACAGAATTGAACCTACCTTCTATCAATACGGCGGTGGGTCGATAAGGTTTGTTGAAATAACGCACATCGGGGTCAAATCGTATCATGCTCAGGCTCACCCGTACAGGGGCAGGATCAGAGCGACTATAGCCGGATGAAGCCAGTAGTATCGTTTTGGTATTGCCCGTTTTTTCGATGGTATCTATACTGCTGGCAAACCTCCCCATGATGGCATCCATATTATTCACTATAACGTGCTTGGATGTTGGTATGAATACCGGCAAGAAGGTCCATGGGCGAAGTTCTATTTGCGGTTGTCCGTTTGACAATGTACCTGTAATCAGCGGTATCGGGTTGCATTGGGTAGCATCTTCTATCAAATCATTATTTACCCGAACTCCATATTTAAACAACTGGTCGTCGAGATTCAAACTATAATCGGTAGTGATAAATTGTCCGGTAGCTTGCAGGCTGTCAACAGGCGTATGCAGTGGGTCAAGCATCCACAACACCTTGCCGCCACGCATCACATATTGGTCCATCTTGAACTTGTCTTTATCATCAAAGGTGAGCGTGGGTTTGTTGATGATAATGGCATTGTAAAGTTTGTCGTCAATGAAATAATTGTCGTGAATATCGATGGTATCAAGGTTATAGTATTTGCTCAGTGTTTGAAAAAGATCAACGGTCTGAACACCTAATTGCTCGCCGTTGCCCACTACATAAGCGATGCGGGGCTTCCCGTTTTTTTGTAAGTTGTGAATGGCGCTGGCGAACTTGTATTCCAGCAATGTTTCGGAATAGTTCAGCACTTGCAGGGGCGTCATACCGAAATGGTTTTCCAGCAACCGAACGGCAGTTTCCTTGCCATTGGAGCGCACCAAGGCATAGGGAAAAATAATTTGTTTAGATGCATTTTGTTTTCCTTGCACATTGAGCTCTATCGGTTCTACGCCTTTATTATATAGAGCTTCTACTACTTTGGCTTTCTCTCCCTCGGCAACACCTTCCAATGGGTCTGTAAAACGAAACGTTGTTTTTCCTCCGGCGATATTTTTAAACGACTGTAATTTTTCCCTTGTTGCTTCACGTAGTTTTTGAAAACCTGCTGGCAATTCTCCATTTAAATATACATCAATCACAACCGGCTCTTGGGTTTCTTTCAGCAGGCGTTTGGTAGCTTGGCTCAGGGTAAATCTTTTTTCTTTGGTCAAATCCCAACCCGCATGAAAGCGCGATGCCAATATATTGACCATTACCAAAATGCCCACCAGTATCACCATTCGTATGGTTGCCTGTTGTTTTTTAGTGTTCTTCTTACCGATGCTCTTAATATCCGCCATGGTATTGTTTAATCTTGCTTTGCAGTATCCCAAGTTCTTCGATGAAGCGAAATACGGGTCAGTGCGATAAATAAAGTGATAATAGATAGAAAATAAATAACATCGCGGGAGTCGATAATACCACGACTAATAGAGGTGTAGTGAAAGGACATACCTATCATGCTCAAGTAATAATCCAAACCGGCAGCAAATACAGGTAATTGGCTCAGCGACTCGAACCCTAAGTACAGAATAAAATTGGCAAATAAGGCAAGTAAAAAACCTACCATCTGGTTACTCGTCAACGAAGAGCAATAAATTCCAATAGCTGTAAAGCTAGCTGATAAAAAGAGTAAACCAACAAATGAACCGGCAATACCACCGGTATCCAAATTGTCTTTAATGGCAGAGAGGCTGTCAATGGTTATCACATATACCAAAGTGGGCAAAATAGCAAACACCACCAAAGCCAAAGCGGCAAAGTACTTTCCTAAGATAATGTCCGTATCGCCCAAGGGTTTGGTGGAAAGCCATTCTATCGTTCCTGCTTTAAACTCATCTGCAAAGGAGCGCATAGTAATAGCCGGTATCAACAACATTAAAAACCACGGTGCCAGCTCAAAGTATTTATCCAACGTAGCATACCCATAATCTAAGATGCTGCTGCCCGGGATGATCCAAAAAAATAATCCGCAAAACACTAAGAATGATAGTACCGCGACATACCCCACAATGGAGCTAAAAAAAGAATTAATTTCTTTTAAAAATATACTTCGCATGGTAAAATAAAGGAGCGCAAATATAGCAAAGCAAAGCCAATAGCAATCTAACCGACACGTTGTAAATGTTAAAACTGACAATAACATGGAATTCACCTAAAATAATTTTGAATGGCTTAGTTTTGAACCGCCAATTCCACTCCGCTGAAAAAGTCAAAAAAATATTATTACAACACAAAGACGCTTCGTTTTGAGCGGTTGAGTTTACCGATTCGTACTAAAATGTTTCGGATTATCGGCGTGGTATCTACCATTGTCGTTACTTGTTTGATTATTGTCGTGCTGGCGTTTCGGTTTATTGATACCCCCAAGCAGAAAAATATGCAACAAGATATGGTCGTAATGAGCCAGCGTTATCAGTTGTTGCAAAAGCAAATTCAAGATCTCAACCAACAATTGGCAGAATTGGAAACTCGGGATAATGAAATTTATCGTTCCATTTTCGAAGCAGCACCACTACCCGACAGCACGCGCAGCGGACCGGTACACAGCAATATAGACATTGATATTTACAACTATCAGAATACCGAAGAACTTGTTGAAGAATTGCAAAAAGAGGCTGTAGCCATCAACCATCGGATTCAAGTACAAAATAAGTCTTATGATACCTTACGGCAATTAATCAACAGCAAAGAAAAAATGCTTGCCTGCATTCCGGCCATTCAGCCAATTGCCAACAAATCGCTCGACCATATCGCTTCGGGCTTTGGCTATCGTATCGACCCCATTTACAAAACACCCAAGCTGCACACGGGGCTTGACTTTGCAGCAGCTATGGGTACCCCCATTTATGCTACTGCCGATGGCACAGTTGCCTTTTGTGGATATGATGATGGCGGTTACGGCAATCATGTTATTATCAACCACGGATACGGGTATGAAACCCTCTACGGGCACATGGTGCGCATCAAAGCACAACCCCGGCAAGCGGTAAAGCGCGGGCAAATCATCGGTTGGGTAGGCAGCACCGGCAAAAGCACAGGACCCCATTTGCATTACGAAGTAATCCGAAACAAAAACAAAATAGACCCAGTACATTATTTCTTTAACGACCTTTCGGCTACAGAGTATGAAGCTGTATTGAAGAAAGCCGCCGTCAGCAATCAATCTTTCGACTAGTATTCATGCCACGATTGCCATGGCAGCTATACGGCTTCCAATTTTCAAGGTCAGAAAAGAAAACTGACACTTATTTTTAGAAAAAAGTGATTTTATTACGTAAATATTTTCTTAGCTTTGCCCACCTTCTCAAGAAAGTCAAAAGTTCTTCTTTTGGCTTTTTAGTTTAGCAAAAGATACACGGGCATAGTTCAACGGTAGAATAGAGGTCTCCAAAACCTTTGATCCTGGTTCGAATCCGGGTGCCCGTGCCAAAAGATTATCACTGTTTGGCACATAGTCAAGCAGATTTTTTGATTTAATAACATAGCTATTATGGCAAAATTCGGAACATACATTCAAGAGGCTTATGATGAGTTGATTCATAAAGTGAGTTGGCCTACTTGGGAAGAATTGCAACAAACAACCATCATTGTATTAGTAGCCCTTGCTATCGCTACTTTGATTGTTTTTGCAATGGACTTCGCCAGCGAAAACGTATTGAAATTTATTTACGACTTATTAGGATAGTATGACAACAATGGTTGACAACGCTGCTAATCAGGAAACAAAATGGTATGTAATACGTGTCATTAGCGGCAAAGAAAAAAAAGTAAAAGAGCATTTAGATAAAGAAGTAAAGATAAACGGGTGGAGCAAATCTGTTTATCAAATACTTTGCCCGGTAGAAAAGGTTTTCAAAGTGCAAGGGGGCAAAAAAGTACTTCGTGAAAAAATACTATTCCCCGGTTATTTGATGTTGGAAGCTGCAGACGGAAAGTTGAATGACGACATGATTCAAACCATCAAAAACATTACCGGCGTTATTCACTTTTTAGGCAAAGACAATCCTACTGCTTTGAGAAAATCGGAAGTCAACAAGATGTTTGGCAAGATGGATGAAGTATCAGAGCAAGGAATCGGGTTTGCAGAGCCATTTATTGTTGGTGAAACTGTGAAAATTATTGACGGACCTTTCAACGATTTTAATGGCACTATCGAAGAGGTAAATGACGAAAAGAAAAAACTGAAAGTAGTGGTAAAAATCTTTGGACGTGCTACCCCGGTAGAGCTCAACTATATGCAAGTAGAAAAAGTGGTCTAACACTCACATCATATCCTATTCAATAGCTGCCAACATGTACCGTTGGCAGTTATTTTTTTGGGTATCATTCGGCTCTACTTGATTACACCAATGAAAAAAGCCGCAACCCATTGGGTGCTACGGCTTTTTCAGGTATATCAATCGTTATTACAAGGTTCGCTTCACTTCTATTTCTTCATAAGCCTCTATCACATCACCTTGACGAATATCGTTGTAGTTCTTTATAGACATACCACATTCATATCCGGCAGCCACTTCTTTTACATCGTCTTTAAAACGTTTTAAGGAAGCCAATTCGCCATTAAATACTACGATACCATCGCGGATAATATTGATTTTTGAATTGCGGGCAATCTTTCCATCCAACACATAACAACCGGCAATAGTGCCTACACCACTGATTTTATAGACCTCTCTAATTTCCACATTCGCCACGGTCTTTCTTTCAATCTTGGGCTCCAATAAGCCTTCCATCGCGCTTTTGATTTCTTCAATAGCATCGTAGATGATAGAGTAGAAACGAATTTCGATATTTTCTTGATCCGCCAGCTTAGACGCTTGCGATGATGGACGTACTTGGAAACCAAGTATGATGGCATCCGAAGCGGTAGCTAATAATACATCTGACTCGGTAATCTGACCTACACCTTTGTGTACTACATTTACAGCTACTTCTTCTGTAGAAAGCTTTTGTAAAGAGTCGCTCAATGCTTCTACAGAACCGTCAAAGTCACCTTTAATGATTACGGAAAGTTCTTTGAAATTACCAAGCGCCAGGCGTCTTCCAATTTCATCAAGCGTGATGTGTTTTCTAGTACGAATACCTTGTTCACGCAGTATCTGGGCACGGTGATTAGCTATTTGTTTTGCTTCGTTTTCGTTTTCGTACACTTTTAATTTTTCACCGGCTTGAGGTGCTCCGTTCAAGCCCAGTATTTGTACCGGAGATGAAGGGCCTGCTTCTGCCACACGATTGGTACGTTCGTTAAACATCGCTTTTACCTTACCGAAGTATTGTCCACAGACAACAATATCACCTTGTTTGAGGGTACCATTTTGCACTAATATAGTAGCTTGGTATCCTCTACCTTTATCCAATGAGGCTTCTATGACAGAGCCTAAAGCGAGTCGGTTCGGGTTGGCTTTCAACTCGAGCAACTCTGCTTCGAGTAATATTTTTTCTAAGAGCAAATCTACATTGAGTCCCTTTTTAGCAGAGATTTCCTGGCTTTGGAATTTCCCACCCCAATCTTCTACCAGGATGTTCATTTGTGCTAATTGCTCTTTAATTTTTTCCGGATTGGCGCCTTCTTTATCAATCTTGTTGATGGCAAAAACCATCGGAAGTTGTGCGGCTTGTGCATGCGAAATAGCCTCTTTGGTTTGAGGCATGATGGCATCATCTGCTGCTATTACAATGATAGCCACATCGGCTGCTTTGGCACCACGGGCACGCATGGCGGTAAATGCTTCGTGACCCGGTGTATCAAGGAAGGTAATTTTTTTATTTCCGGCTGTGGTTACTTGATAAGCACCAATGTGCTGGGTAATACCACCTGCTTCACCGGCTACTACATTAGCACTGCGGATATAATCTAGCAAGGAAGTTTTACCATGATCTACGTGCCCCATAATAGTAACAATGGGAGCGCGGGGTTCCAGTTGCTCCGGCAAGTCTGCTTCTTCCTCATCTTCATTTTCGGCTTTCTGTTCAAGATTGATAAACTCAACTTCATAGCCAAATTCACCGGCCACGAGTTCTATCACTTCGGCATCTAAGCGTTGGTTGATGGATACCATGATACCCAATCCCATACACTTGCTAATAACATCCGTAAAGTTTACATCCAATAGACTGGCCAATTCGCTTACAGAAATGAATTCGGTAACTTGAATTTTTTTATCACCTAAGCTGTTTTCTTCCGCTGCTCTTTTTTCTGCCATTTCTTCGCGCTTGTTGCGGCGATACTTGGCTTTTTGATTTTTATTTTTTCCAGCGCCACCTGCTAGCTTGGCTTGTGTTTGGCGTATTTTATCTTGGATGGCCTTTTGGTCAATCTCTTGTTGTTGTGGTGTTTGTTGTGGTGCTCCTCTGCGGTCGCCTCCTCTATTTCTGTCGGATGCGAAATTGCGACGATCATTATTGCCACCACCCGGACGTTGCCCATTAGCACCTGGGCGACGATCGCCACCGGCATTGGAATATGGTGCACTGCCTGCTTCTCCGGGCTTGAGGTTTTCCGGTTTCTTTGGTATAGGGATTCTTTTCCTATTTCGTTTCTCCCTATTATCACCCCCTTTAGAAGAAGGCTGATGAACCGGCAGTTCTATTTTGCCTAATATCTTCGGGCCTTCCAATTTAGGAGCTTTCATTTCTATATGCTCCACTTTTTCCTCGGTTGGCTTTTCTTCTTTTGCTATATCTGCAGGGGGTGTAGTAGTTGCAGCAACCTCTACAATGGGTTCTTGAGAAGTAGTCGCAGTCGGTTCTTCTTTCGGCTCAGGTGTAATATCCGTAGTTGTTTCCGCTTTCTTTGCTTTACCTTTTGTTTTTTCGACAGCTGTTTTTTCGCTATGGTCTTCAGCAATCGGTGTTTCCTCAGCAGCTGTTTCTTTTTTGGACGTTTTCTTAGCTACTCCTTTTTTCGGGCGGGTGCTAAGGTTCATTTCGTCCAGGTTTATTTTATTCAGGATTTTAGGACCTTCCAGCTTGGGCGACTTCGTTTCGATATGGCTACTCACTTCTTCATTAGACCCGCTTTCTAGCAAATCGCTACTACCGTTATTAGCTGGTTTCTCATTGGAAGGCAGTGGCTCTTCTTTAGGGGATATTGTAGCTTCCTTATCCTTGGCTGTAGCTTTTGCTGTTTTCTTTTTAGGCTCTTTTTCGGAGGCTGTATCTTCCGTTTTTGCTGCTTCCGGTATTTTTTCTACAGGAGCAGCCACTTCTTCCTCAATCTCTAAAACGGGAATGGTGCTCGTTGTCGTTTTGGCAATGGGCTCCTCTTTTGGCAGCGCTTCAGCTTTCGGTTTCTCTTTCTTAACCTCTTCTTTCTTCGGTTCTTCCTTTTTCAGTTCTTGCACGCTACCACCACGAGGCAAGTCGATGGCTTCACTTTTTCTTTTAGCGGCTTTATCCTGAGCAAATTCGGCAGCTAAAGCATCATACATACCTTCCGAAATTTTTGTATTCGGATTGCTGGCATTGATTTCAAAGCCTTTACTGATAAGAAACTCGACGAGAGTATCTTTTCCGATATTAAACTCTTTTGCCGCAGCAAGTAACCTTGGTGTTTTATTTTCTATTGCCATTCTACTAATTAAGTCAGTCTGGTTTTCTCTTGGTAAAATACGTTTATGGGTAAAATGCCTACAAACCTACGTATTATTGCTATAATAAAGCTTTTTGTTGTTTCAATCACGCTCTTTTCTAAATCATCCTTGGGCTATATTATGGGTTCTTAAAAATGTAGTGTCGGAAGGTGTTCGTTATTCGTTCTATTTCTTATGTTGTTGTGCCGTTTCTTCCTGATCTCATCTTTTCACAACATGGAAATGAAGGTTACTTGTCATCGTCTTCTTCAAACTCGGTTCTCAAGATTCGCTGTACTTCTTTTACGGTACTTTCTTCGAGGTCTGCACGACGAACCAATTCTTCTACCGAATGATTGAGTACGCTTAAGGCAGTATCGCAACCTATTTTCTTTAATGCTTCAATAACCCAGTCATCAATTTCGTCGGCAAATTCTTCTAAGTCTATATCATAATCTACTTCTTCATCTTGCACATCGCGATATACATCAATGCTATACCCGGTAAGGTCCTGAGCCAGTTTAATATTAACCCCTTTCTTACCGATAGCTAACGATACTTGGTCGGCATCTAAATAAACATCTGCTTTTTTTCCTTCGTGATCCAATTCCATACGGTTGATACGTGATGGTGTGAGCGCACGTTGAATAAGCAGTTGGGTGTTGTTAGTATAGTTAATAATGTCGATGTTTTCATTTCTCAACTCTCTTACGATACCATGAATACGGCTACCCTTCATACCCACACAAGCACCTACGGGGTCAATGCGGTCATCATAACTTTCAACAGCCACTTTGGCTCTTTCACCGGGTTCACGCACTATCTTTTTAATAACTATTAAACCATCCAAAATTTCCGGTACTTCTATTTCTAATAATTTTTCGAGGAAGGTACTGTGCGTACGGCTGAGAATGATAACCGGTGTATTGTTTCTCATTTCTACTTTCTTTACCACGGCTCTTACGCTTTCTCCTTTTTTGAAGAAATCGGTAGGGATCTGCTCTGACTTGGGTAGTATCAATTCATTTCCGTCTTCATCCAACAAAAGGATTTCTTTTTTCCAAATCTGGTACACTTCACCGTTGATGATTTCGCCCACACGGTCAGCGTATTTATCCATCAGATTTTTCTTTTTAAGGTCGCCGATACGAGAGGCCAGCGTTTGCTTGGCTGCCAATACGGCTCTTCTGCCAAAGTCTTCTACGTTTACTTCTTCATATACTTCTTCGCCCACATTGTAATCCGGCTCAATTTTGATGGCTTCCGAATATTCAATTTCTAGGTTATCGTCTTCCGAAAAGCCGTCTTCTACGATAATTCTACGGCGAAAAATTTCTAAGTCACCGGTTTGGTCGTTTACAATTACGTCAAAGTTTTCGTCTGTACCGTATTTTTTTCGAAGCAGCGTTTTGAATACATCTTCAATCACCTTCATCAGCGTGGGGCGGTCTATGTTTTCTGCCTCTTTAAATTCCTGGAATGAGTCAATTAAATTGATACTAGCCATAGTTTTTAAACATTTTTAAAAAACGATTTGTACAGTTATTGTTTTTATGGTTAAAAATGGTATTGCTACCAATATTGTTTCTTTTTTCTTCGATATTTTCACCTCAATTTGCAATTGCTCGTCGGTCACCTCTTTTAGGACTCCTACTTTCTCGGGGCTACCATCCAAAAAAGTAATGGCTACCGTGCGACCGATATTTTTTTTGTATTGCCTCATCGAAGTAAGTGGCTCATCTACGCCGGGACTTGATACTTCCAATGAATAGTCTCCATCCGGAAAGAGTTGTTTTTCTTCAATGAGTGCGCGCAAGCGCTTATTAATAGTGGCACTCTTGCTAATAGCAAGCCCTTCATCAGCATCCAAAAATATTTTTATATTATTGGTGGGCTTTATGAAAACTCGCACTACAAACATATCCGTACCTTCTAATAAAGGCGCTAATAATTCTTGTACAATGGTTATTATTTCTTGTTCTTTCATACCGGCAAAAAACAAGGGGCACCTATTAGAGCCCCTTTCTTTTTCTTATTTCCGAGCGCAAATGTAGGCAGGTTTCATTTTACAAACAAAAAAATATAGTCTGTATTATCGAAAACTTTCTTAATAGACGTGCTTCAATGCATACATTGCAACAGCATACACAATAAGTATCCTTACTTATAAGCCGTATAAAGGGTGGTAATACCAAAGGTTAAGGGGCGTGCCACAACTTCTTTAAAGCCGCAACCGGCAAGGATGTCACAGAACTGCTTTCCTTCCGGAAAGGCACGAACCGACTCCGGCAAGTAAGTATAGGCATTGTTATGATTTGATACATATTTCCCTAAAACCGGTAAAATGTTTTTGAAATAAAATTGATAAAGTTGCTTTACAGGAAACTTTTGGGGATTTGAAAATTCTAAAATGGCTACAACACCACCCGGACGTAATACACGATGCATTTCTTGCAGTCCGGCTACTAAGTTCTCGAAATTGCGTACGCCATATGCACAAGTAATAGCATTAAAACTATTATCGGAAAACTCCAAGGCTTCACTGTCTCCTTTTTGCAGTGTAATGATGTTTTCTAAATGCAATGCCAACACCTTCTTTCTTCCTATTGCCAACATCCCTTCAGAAATATCTACGCCTATCACTTTCTCCGGATTCGTTTTGGCAGCTGCAATGGCAAGGTCGCCGGTGCCGGTAGCAATATCTAGTATCGATAAAGGGCGCACTTGAGAGATGGCTTTGATAGCTTTCTTTCGCCAAGACTTATCAATACCTAACGAAAAAAAATGATTCAAGAAATCATATTTGCCGGCAATACTATCAAACATGTCTTCTACTTGCAGTTTCTTATTGAGCTGCGAGGAAGCGTCCGGTACTACTTTTTGGGCGGGGTTATTTGAATTCGTTGTTGCCATTGGCGCAAAAATACAGGAACTATTTTTCGGAAGCTGAAAAAAATCGACAACATCAGAGTCATTCCTTGTTATACAGACATATCGTATTACAAGGGAATACTGCTAAAAAATCGAAGAATAAAAAAACCGATACAACCTCTCTGCATAAAGACTTGCAACTCTGATGTGCCAAAAAACTGTTTTCTTTGTACCCTTAATTTGTATTCTCGTTATGTCAAGTAAATCATTTTATTCCCGTTTAGGTCAAGAGCTTTCTGAAATAGACAATGCCGGACTATATAAAAGAGAGCGCATCATTGCTTCTGAACAAGGCCCCGAAATAACTGTAAACGGCAAGCAGGTATTAAACTTTTGTGCTAATAATTACTTAGGCTTGTCTTCACACCCGAAAGTGTTAGAAGCCGCAAAAGCAACCATCAACCAACGCG
The DNA here is from genome assembly GCA_029573235.1 of Bacteroidota bacterium. Lineage (GTDB taxonomy): Bacteria > Bacteroidota > Bacteroidia > Chitinophagales > Chitinophagaceae > JAFIGV01. The sequence continues at coordinate 53,309 of JAKQGX010000003.1, forward strand.
GATATGGCATGAGCTCGGTACGATTTATTTGTGGCACACAGGATATCCATAAAGAATTGGAGCAAAAGCTTTCCACCTTTTTGGGTACGGAAGATACCATCCTTTATGTAGCTTGTTTTGATGCGAATGGCGGAGTCTTCGAACCTTTGTTGGGCGAAGAAGATGTGATCATATCCGATGAACTGAACCATGCTTCTATCATTGATGGGGTTCGGCTTTGCAAAGCAAAACGAGCTCGCTACAAAAACAATGATATGGCAGACTTGGAGGCACAGTTGCAAGCACATACTGATGCTCGCACTCGTTTTATTGTTACCGACTCTGTTTTTTCAATGGATGGTACCATTGCTTCATTAGATAAGATATGCGACTTGGCAGATAAGTATGACGCGGTAGTCATGATTGATGAAAGTCACTCGTCCGGTTTTATGGGCAAGACAGGGCGTGGCGTACATGAATTGTGCAATGTAATGAACCGTGTAGATATTATCACCGGTACCTTGGGCAAGGCGCTTGGCGGTGCTTCTGGCGGATTTACCAGTGGCAAAAAAGAAGTTATAGAAATGTTGCGTCAGCGTAGTCGCCCATATTTGTTTTCAAACACAGTGGCTCCTTCTGTAGTAGGTGCCTCTATAGCTGTGCTGGACATGATTAGCGAAACCACTGCCCTTCGTGACAAGTTGGAAGAAAACACAACTTATTTCAGAGCCAAGATGACTGAAGCCGGCTTTGACATCAAGCCCGGCACACACCCCATTACCCCCATTATGCTGTACGATGCCGTATTGGCCCAACAAATGGCAGCCAAGCTATTGGATGAAGGTATATATGTAATCGGATTTTTCTTCCCGGTTGTGCCCAAAGGACTAGCTCGTATTCGGGTGCAAATATCAGCCGGGCATGAGCGGACACATTTAGATAAAGCTATTGCAGCCTTCATCAAAGTAGGAAGAGAATTGGGCGTTATTAAATAACTACTTTGCTACTTATTAGAACTGATTTTAGCCATCATTAAATAACCATATAGCCATGAGCTTACAAGAAAAATTAAAGAACCTAATGCAACAAAATACCGAAAAGAAAATAGAAGAGCAGCAAGCTTTTTTGACGGAGAACGCACAACGTGAAGGAGTCACAACAACCGCTTCCGGACTGCAATATATGGTACTGCAAGAGGGTGCAGGGGCAAAACCATCAGGTGCTAACAGCCGTGTGACCGTGCACTATGAAGGCAGCCTCATCAATGGAAAAGTTTTTGATAGTTCTTATAAAAGAAATCAACCCGCATCTTTCGGGCTAAACCAAGTAATCTCCGGCTGGACAGAAGGGGTGCAACTCATGAACAAAGGAGCCAAGTACCGCTTCTTTATTCCTTCGGAGTTGGGCTATGGTGCAAGAGGTGCCGGTGGCTCTATACCTCCTCATGCCACGCTCATCTTTGATGTAGAGTTGCTGGATTGTAATTAGATGAAAGAGCGTATTTATAGTAACCTGCATTTCGTAAGTGAAAAGCAGGTTATTTTTTTAATGGTGCGATAGATGATGCATATAATTCGTTGTATATTTCTTTCAAACTATTTCATTGAAGGACAAACAATGCTCTCCTTCAATCTTCCTTCAAATTACCATTTAATGAAACTGGATTATTTCATTGAATGTAGCCCAATAGTGTTCCCTTCAGTGTCCATCACGATGGAGCAAAAGCCATAATCACCAATAGACATCTTGGCTTGGCAAACTTTGCCTCCGGCTTTTTCAATACGGCTTTCTTCTACCGAACAATCGTCGCAAGCGAAGTACACTAAAGTGCCGCAGGTGCCGGGCTGCATGCCTTGCATTTTAACCAGAGCCCCGCTAATGTTTCTCTCACCATCTGCCCAAGGGAAACTCACCATTTGCATTTCGCCCATGCCTCCCGGCATCGGAAGTGCCACCATTTGAATATCCAATACAGTTTCATAGAATTGTTGAGCCCTGCTCATATCTTCTACATAAATCTCTACCCAAGTAAAGGGGTTTTTAGCTTGTGTTGCCATAGTTAATTTGTTCTTATTAATAATAAAATTAGTAATTGAAGTACATAGTTGATTAACTAATTACATTTAAGAGTCGAAGTAAAACCTATTGCCAATGGATACTGAAGCACAACGATGTTAGTAGGCTTCAATAGAGCATTCTTTTCATTAGTAAAACTCGGATAAACGATTATAAGGTGACAATGGATTTGTTTGTTATTTGTACTTATCATTCAATCGTAATCCTTGCATGATCATGGGTATTATTTTACTCAATCGGTTTTGTTTAGTGGTTACTTGCTTTGCTTCATTGAGGTAAAGTATATATTCTTTCTGCCTGCCGGGAGTCAGTTTTTCAAAATTTGCTTTTAAGCTATGGCTGCTCTCTATTGCATTTCTTAACAAATCTGGAATGGGTAAGGGGGTGAATTTTTCAGGTTTTATCTTCCATCCTTTTTTCTCTACTTCGATAGCTTCTTTGATGTATGCAATAATTTTCTTTTCGTCAATTTCTGCCATGCTGGTAAACCTCCATTGCCGTAACGATTTCGTCTTGCCTTCTTGCGCATTGACCAATACCTTGTATGTATCTTTTAGAAAAACACCATTATAAAACCAAAGTGTAAAGTAATTTTTGAAACCTCCATAACTCACTACATTTTTCCCATTGTAGGTAAATACCTCAGCGCCCCATTTAATACTTTTTTCTAAAGGTAGTTTTGCAATGATAGATGCAAGTTTATCCAACTCTGTTGCCCATTGTGTGCCGTTTTGCATAGCTGTGTTTATGTTTGTTGTTTAGTTCTACTATAGTTGGCAATTGGCGTATGATAACACAAAAAAGAATGGTAATTGTATTGTTATTATAAGCAAAAAGGTACATCATAATTTTAATTGATGTACTCGCCCAAACAATAAATTTACCTAAAGCAATAACGATAATAACCTATCCGGCAAAAAATAGTTATTCCATCGAAAGTGTATAATCGATATGGCTTGGGCAGCCAATTGGCACAAATATTTCCCTTTCAAATCCTACCTTCGTGCACATGCAGGATTACCTAAATGGGCTGAATGATAAACAAAGAGAAGCCGTATTATTTACCGAAGGACCCTTGATGATAGTAGCCGGTGCCGGTAGTGGAAAGACCAAAGTTTTAACGACTCGTATTGCACACTTGATGCAACAAGGTGTGGATGCTTTTAATATCCTGGCGCTCACTTTTACCAACAAAGCTGCCGCAGAAATGAAAGAGCGGATTGAACATATTCTTGGGAATCGGGAAGCAAGAAACTTATATATCGGAACCTTTCACTCGGTATTTGCTCGAATACTGCGTGCCGATGCGGACAAACTCGGGTACCCCAATAACTTTACCATTTACGATACCGATGATGCCAAATCCATTATCAAAAGTATTATTCAAGACTTGCAATTAGACGACAAGCATTACAAACCCAGTTATGTATATGGTCGTATTTCGGCAGCAAAGAACAGCCTTATCAATGCCGCAGCTTATGCACAAGACCCGCAAATACAAAAGGAGGATGCCCGCAGCAATCGTCCGATGATGGGTACAATATACGATGCATATGCCAAGCGTTGTTTTAAAAACGGGGCAATGGACTTTGACGATTTGCTTTTTAAAATGTATGAATTACTGGTGCTGTATCCGGAGGCATTGTCCAAATACCAACGACGGTTTAAATACATATTAATAGACGAGTATCAAGATACCAACCCGGCACAATATCAAATCATAAAAATGCTGGGGGCTATGCACGAGAATATATGTGTGGTGGGTGATGATGCCCAAAGTATCTATTCTTTCCGTGGTGCCACCATTCAAAACATCTTGCAATTTCAAGAAGATTATGATGATGTAAAAATTGTAAAACTGGAACAAAATTATCGTAGTACACAATCGATACTAAACGTAGCCAATCACATTATCTCCAACAACAAACATCAAATACCCAAAGAGCTTTGGACGAGCAATGATACCGGCGAAAAGATAACCCTGGTTCGCACTTTGACCGACAACGACGAAGGCAGGTTTATAGCCGACACCATTATGGAAATGAAGTTGCGGCATCATTTTCATAACAAAGATTTTGTCATCCTATACCGCACCAATTCACAGTCTCGTTCCTTTGAAGAAAGTCTTCGGAGAATGAACATTAGTTACAAATTAGTGGGCGGAGTTTCTTTCTTTCAACGCAAAGAAATAAAGGACTTGTTGGCATACTTGCGTATCATCATCAACCCTCAAGACGAAGAAAACCTCAAACGAATTATCAACTATCCTACTCGTAGTATTGGCAAGACCAGTATCGACAAGCTGTTGGTGATGGCAAACGAAACCGGAAAAAGTTTTTGGGAAGTATTGCATGAACCCGAAGTTGCCGATATCAGGGGTGCTACCGCCAATGCGATAAAGAGTTTTGTGCTCATGATAAAAAGCTTTCAGACACAATTGTCCACCCACAATGCTTATGATATAGCCTTTAATGTTGGTAAACGTACCGGATTGATAGCTGAATTGTTTAATGATAAATCAACTGAAGGGTTGGCACGATATGAAAGCATTCAAGAATTACTCAATGCCATAAAAGAGTTTACCGAAACACCCGATGAAGAAGGAGAGTTGCACGAAAAAAGTCTGGGAGGGTACTTGCAACAAATCTCTTTGATGACGGATGTAGATAAAGACAATGATGAAAACGAAGACACTGTGAAGCTGATGACCATTCACGCTGCAAAAGGATTGGAGTTCCCATGTGTATTCTCTGTAGGGCTGGAAGAAAACTTATTTCCTAGCAGCATGAGCTTGTATGACCGTGCCGATTTAGAAGAAGAACGTCGATTGTTTTATGTAGCTGTAACCCGGGCCAAGCAACGACTTTGGGTAACCTATGCCGGCAGCCGTTATCGCTTTGGCAGCTTGATACAAAATGATCCTAGTCGCTTTCTTGAAGAGATTCCAAAGGAATATTTAGACCAAACCTTTACGGGCATGAGCAATCGTCCGGCTTCCAACATGAAAGGAGGCTTTGGCAGTACAACCCGAAACCGATCAGAGTCGGCAACGCCACTGAAACGAATAGCCGATAAAATACAACAACAAAACAACCAGCAAACGCATACGCCTTCTCCGAAATTTCAAATAGCCGACCCAGCATCGCTGCAAGAAGGCATGAAAGTAGAACATCAAAAATTCGGATTCGGACAAATACAAACCATCGAAGGTAATATTAACAATCGTATTGCCACCATTGACTTTGGAGCCGGACAAGGGATAAAAAAAATAATGCTGAACTATGCGAAACTCAGCATTACGGAATAAGCTTATCAACAATACATCTACCCTGTATTCATACAAAAGCCCGATTCATAGAACCGGGCTTTTTTGTATCATAAAGATCTATTGCCAACCACCACCTAAGGCTCGGTACATGGCAATGCGAGCATTCAGTTGTTGCATTCTGATTTCAACAAGATCCATCTTCGATTCCAATGCTTCTCGTTGTGTAGTTAATATCTCGATATAGTCTGCACGTGCCGATTTGTAAAGGTTATCGGCAATTAAAATAGACTGTGTTAAGATGTTAACTTCACGAGATTTGGTATCATAGCTTTTACTGAGATTGTCATTTTTGGCTAATTGATTTACGACTTCAACATAAGCATTCAGAATACGTTGCTCATAATTATATGCTGCCTGAATCTGTTTGGCATTCGCACTGTTGTAGGCTGCTTTAATGGCATTTCTATTAATCAATGGAGCCATCAAATCGCCCGCAAGCGAGTAGATAATTGATTCAGGATTTATTAAAAATTGAGGATGAAATGCATTGAATCCCACACCCGACTGAATGTTCAAAGACGGAAAGAAATTCGCTCTTGCCACTTTCACATCCAGTTTAGCTGCTTCCAAGTTCAACTCAGCAAGCCGTACATCGGGTCGATTGACCAAGAGCTGCGAAGGCACCCCTTCATGCAAAGGGAATACCACAAGATCGTTAAGGCGCGAAGGCTCCACAGGAATATGCTGTGGGAAACGCCCTACTAAATAATTAATTTTGTTCTCTGTTTCTGTTATCCGCTGCTTGATGTCGTACTGAAGGTTTTGCGTATGCAGCAACTGTGCTTCAAAACGGTTGACAGCAAGTTCATTGGCTTTGGCGGATTCTTTTTGAAGTTGGATAACGTGCAAGGCATTCGCTTGTATGTCCACATTCTTATTGATAATGTCCAACATATTGTTGAGTGCAACCAATTCATAATACGAGCCGGCAATCTCTGCAACCAACTGCGTGACCATATAGTTTTTCCCTTGCTGGCTGGCGAGGTATCGCAGCATTGCCGCCTTCTTTGCATTGTGCAACTTCCTCCATATATCTACCTCCCAAGAAGCCGCTGCTCTAAGTTGAAATTCACTATTCGACAGCAATGCCTCTCGATTGGTAGTGGCGTTCGTGTTTTCAGTTACGGATTCTTTCCAAGTATAATGTCCGTCTTTATCGTATCCGGCACCGGCTTTCAAGCCTACAAAGGGCAGGTATTCTCCCTTTCTTACCCTCACTTCATTCCTGCTGATAGCTATCTCTTGCAAGGTCATCTGTAGCTCCTGATTTTTTTGCAAAGCAGTATCAATGAGTGCAACGAGGATTGGGTCGGAGAAATAGCTCCGCCACGAGATGGAAGCATTATTTGCAGTGTCCTGAGTGCCCCTGTAAGTGGACGGTGTAGTGCGGTTCTCATTTTTTGCAAAATGTTGCGGCAAGTTGCAGCCCCACAGCAATAGCCATACGGGAATGAGGAATGCTCGTTTATTAATTCTTGTGTTCATTTCTTTTTAAGATTTTCAAAAGGATATTTTTTATTCTTTTCGTTTGAGCTTCTTCAGAACTGCTACCCACAATGTCTTCCGTAAGGGAGCGCTCGTCTTCATCTTTTATAAGCTGACGACCTTCTGCGAGGCTGCCAAATATGTAGTACAATCCGGGTACGATGACTACGCCAAAAAGGGTTCCGAAAAGCATACCTCCCAAAGCAGAAGCGCCAATGGTACGATTGCCCACGGCTCCCGGTCCGGATGCGAGCACCAAGGGAATGAGCCCGGCAATGAAGGCAAAAGATGTCATCAGAATGGGGCGAAAACGCACGCGAGCACCTTCGATAGCAGCTTCCAAAACAGTGGCACCTTGATGGTGTTTTTGTACGGCAAATTCTACAATCAATACAGCATTCTTACCCAACAAGCCAATAAGCATAATCAACCCGATTTGGGCATAGATATCATTGGCAAGCCCTAAGCCTTTGAGTAATAAAAAAGAGCCAAACACACCTCCCGGCAACGATAGTAATACCGCCAAAGGGATAATGAAACTCTCATACTGCGCTGCCAGCACGATGTACACAAATACCAATACCACGATGAAAATATACAGCGCTTCATTACCACGGTTAGCTTCGTCGTAAGACAATCCTTCCCAAGCAATATCATAACCTTTGGGCAATGACGTATGGGCTACTTCTCGTATCGCCTCGATGGCATCAGCACTGGTATAACCCTTTGCCGGCAACCCTCTGATGGAAGAAGACGTGTATAAATTAAAGCGCGTGATTTCATTCGGGCCTTGTGTTTTTTTCAAATGCATAAACGCTGAATAAGGCACCATTTCATCTCGGTCATTTTTCACATACAGGTTGAGGATATCCGAAGGTTGCTTGCGAAATTGCGGATCCAATTGGGTATAAACTTTATAATAATTATTGAACCGGATAAAACCCTGCTCGTAGGTACTACCAATGAGAATATTCAAATTCTCCATAGCCTTGCCGATGGATACACCTTTCTGCATAGCCATTTGGTTGTCGATGACTAATTCGTATTGTGGGTAATTGGCTGCATAAAAAGTAAACAAGCCGGTAAGCTCTTTTCGTTTGCGAAGTGCATTCATAAATTCTTTATTCACCTTATCAAACTCTTGATAATCCACATCACTGCTTTTATCCAACAAACGCAACGAAAAACCGTCAGAAGAACCATAGCCCGGAACCGCAGGTGGTTCAAAAAACTCGATGACAGCACCCAAGTCTTTGGTCTTTTCTTCCAACTCTTCAATAATCTTCTTTACGGGCGGGCGTTCCGACCAATCTATTAAGTTTATCAAACAGGTACCGGCATTGGAGCCACGTCCTTCTGTAAGAATTTCATAACCGGCTAAGGAGGTCACAGAGGAAACCCCCTTTACGGTTTTGGCTATCGCTTGCAATTCTCTGGATATGGCATTGGTTCTTTCCAATGTAGTACCCGGCGGTGTTTGGATAACAGCATATACCTGCCCTTGGTCTTCACTGGGTATAAACCCTGTGGGTAAGATTTTATTGACCGAGAAAATGCCGAAAGCAAAAGCTATCAACACGCCAAAAGTGAGTACCCGACGATGGATGATGAGTTGCAAGAATTTTGTGTAACGACCGGTTAGTTTTTCAAACTTCCGATTAAACCAATCAATGAATAGCTGTGCCGGTGCTTTTCGTTTGGGTTTGCCGTGATTATTTTTCAGAATCATGGCACAAAGCACCGGAGTGAGCGTAAGTGCTACCAAGCCTGATAGCACAATAGCGCTAGCCATTGTAATGGAGAACTGTCGATAAAAAACACCCACGGGACCGGTCATGAACGATAGAGGCACAAACACGGCAGTCATAATGAGTGTAATAGCGATGATGGCACCGCTGATTTCACCAATTACTTTTTTAACGGCATTGTAGGGCGATAAATGTTCTTCTTCCATCTTCGCATGTACGGCTTCTACTACCACAATGGCGTCATCCACCACAATACCGATAGCTAACACGAGCGCAAATAGCGTTATCAGGTTGATGCTAAGCCCGAATAGTTGCATGCATATAAAAGCGCCTATCAACGAAACCGGAACCGCCAAGATGGGAATAAGCGTGGAGCGCCAATCGCCGAGGAATAAAAATACCACAAGGGCTACCAACACAAATGCTTCGAAGAGGGTATGCAACACCTTCTCAACCGAGGCATCTACAAACTTTGATACATCATAATTGATTTCATAATCCATGCCCGGTGGGAAGTCCTTTTTCAGTTCTTCCAATTTCTTTTTAACATTTTCAATCACCTTGCTGGCATTGCTTCCCGGTATTTGTTTTAATACCAACGATGCAGAAGGATAACCGTCTTTATTGGAATAAATATCTACAAACTCGCTGCCCACTTCTACATCAGCAATATCACGCAGCTTGAGGAGCTCGCCATTCGGATTGGCTTTTACAACAATGTCTTCATACTCTTCGGGTTTGTTGTACCAACCTTTGTAAGTGAAAACATACTCTTGTGATTGCGCCACCTTTCCGGAGCTCAAGCCTACCCTGCCCGGGCGTCCTAAGACACTTTGATCATCGATAGCTTTTAATACCTCATCTGCTGAAACATTGTAGGCACGCATTCTGTCGGGCTTTAACCACACTCGTATGGCAAAGGCACGGCTCCCCAATGCGATAGCACGTCCCATACCGCTGATGCGTTGTATCTCCGGCAGTATATACGTTTGCGCATAGTTGAACAGAAATTTCTCATCGGCATTTTTATGTGTGCTGAAAAGGTTTACATACATCAACATACTGGGTTGAATGGGAGTAATGACTACCCCTTCGCGCTGCACCAATGGGGGCAGGTTGCTCATCACTTGGTCTACTCTGGTTTTTACGTTCACCACTGCGGCATTGGGGTCGGTGCCGGGCTCGAAAACTACTTGCACCGTTGCCTCACTGGCACTGGTAGCATCAGAGATAATGTATTGCATACCTTGTACACCGTTGATGGCACGCTCCAATAAGGTGACGGTTGATTTTACCAATACCTCTGCATTGGAACCCGGAAACTCAATAAAGATGTTGACTCTGGGTGGGGCGATATCCGGAAATTGCGCAACCGGACGGGTGGTAATCGCCAGAATACCCATAAAAATAATGCCCAACGAAATGGCAATAGCCAATACGGGCCGTTGAATGAATTTATTAAACATATGGATAGCTTTTTTAAGGGTGATTACTCGGCGTGAAGTTGTCCTAATGCATCAATCACTTTTCTTGGTTCTATAAAATCGACACTGATTTTATCATTGTTCTTCACCTTTCGCAGCCCGTCGATCAATATTTTGTCGGTGACCTGCAGACCCGATGTAACCGTGTATAGATGCGGCATTTCAACCCCAATAGTTATTTCTTTGGATGTAACACGGTGGTTATTATCTACAACAAAAACGTACTTCTTATCCAATATATCGAAGGTGGCTTTTTGAGGGATGACCATGGCTCGTTTCAATTGCACCGGCATCAGGATATTGCCAGTTTCGCCATGTCGCAATATTTTGGAGGGATTGGGGAAGGTAGCTCGGAAAGCGATGTTGCCCGTTTCGTTGTTGAACTCGGCTTCTATCGTTTCTATTTTTCCGGTATGGTCAAATACTTCACCGTTGGCCATTTGCAGCTCTACCTTGATGCCTGTGTCCGACTTGGCTCTGGTAGCATAATCCAAATATTCTACTTCGGGTACATTAAAGTAAACCCACATCTTACTATTGTCCGATAAGGAGGTAAGCAATTCGCCTTCATCTACCAAACTACCCAACCGAACGCTAAAACGATCAATGATACCATCAAATGGGGCTCTGATTTCAGTGAATTTTAAATGAGTGTGTGCCAGTGAAAGCTCAGCATTGGCTTTGTCCAATTTTGCTTTGGCAAGTGCCAGTTCGTTGGAAGAAACAATATTACTATCTGCCAATCGTTTGGTATTGGCATATTCGATACCTGCGAAATTGGCTTCAGCAGCGGCTCGCTGAGCTTCGGCTTTATACACCGCCGGACGTATTTGAAAAAGCAGTTGTCCCGCTTTTACAGGCTGTCCTTCGTCCACAAAAATCTGTTCAATATAGCCTTTCTCTAACGCTCTTAACTCGATGTGTTGTATGGAGCGGATTTGACAAACGTATTCTTTCTTGATAAAAGTGTCGATAAGGATGGGGCTGGATACGGGGAATTTTTCTGCTGCTTCGTGCTTTTGTTCTGTTTTACAACTGGAAATACTGCTCATAGCCATATAGAGGCCTATCAGCATGCAAATATTTTTCATGATTTATATTTTGACCCGAAATGGGTTACTGAGAGAGAATGGAATAAACTGATACAAAAAAATAGATGACGCGCTCTTCGTATCTGGTGTTACAGATAAGCGTGCCACAACTGGAAGGGCAATAACTTGCCACGAAAAACGTATCAGACTTTTATAACCCGAATCAAAATATAGAGGGGTGACGGCTTTGCAGTAATCTTTGCCGCCATCTGCAACTGATAAAATAATGAGTTATCAAATTGCTGGGGTATGCTAGGATGGAAAACAGAACCCAATGCAATCGTTGTTTTTTGGGGAAAAGTAGGGGGCGTTTCATCCTCCACTTCCATCTCGCCAATGTCGAAAAACAAAGGGGCATGCTGCTGCTGAGAAATGAGAAAGGTGACCTGACCACTTGCCCCATCCGTTTGTGTGATGCTCGACTTGGCCTTCAGCACGGACTCCTGCAGCGAACTTGCCGGATAAGTAATGCCGACAAAAAACAGTAGGAGCGGTAGGAGTAATAGATACAACCTTTTCATGTAAGGAGGCAAAAGTATTTATTCCTTTCGGAGTAGTGAAGCCTACAATGTTAAATAATTGATAGAAGTATTTTCGATATGGATGTTGCAAGCATTGAGGAGGGTTGAATGTCGGTAGAAGGTTACGTATATTTGAGAATTGGCAGCAAGTTTTATTTTTGAAAAAGGAGGTTGCCACCACCCATATTCGTTTTCGCCTTGAGGCGAAACAAAAATAAAACCAGCTTCCAACAGGCAGTTTGGCAAAATGGCGGGTTAAGTGCTAAATTCAAGTTCAGTTCTTCGATTGAACTTTTGTGCAACACTGAACATTTGTGCTCCGATTTCCGCCACATCGCCAAGTCAAACCCGTTATCAGTCTGCATTAATAGCGACACCACAAAAAAATAAAAGAAAATGACCGTTTTAGAATACCCAACCATAAAGACAGAAAGACTCTTGCTAAGACAATTTGTAGATAGTGACCTTGAGAATGTTTACAAAGGACTATCAAACCCTGAGATCATTAAATATTACGGAGTAAGTTACAAGACACTTGAAGACACAAAAGCCCAAATGCAATTTTTTGCAGATTTAGTAAATGAAGGAACAGGAATTTGGTGGGCAGTTTGCTCATTGGACAATAAAACTTTTTATGGAGCAGGCGGACTTAACAGTTTAAGCAAAGAACACAAAAAAGCAGAAATAGGATTTTGGCTTTTGAAAGAGTTTTGGGGACAAGGTATTATGACAGAGGTAATGCCGATAATCTGCCATTACGGTTTTGACCGCTTAGGGCTACACAGAATAGAAGGACTTGTAGAGTCTGACAACTTGAACTGCAAAAACGCAATGAAAAAACTTGACTTCCATCATGAAGGAACTATGAAAGACTGCGAAATAAAGAATGGAAAGTTTATAAGTTTGGACATTTATGCTAAAATAAAAAATGATTAATCACAGCCGTATTAAAAAATGCCGAAACGCTACCTAGGTTTTACCAATAGTAAAGCTGGGTGGCTTTTTTACAAGGCTCAACGAAAATAATTCTATAGAACATTTGTGTGAATAACCCAACATTACATCAAGTAGGAAACCCATGAAAACTATTTCAACCTATATGCTTCCCCCAATATTTTAACTACAAAATTTCTTACAGTGGGTATCCGTTTTTTTACTGCCGAGAATAGAAATACGATTGAGTGGAGTGGTGGCACCAGCACCGAGTTATTTCTTCATCCGCAGGGTGGAAGTTTTGCGGAGCGACGTTTTCAATTCCGCATCAGCACCGCTACCGTAGTTGCAGATACGGCTACGTTTACAAGATTGGAAGGGGTGACGCGCCATCTTATGATAATAAACGGAAATTTGGAATTGACCCACGAAGGGCATTACTCCAAATACCTTCAACCTTATGAGCAAGATACCTTCCCCGGCGAATGGACAACCCACAGCAAGGGAGCCGTTACCGATTTTAACCTGATGCTAAAGGATGGACTTTCCGGCTCTTTGCAACATATTCGATTAGAAAAAAATCAAGGTCAATCTTTTGCTGCTACGACACTTCACTACTTTCTTTACCTGGTTACCGGTAAGGCTACTACCCAAAAGGGTGACGTAATCAAGGCTACCGATTTACTGCAAATAGAACTTGGAGGCAGCTTGTACATTGAGGCAACAGACCCTTGCCATATAATCGTTATAGCGGTGCATGGTGCTACTAACCATTGATGCGTCTAACTCAGCAAGCCTTCTTTTGCAGACCTTAATTCTGTTGAAAAATATCTTTGCATGAATAGAAATTGCTGCATCAAAAGAGTGTTTCTTCTTGTATCATCAGAAAAAAACGGGGCTTGTTATACCTTCTTTTTTATGGGTACCCAAATGGTTTCCTCCGAATCAGGATCGTTGTTTTTGTAGTGCTCGCCCAGCACTTCAAAATGTGGACGGTCATCCAACACATAGTCTGACTGGGGCAACCATGTTCCATAGATGTATTGAAAAATGGTGTTGTCGGTATTCAGACCTTTATAGTCAAAGACAGCATAAGGCCCGCCGGGCAAAATAAATGTTTCTATTTCGTTGGGCAGGTTATCAAAGTCGGATACTTCAACGGTTGCCCAGCGATCAAACTCTCGGGTGGGTGTAAAATCGGTAAAATGATTCGGTTTGTAAATGGCTAAAGAAAGGAGCTCATTTGTCAGGTGGTGGGTTATCTCTTTTCGCTTGGGCATAAAACGTTGCCATAGTTCGCTAATACGGTACTGAGCAAGGCTCATGGTCTGCCGCATACCTACTAATTTTTTCTCGGCTATGATTACTATTCTTGGTGTCATTCTTCTATTTCAATATCGTATTTATGTAACAATCCGGCTATGCCCCCTACGGAAAACTTTGCTTTTTTAATACGGTTTATTTCCGGGTCAAAGGAATAATGGTAGGCTGTACGAAGGTCGGCTTTCTCGAGTAAGGTACGGTCAAAATGGGCTAGTAGCAAATTGCAGTTGTCAAATACCGCACCGGTCAAATCGGCTTCTGCAAAATCTACTTCTTGCAATTGCGAATCTTTGAAAACTGTCTTCTTTATTTTCAGCTTGTAAAATGAAGTATGCTGAAGCTGGCAACCCTCAAATGAAAACGAAAGCCCAAACTCATTACACACATCAAACCGAAGACCCAGCATTTTGCAATTGTAGAATGTTACATCCTGGAAAGTAGTCTTGTTTAAGGTTACCAAACTGAGGTTGCAATCTTTAAAAACACAGTCTATAAACTTGTATCCCGATAGGTTGCTTTCTGCCAATTGGCAACTGTTGAAAGTGCAGTTTTCATATTCACCTTTCGGTAGCAAACTGCACTTGTCAATTAGCTTGTCTATAAATAATGATTCGGGCATGGGTTCGTTTGTCTTAAAGCCTATCCAAGCATTTCTTTCCAACTATCTCTCTCATAAAAAACCTAGCCGTTTTTCAAAGAAATTATCAATAGGTAATCAACTGTTCTTTGTATTCAGGCAAGGCTCTAAACTCGTATTGTTGGTTGCGGAGTTGCGGTTCAAAACCCGCTTCCCGTATGGCTTCTTGAATACCCTTTGCCGTAAAGCGATGCTTGGAGCCGGCAGCACTCACCACGTTTTCTTCAATCATGATTGAGCCAAAATCGTTGGCACCGGCGTAGAGGCACAATTGTGCGATGGGCTTGCCTACCGTCAACCAAGAAGCTTGAATGTTTTTGATATTGGGCAACATAATGCGGCTGAGGGCTATCATTCGGATATACTCTTCGGGGGTTGTGTTGTTTTTGGTTCCTCGAATGCGGTTCAACAAGGTGTCCACATCCTGAAAAGTCCAAGGGATAAAGGCGATGAATCCTTTGGCACCTTCCGGTTTTTTGGCTTGTACTTCGCGCAATTTCACCAAGTGCTCCATGCGCTCTGCAATGGTTTCTACATGCCCCAGCATCATGGTGGCGGTGGTGGTCAATCCTATCTTGTGTGCTTCATGCATAATGTCCAACCATTCTTGTGCGCTGCATTTTCCTTTTGAAATCAAGCGACGCACACGGTCGTTGAGAATTTCGGCACCTGGGCCGGGCATACTGTCCATACCGGATTCCTTCAATGCCATCAACGCTTCTCGATGAGATATCTTGGAAACCTTGCAAATATGTGCTAACTCCGGCGGGCCAAGGGCATGCAGCTTCAGATTTGGATACATTTCCTTCAACTTGCGGAACAAGTCGGTGTAGTAATCAATTCCCAATTCCGGGTGATGCCCTCCTTGCAAAAGTAGCTGCTCACCGCCATATTGAAAGGTTTCTTCAATTTTTTCACGGTATGTTTCGATATCGGTAATGTACGACTCACTATGACCGGGGATGCGGTAGAAATTGCAGAATTTG
This sequence comes from Bacteroidota bacterium, assembly GCA_029573235.1. Taxonomy (GTDB): domain Bacteria; phylum Bacteroidota; class Bacteroidia; order Chitinophagales; family Chitinophagaceae; genus JAFIGV01. The sequence goes on from JAKQGX010000003.1 coordinate 68,900, forward strand.
CAATTAGCTACACATACATTGGTCGTGTTCATATTCCGGTCAATAATCCAGGTGACCTTCCCATGAGGCACTTGCTTTTTGCGCAACTCATTAGCCACATACATCAACTCGGTGATGGGAGCATTCTCAAACAAAAACACCCCTTCTTCCGTACTCAGAAAGTCAAAATCGAGGGCTCGCTGATACAACGCAGATAATTGCATGTAATACCTATTTTGGAAGGCAAAGTTACGAATATCCGATGCTTTGTCGTTGATAGATTTTCTTATGCCCGGTGCGAACAATGTCTATCGATACGTCTCAACAGCCTGCAAGAATGCATAGTGACGGAATATGATAAAATAGGCATCGAATACAATGGGACTACGGTATCCACTCCAATTGAGATACCACCGGGTTGTGGTCAGATAGTTTAGTTGGAATGGTTTTAAAGGCTTTTAATCGGAAGGCCGTATCGTCATAAAAAATATAATCAATCCGCAAAGTGGGAAAAAGTTGATTGTAGGTGCGTCCGAATCCTACTCCTTTTTTCACAAATGCATCCGTCAAATTTCCTTTAATAGTCGTGTAGGTATAGGAATAAGGAAGGTCATTAAAATCGCCGCAGATAATGCTGGGATAAGGACTTTGATTCATAATAGAACGAATCTGGTTCGCTTCGCGCGCACGGGCGATATAGGCATTATCAAAACGATACAGGAACGATTTGGACTTTTTGATATTATCGGAGTTTTGCTTTAGTCTTTCGAAATAATCCTTGTCTCTGTCAGAAAGGTTGAAAGAATGAAGATGGGTAACAAATACTCGAATCACCTTATTGCCCGGCAACAACAAATCGAATTGCGATAAAAAAATCTCTTCGCCCAAGTCGTACACTTTATAGTCCTTCAAAGGGTATTTGGTTAATAATGCCGTACCGATAATGATTTTATTGTACAGAAAATGGTCAGTATTTATTTTATAGACACGATAGTCATTGTCGTTAATCAGCTTGCGTAAACTTTTATTTTTTACCGGATTAATATTCACTGCAAACTCGGGCAAGCAAAGGATATCGGGAGCTTCTTTGTTGATTAACGCCACAATATCTGCCGCTATTTGTTTCTCTTTTTCTACATGGTATATGCCCATGGCATGGGTATTCCAACTCATCAACTTGAAGCCGGTCGGTGATTTGCTCCAATCATTTTTTGAAAAAAATCGCAGCCCGAACACCGCCAAAATCATGTTGAATGAAAGCAACAGCACCATCAGCGAAAGCAAGAGCCGCCATTTGCGACGCGACAAAAGCCAATATCCCACAAAAAAGAAATTGGTCGATATAGCAGCCGGTGTAGTAAGGCTAAACAAGGCAATGAAGCGCAGTTCTGTAGGCATTTTTACAGAAGCGGCATAGCACAGTCCCAACCATATTACAGCAGCTATATTCAACAGTAGCATACTGCTGGAAAGTAGGTTACGTAATATGATCCATATTTTTTTCAAGGGTGACGGTTATTTGAAATCAATCATTTGATAGAAAGGAATGTAGCTCAGGATGCTAATTGCTGGCTCTTCTCAGCATATCTTTTTCATCTCTCGTGAGGCTGGCATATCCTTTTTCATTTATCTTATCCAGCAGCTCGTCAATTTGTTCTTGTGTAATATCATCGGTAGGTGTATAGAAACTTTGCAGCACTTCTTTTCTTTTGCGATGTTCTCTTTGTATGAGCGACTGATCTTCTATCCGCTCAAAACGTTTTTGCATCCGTTCGAAGAAATCATAAATCCATAAGGAAGGCTGATAACCGTTGCGGAGCAAAAGGGCTACCAACAAGCCGGTTAGCGCACCCCCAACACTCAACAATAAGACACCGCGCTTGGTTTCATAATAAGCGGCTATCGTCATGACGAAATAAATGGCCACCATCGCTAGCAAGGGAATGGAAAAAGAATCACTCAAAGAAAAACGTGATTTGGGCGACAGCACCACAGCACCAACGGCTAAAGCCGCCACACCGGCATAGGCCCCCATGATGTATTGTCCCTCTTGCAATACAAAGACATTGCCCGGTAACAGCAGCCCCGAGAAATACACAATACCGCCTACCAACAAGCCATAAAAGAATAAGGGCAGTACTTGCTTGTACCCGGCTATCTGTTGCAGTACGGCTGCAAAGCAATATATCCAAACGGCATTGCTGACCCACTCCCAAAAACCATGATGCGCCAACCCATACGTGAGCAATGTCCATACTTTTTGTTTAAAAAGTTCGATAGATTGCAGCCCTACATTAGAGTACATCAAGTGTATGACTTCCTGCTTTTCTCTTCCAAAAACCAAAAACAAGACTTTGGTAAAATGAAAAGCTATATACGTAATGCTGGTAATCACGATCAATTGTAGCGCTGCATTTTCATCGTAATGTGGAATGGCAAACGGCTTCTGTTTTTTTTCAATCGTCTTCATATCGTTACATTAATAGGAGGCATTTCGTTTTCTACTCCATATTTTTAAAATGATAAATGCCATGAGCATACCACCCAAATGAGCGAAATGCGCCACGTTGTCGCCGGCGGTATTTTTTACACCCGCAAACAATTCAAAAAGGGCGTACAGGGCTACAAACCATTTTGCCTTAATAGGAAAAAGGAAGTAGATGTATAAAAGTACATTAGGAAACAAATATCCAAACGCGAACAAGATGCCGAACACCGCACCGGAAGCACCTACAGTAGCCTCATCAAAAATGCCGTCCACATGGGTATTATCTTGTGTGAACCCATAGAGGTAGTCATGCACCCAACGAATAGATTCATTACTCATGCGAATACTTCCCGGGTCATTATTCCATCCGATGATGATGTTGTTAATACGCTCCGGATTGGGCAATGCCTTGGGTATGTGTTGGCTTAAAAAAAGTTGAAATTGGTCTAAGGTGGGATTTTGTTGGTATCGAATGAAGGCGTCTTCTATAACGCTGTAGCCGTAATGCAATACCCCCAAATGACAGAGTGCTGCGCCGATACCACAAATCAGGTAAAAGGTAAGAAACTTCTTTTCGCCCCAAGTATTTTCTAAAACACTGCCAAACATCCACAAGGCAAACATGTTTGAAAACAAATGAAGCAACGTGGCATTGACATCATACGGGCTACCATGCATAAACATATGGGTGAGCAATTGCCAAGGGCGAAATAAATCGGACTTCCAATAATGCAACCCTAGATAATCAGCAAGGTTGATGTCGAACTTAATCAATACAAACTGAAGCATGGCCATCAAGCAATTGATGATGATTAAATTTTTTACGATGGGTGGGAGAATATTAAATCTGCCAAGACTGTATTGTGTCATTAACGAAGAATCGGGGTTCCAATAAAACGGTGTAAAAATAAAGAAACCTTTGGCTTTCCTTGTTTTTAAAAATTTAAGAAAAACTGTTGTAATAATTATAGGAAACAACTATATTGCATAAAAATGTCAATCATGAAAAGAGTATTATCTATTTCTTTAACAGCATTATTTGCTACCAGTGCATTTGCGCAGTCCAGCGTAAATACCAACGGAAGCCGTTACTCCGTATTAGAAGACGTAACCGGCGCTTGGTGCCAATTTTGTCCGGATGGCACCGTATATCAAAACAATGTAATGGCTGCCAACCCGAAAGTAATCGGGGTAGCCTTACACAACAACGACAAGATGAGCTTTGCCGATGGGAATGCTATTATGGCCAGCCCCAACTTGGTATGTGGCTATCCTGGTGGTTTGATTGATAGAAAAAACTTTCCGACTAGTTATGGTGGTTCCGGCTGTACTAAAAACACTTCTGTGAATCGCTCTTATTGGGCACAAGTTACTAGCGCGCAAACCGCTGAAACACCCAAATGGGATATCAAAATGAACCACGGCTACAATGCTACAACGCGTGAGGTGAAAGTGATGATTATTGCAAAATCTTTAGTTGCACAAACCGGTAGTTTCAATCTAAATGTATGGGTTATTGAAGACCACGTAAAAGGACCCAATGTAACCGGATACAATCAAGTAAACTATTATAATACACAATCAGGACACGCTTACTATAATGCCGGTAACCCCATCGTAGCATTTGACCATCGCCATGTAGAACGTGCCTATCTTGGTGGTGTAGAAGGTACATCCGGCATCATTGCCAACAATCCTGCTGCCGGTCAATCCTACCAATACACGTATACTTACACCCTTCCTACTACTTACGATGCAGCCACCACTGGTGCTCCTAATGTAAACACTGCTAACATTTACTTAGTAGGTATGGTTATGGTGAAGTCAACCGACAAGATGCAACGCGAAATACTGAATGCAGTTCAAGCGAAGCTGACTCCCGGAGCCCTTGCTGCTAATGATGTGCCTGCCATTCATGGTTTAGAGTTGTTCCCTAACCCGGCTCAAAATTTCATTACCGTTAGAGGCATCTTAGACCAAGCCAATCAAAATGTGAAAGTACAAATCATCAACGGTATCGGACAAGTAGTAGCTGCATATGACTACCAAACCGGTGGTAGCATTTTTGGCGAAACCATTAACACAGAATCATTGATTAACGGTGTTTACAGAATGGTATTAACAACAGAAGATGGCAGAAACACCTCTCAATCTTTTGTAATAACTAAATAATCTTTCAATAATTAATGTGAAAAAGAGGAACAGTTATGTTCCTCTTTTTTTTGTACACATTCACCCTGAAATACCCCAACAAAACAAACGAAGCGTAGTAATTATAGTATCGTAATCCTACCTTTGCAGCTAATCTAATATTTCGTTCAAACCAAGCTTCCATACGTATGGCACTCATTGCCCCCTCAATGCTTTCTGCGAATTTTCTCCAGTTAGAGCGCGACATAGAAATGATCAATACCAGCGATGCCGACTGGTTTCACCTGGATGTAATGGATGGGCGATTTGTACCCAATATCAGCTTTGGGCTGCCGGTGATAGCTGCCATGAAAAAAGTAGCAAAAAAAACACTGGATGTGCACTTGATGATTGTAGAACCCGAAAAGTATTTTGAAGATTTTGCCAAAGTTGGTGCCGATATCCTTTCCGTACACTACGAAGCCTGCATTCACCTGCACCGCAGCCTGCAAGCGATTAAGGCGCTGGGCATGAAAGCCGGTGTAGCCATCAACCCTCATACACCCGTTACGGTTTTAGAAGATATCATTCAAGACATTGATGTGGTATGTATGATGAGTGTCAACCCCGGATTTGGTGGACAAAAATTTATCCCTAAAACCTTAAAAAAAATAACGGCTTTAAAAGCACTCATTCAAGCCCAAGGGGCAAATACCCTTATTGAAATAGATGGTGGCGTAACCGTAGAGAATGCCCCCGCCATCTTGCAAGCTGGTGCCGATATACTGGTGGCGGGCAATACGGTGTTTTCTTCTGCCCAACCGCAAGCAACCATACGCCAACTGAAGCAGATGGGGCAATAAATGGAAACCACCTTCGTTATTAAAAACGGACAAGAGCCTTGTGGATATTATGCTTGTCAGTGCTGAGGGAAGCGTAAGGCGGTAGTAGGGAGTGGGCTATTGCCAATAAAAAAACTAACTTCACTACGCATAGGCAGGTTTCACCTATTTATTTCGAATAAAACAAAGTTACGCTTGAAAAAAATTATTGCATTCCTATTGACATGGTGTTGGGCGGCTACTACCCTACTGGCACAGTCGGAAGCCACTATTATTGGCAAGGTAAAAGACGAATCCGGCAAGGCAATCGAGCTGGTAACCGTGGCCATCGAAGGAACCTCCATGGGCACCCAAACCCAACCTGACGGTAGTTATCAGTTGACCCTACCGGCCGGCAAATCCTTTATCATCGTTTTCGACAATGTGAGCTTTTTTACCGAAAAAAAATCCATCACTCTCACCGCTAATGAACACAGGGAGCTGAACATGACGCTCCGTAAAAGAGACAATACTCTGACCGAATATGTGAAACACGACGACCGCAGCAAACAAGAAGTCGGCGTGCTGCAAATAGATGCACGCAAAGCGGCGATGCTGCCCAGCACCGTTGGCGGTATCGAAGGTCTCCTCAAAACTTTTGTAGGCAGCAACAATGAACTAACATCGCAATATACCGTGCGCGGTGGCAACTATGATGAGAACCTGGTTTACGTCAACGATTTTGAAATCTATCGCCCTTTCCTTACACGCAGCGGACAGCAAGAAGGGTTGAGCTTTATAAATGCCGATATGGTGTCGAATGTCTATTTTTCAGTAGGCGGCTTTCAAGCAAAATATGGTGATAAGATGAGCAGTGTATTGGATGTAAATTATAAGCGACCTACAGCCTTTGGCGGCAGTGCCATGATAAGCATGTTGGGTGCCGGGCTGCATTTAGAAGGAGCTACCCGCAACAAAAAACTGTCTTATTTGGTGGGGTTGCGACAAAAGACCAATCAATACTTGCTGCAAGCACAGCCCACCAAGGGGATTTACAATCCCTCCTTTACCGATCTGCAAGCCAATATCAACTATCAGCCCAACACACGCTGGGAAGTAGATGTATTAGCCAACTATGCCCGCAACCGCTTTACGTTTTATCCGGAAAAATCGGTCAGCACATTTGGGTTAATCAATCAGGCGTTCAAACTGGAAACCTATTTTAAAGGAGGTGAAATTGATCAATTTGACACCCGCTTCGGAGGCATTTCTACCACATACAAACCGCATCAAAAGTTGCGATTAAAATTGTTGGCTTCCGGTTTTCAAACCAACGAAAAAGAAACGTATGACATCAACGGTGAGTATTTGTTGGGCGAAATTGAAACCGATTTAGGAAAAGAAAATTTTGGGCAAACCAAAACCTACCTCGGCACCGGCATTATTCACAGCTATGCCCGAAACTATTTGAAAGTAACCGTTGGCAATCTGGCGCATCGCGGCAATTATGATGCGGGAAAACATTTTATCTCTTGGGGCTTGGATGGTAGCTACTACACCATCAACGACCAACTGCGGGAATGGGAGCGCAGAGACTCTGCGGGATATACCCAGCCCTATCGGCAAGACTCGCTGTTGATGATGCGCTACTATCGTTCGAAGGCAAACTTGTCCTACAGTAGATACAGCGGATATATTCAAGACAATTTTAGAATTAACGACTCCTTAGACCTCACTATTTCTATTGGCTTGCGCTTTAATTACAGCACGCTAAACCATGAATTTTTATTAAGCCCCAGAGCGCAAATAGCCTACAACCCCAATTGGAAGCATGATGTCATCTTTAAAGTAGCAGGCGGATGGTATGCACAACCTGCCGTTTATCGTGAAATGCGGGATTTGAACGGCAACCTCAACACCCAAATCAAGGCACAAAAATCTGCGCATTTTGTAGCCGGTACAGAGTATCATTTCAAAATGTATAACCGTCCCTTCAAGCTGACCGCCGAAGCCTATTATAAAAAACTTACCGATCTCGTTCCTTATGAATACGACAATATTCGCATTCGCTATTTCGGGCAAAATAATGCGGTAGGATATGCCTATGGCGGCGAATTGCGTTTGTACGGTGACTTGGTAAAAGATGCCACTTCATGGATAAGTATCGGACTGTTAAAAACAGAAGAAAACATCTTGAACGATAAAATTGTTTACCGAAATACAATAGGTATGGACAGCGCTACTATCTATCCCGGATATGTGCCCCGCCCCACCGACCAACGCTTTATGCTCGGCATGTATTTCGAAGATTACTTGCCCAGTAATAAAAACTTCAAAATGCACCTAAACCTACTCTACGCAACGGGCTTGCCTTTCGGACCACCAGATAAGGAGCGCTATAGCGATACGCTTCGTTTGCCTGCCTATCGTCGTGTGGATATTGGTTTTGCGGCGCTGCTGTGGGATGCTGCTAAAAAGAATCGCCCGGCACATAGTTTCTTCAGAAACTTCAATAATATCTGGCTGAGCCTCGAAGTCTTCAATCTCTTGGGAATTCAGAATACACTTTCATATACCTTCATTCAAGACCAAACCAGCGGACGGCAATTTGCAGTTCCCAATCGGCTTACGTCTAGGCTTATCAACCTGAAACTGGCGGTCGATTTTTAAACTTTTTTAGTGGATACCCAAATGAAGAGCCAAGCTGCTGCTTCGTTATATAGAGCCGTATGCAGAGGTAGCCCGTCCGATAGGGTATAATACAAAAGTTTAGTAGAGAAAATATATATCCTGAAATAGGCTACAGCAAAGGGTTTCCATCCATTTATTTATTTTTTTGGGTAATTTTTTTGGTTACGAAAAAGAAACTTTTATCTTTGCGTCCCGTTCTGAAAAGAACAATAGGGTTGATTCCGTAGCTCAGTTGGTAGAGCAATACACTTTTAATGTATGGGTCTTGGGTTCGAGTCCCAACGGGATCACTGAATGAGACCAGTCACTTTTTTACAGTGGCTGGTTTTTTATTTCCCCTCTCTGAAAGTTTTGCCAGGCTTGATGCAAGTGAAAATACCTCATTCGTTTTTGTGGTTCGAAATGCCTGATTTTGCCTGTCCTAAATAATTCCATGTGGAAAGAATAGTTTTTGGAGCTTTTCCTTTTCTTTAATTCCGCTGGAAGCCCATGCAGCCGGGACATCTAAACAAATTTGCAATACCTTGTTAATGACTTTTGAATGGTTCGAAATCCTGTTATCAATTGAGTTAAGGGTTTTCAGAATTTCAACTTTTTCGAGATTTAACTGGTTGAAATATTTCTCGTATTTGTCGTCGGGGAAATTTTACGATCCCTAAGTTCAACTAACAAGTGCAACACAAGTCAAAAAAAGACAGCCACAATAAGTACTGCCCTCTGGTTTTTGTCTAATATTTGTGTTGCTTATGTACAAACACTTGACGATAGAACAAAGATACCCAATTCAAGCGCTTCACAACGAAGGTTTTTCTATAACCAAGATAGCTGCCGTTATTGAGGTTCATAAGAGCACTGTTAGTAGAGAGCTGAAGCACAATAGCCTTCAGAGCAGTCGCCCGCCGGATCGTTATTAAGCTGCCATTGCTCACGATTTCTCTCGAAAATGAGCCTATAAACCCTTGAGCTATAAAACTACAAACCCTGCCATTACCCGCCGCATTGTTTGGCTGTTGCGGCAAGGCTGGAGTCCTGAACAAATAGCCCATACCTGCCGCAACA
>JAKQGX010000022.1 GCA_029573235.1 Bacteroidota bacterium
TATAATAGTTTCGCTGTTGCAATTGGGCATGTACATTCTTAGCACATCAGCATCCATAGCACGTTGCAGGAGGGTCGGCATTTCGGGCATCAAGGTTTCGTCGTATAAATGAGTATGGGTATCAATAAACATATACTATGCTTTATTGCCGTAGCAATCTATTAGTGAGGATTATTTGTTTCGGTATTGTAGGCATCTGATGCAAGGGGTAAAACCTCCATGTGGTACCCTTGCTGCCGGCAATAATCTAGTACCGCAGGCAAGGAATCTCTCATTCTTGGAAATGCCTTTTGACTGTCGTGAAATACAATAATGGAGCCTGGTTGAATATTGGGGATGACGTTATTGATACAATCTGCTGCTGATAGACTTATATCAAAATCGGCACTCAACACATCCCACATATAAATTTTCCAACCTCGTGCAATTAATTTTTGGGCTTGCGAAATTTTGATCTTTCCATATGGTGGTCGAAAAATTTTATGCGCAACAAGTCTATGTGTTTTAATAATGTTTTTCAGGTAATCAGCATTGGTAGTCTTCCATCCATTCAAGTGATTGAAGGTATGATTGCCGATGCGATGTCCTTCTGTTATTAGCCTATTGTATAGGTCGGGGTGAGCTTGTATGTTTTTACCAATGCAAAAAAAAGTAGCTTTTGCACCGTATAATTTCAGCGTGTCTAATACATACGGAGTAGCTAAAGGGTGTGGCCCATCATCGAACGTAAGGTACACCGATGGGCTGTGGTGGAGGTTCCAAACTATTTCTTTAGGGAAAAGGCGCGGAAGCCAACGTGGAGTTTTTACACTATAGGTACGCATTCCGCCAAAGGTACATTTATATTTCTTGCAGCGAATCTTTGCGCATTACTCCTGTTCTTCCGTCGGGTAAGGTTACGGTAATGTTGCCGGAAACACCTGTTTCCAATGATACTACTGTGCCTTCGGGTATGATTTCTGTTTTTCCGGTAGTGGAAATTTTACATGCCGCATCCGAAACCATCACCACTGCTTCTTGTGGCATCTTCGCCTGCTGTGCACTAAAATAGGCGAAGGGCAAAAATGCGAAGAACAAAAACGCAAAAGCATAGCTCACGCCGCTATGAATGAGCGATTGTTTTTTCCAACGATTCCAAAACAAGATGCCTACTACCGCCATAAAACAAAACCAGGTTGCCAACGCCCAAAATAGTGAGAGGGAAGGTTGGGTCATGGCTTTCCACCAATTGACAAAGAAGATATCTTTCACGGGTGTGATGAATCCTTTAATTCGGCTCTGTGCTAGTTCCAGATTATCATTAGCACTAGTGAGATTGGGATTATTGCGCAATGCCTTTTTGTAATACAAAACAGCGTATCCTATTTTATTCAGCCTATAATATGTATTGCCCAAGTTGTAGTACAATTCATCGTTAGCCGGTTGTTGTGCCGCTATCTTCTCATAATATACGGCAGCGCTATCGTATTGTTGTTGTTGGTAAAAACGATTTGCTTGTGTCCACCATTGGTTATAGGGAATACTAGTGGCTGTCATAGATGGGGCAAGCAACATCAACCAACAAAACAGAAATAATAATTGTCTCATTTTTTTATTACCTCCTCTAATTTGCTGATTATGTCCAGTGCCTCTTGATAGGTTTGTTGTCTTTGTTGTTTGCCGGAATCAGGCGTGTACAATGCCGTTTCACAATCGTTCGTAACATTGCTAATGCGTGTCAATAGGGTGTCATCCACCTTGCGCATACGTAATTCGGCATCAGCACTCTCTCTGGATAGTGCTGATAATGGAATGGCAAGCTTATCACTCAAGTACAGCCAAATGGCTTTGGAGACTTCTTCATAAAATCCTGAATTTTGATTGGCAAGTAAAAGCTTTTTAGCGTTTGTCAATCGTTGAAGGGCTACTTTGTTGGCACGTTTGTTTCGCAGTCCTATTGTGTCTTTTGCTTGCTCTTCTTCCTGCCTGCGCCACACCAACAATCCTACGAAAGCCAGCAATGGTAGTGCATACATGCTCCAATATCCAGCATTAAAAAACAAAGGACTGCTGTTCCATTTTAGCTTTGTGATAGGCTTTGAAACAATGGGATGAATATCGGTGAGCAATTTCTTTTGAGCAACAGACGGATTGTAATGCGCCCCTTTATCTACCGTAATTTTCAAAGGTTGGGTGTGCAGGGTAGTGTACCTGCCGGTATGCGGGTCGTAGTAAGTGAATGGAATCTCTGGTATGTCATAAATGCCCGGAACACTTGCTGCGATGGAATAAGTAATGATTTTTGAACCGGTGATGGACGTTGTTCTGCCGGTAATGGTGTCCACAATATTGGGGTCAAAAGACGACATTCCATTGGGGAGTTTTAAGGTTGGTGCTTCGATGAGTTTCAAGTTGCCACTGCCGGATATTTTTAAGGTATAGGTCAGTACATCATCTGTAGTCATTTGGGTTTTATCGGCCTTTGCTTCTATCGAAAAAGTGCCCACGGCATTGCCATAATTTTCGGGCTTGCCTTCTTTCGGCAAGGGTAATACGGTTATTTTCATGGGAGTACTCTTCATCGTTACCGGCACATCTTTATAGGCTGTTCCAAAAATATCACCAAAAGGGTCTGCCATCATTTGGCTAATCGCTTGTTTGAAAAAAGGATCGTTATCAAACATATCAGCAAAAGGATTTTGTTGGCGAACGCGCTGCATGATGCGTGCCGTGCCTTGTGCTTCTGCCGGGTCAAGGGTGAGCGTACCTTCTTGTTGGGGGAATAAGGCAGATTTTTTTATGGTAAAAACCTGATACGGTTTACCGTCCACTATTTCTTCCTCAGGTTTCATATCGCCCCCCTTTGCTATTTCAAAATCTTGTGTCCAAAAACCATTTAGTGAAGGCAGCTTAGAGATGGCGGCATTCATAGGGATACGAGTGTACAACTTGTAGGTTACGGTTATTTGTTCTCCGAGGTGTACTTTGGTTTTATCGGCAGTAACACGCATGAATAGATTCTTATAAATCTCTTTCATATCTACCGAACCATCGGCTGCTACCGGCGATGAAGGTGATTGCGGTTGCTGTGCGGCTAAAGCACGCTGACGAGCTAATTGCTGTTGACGCATAGCCGCAAAAGGGTCTTGGAAAAAGGGATCATCAAAGGGGTCGTGCGACTGCTGCCGCTGTTGACGGGCAAGACTTCCATTAACTACTTGAATAGACAAGCTGTTGGATTGGTAGGTTTCGCCACTGGCATCTTTTGCCGATGTAGAAGGCACGGTGAGCGTACCCGTTTTTTTAGGTTGTAAAATGTAGGAATAGGTCACACTGGTAGATTGCACCATCTTATTACCTACGATGGATACATTGCTGCTTTGTCTGGAGAATGGACCTGCAACTACCTCAAAATCCTCAAAACGTGGTGTAGCAATGGAGCGCAGATTCGGGGCATCTTGAATGGTATAATCTACTTGCAATTGGTCTTTCACACCCATCTTCTGCGCGCTGGCATTTACCGAGAAAACCGTATTCTGACTGCGCCCGATAGTACCATAAAACAAAATGAGAAATACACCTAAAAGTCTGTATCGCCACATACGTTGATAAAGTTAGTTTGACCCAATTTGAACACGGACAAATTTATAACTTGGATATGCACCCATAAAGGCTTTCGGGTTAAACCTTAGTTAAAAGGGGAGTTATATGTCGCCTTTTAACGGTCGTATAACGATATGGTCAACGTTGGCATTGGCGGATAGCTGTGTGGCATTCCAAATAAGTGCAGCGATATCTTCGGGCAACATCATCCGTTCTTTTTCCACTCCGGACGCAGCCCAAGAGCGGCTCCAAGTGGCACCCGGCATTAAGGCAGTTACTTTTATTTGAAAAGGCATTAGCTCTTTTCTAAGATTATCCGAAAAGCCCAGCAAAGCATATTTGGTGATACTGTAGGCACCTACATTATCATACGCACGAAGCGATGCTACCGAACACATATTGAAGACATGTCCGCTTTGGTGTGCCTTCATTTGAGGCAATAATTGACGGGTAAGGTGATAGGCGCTATAAACATTGACTGCCATTAACTGCTCTAAATGTCCTTCCGGCTCTTCTGCCAATGTACCCGGGAAAAAAAGCCCCGCATTATTCACCAATACATCCACCTTTGTAAACTGCTGCATAATAGCTGCTGCAAAATGGGCAACCTCATCGGCTTTCGACAAATCAACCGGCATAGCCATAATCGTAGCATTCGGAAATTCTTTTTTCCAAGTGGTAAGCACTTCCTGCAAAGAAGCATCAGTACGAGCACAGATAGCCACTTGCCATCCTTGTTGAAGAAATTTTTCTGCAACGGCTCTCCCAATGCCTTGCGAGCCTCCGGTGATAACCACTGTTTTATTCGTTTGATTCATTCGAAGTATATCGTGTAGTAATTATTTTTTTTGCGTAAAGCGATCGTCCGTGAGTGCGTGTAAAAAAGCTTCTAAATCTTGTTTCTCGGCTTCGGACAAATGTAAGGGTTGCAACAATACCGTATCTCTGCCAATGGCATCGGGAACAATTGCATTCGGCTCATTATAATAATCGATGACCTCACGCAATGTTTTCATGCTGCCATCATGCATATAGGGTGCGGTAATTGCTACATTTCGCAGCCCCGGCACTTTAAATTTTCCGATGTCTGCAGCTTGGTGCGTTGCATAGTACCTCCCGGAATCGTTGTAGTTTTTTCCATTAAACAACCCAATGTTTCGGAAGTCGTCCACGGTGAAATCAGGCGAGAAATGACATTCAAAACATTTAGCTTTTACACGAAAAAGTTCTCTGCCTCGTACCTGTTGTTCATTCATGCCATTGGGTTCATCATTCAACCATCGGTCATTGGGAGAATCTGCCGTTTCTAATGTCATTTGATAAGCCGCTAAGGCTTGCCCTAAGTTTTTTGCTGTAGGGTATTGCCGAAATACTTTATAGAATAATTGTCTGTAAGTGTTGTGAGCATTCAGTCGTTTGACCGCTTCCGGTATGGGCAAATTCATTTCATTTACATTGGCAATGGGGAATAAGGCTTGCTCCTCCAAAGTGACGGCTCGCCCATCCCAAAAGAATGCATCTCGTGCCGCTACATTCATTACCGTTGGGGTGTTGCGTGCTGCTAACCTTCCCCCCACTCCTTTGCTAAAAGCAACGGTATCGGCAAAAGCAAAAGCCGGTTTGTGACAAGAAGCACAGCTAACCGAATAATCGCTGGATAGTATCGAATCAAAAAAAAGCATTTCACCCAATCGCTCTTTGTTGATGGGCTTTGTTTTTAAAAAGGAAGAAAAAAATAAGGCCCCAAACGCAATGGTTAGTAGTAATAAAAGCCGCTTCACAATGGATATTGAATTTTTACGAAAATAATAAACGTAATGATATTGGTATCTGTAACCCAAGTTTTCATTTAACCTGTTCCCATTTTAACTTATCTTCTGAGGGGCTCAATATTTAATGAAAATAACAGCCGGATATGTGTTGTGCAGCTGAGAAAATGTAAATTACAATTCATAGTAGTTTTATAAAAAAAACAAACTCTACTTTTACAAGTTGTAATTTCTCATAATTTAGGGCGTCTTTTCTTTATCCAAGATACGCTCATACGTTTTCATTTTCTATTTAAGGTAAAATGTGATTTAACTAATGTACTTTTTATCAAATATTCTCGTAACCAATTACAGATAACCAATTTATTATTAGCGAGTCCCGCCGAATTGCGATTTAGAGTAGGCAAATAAATCAAAAAATAAGATGAAACGAAGAACAGCATTTATAGCAATGTTTACTTTGGTATCCATTTTATTTTCATGCTCTTCACAGAAAAGTAGGATGGAATACAATTCGTGTAAAACAGTTGAGCCACATGCTACATCAAAAATAAAAGTTGACAACAAAAGTTGCGATTTGAAAATATGGAAAAATATAAATCACAACTATCAATTCGCTTTTAGTTACTCAACTGTTGATTTTGAAAACCTTTTTAATACAATTAATAAACCACAGTTATATTCTAAAGATATAGCCATAACTACACTATACATGAATAAATATCTTGGAGAAAAGGATGAAATTAAAAAAGAGAATATTATTGGAATAGGAATTTATAAGTTGTATTCAGATTACTATAAGTTTTCATTTTACAAGGTTGTAAAAAATGAACTCTATCCTGTTAGAGAATTAAATTGCGGTGCCACTCTTTTATCATCCAATGATGTATTGGATATCTATTCGCTATTTTACAGTCAAGAACCTACTGTAACATATTGTACTAAAAGAAAAGTCTGTTATGTCTATTAACAATAAAAGAAAGTCACATAATTTAGGTGAGCATATAAAGTTTCTTGGACGTAAGGGCTGAGTTCTACAAACTACACTTTCAACATTCCTCTGAAACCTCTGGCTGCATAATACGACTCGGCTCCATTATGGTAGGTAAACACTCTTCCAAAACGGAAATCGCCAAACAAAGCGCCTCCTAATGCACGCACATTTTCGGGTGTATTTAACCAACTGGATGTCTTTTTATCAAAGCATCCTAAGGTTTGTAAATGGGCATACAGCGCTTCGTCCAATAACTCAATACCCATTTCCACGGCTAAGCCTACTGCGCTATGCTTAGGTTTGTGTTCCTTTCGAGATGCAAGCGCATCCTGGTCATAGCACAGACTCCTTCTTCCTTTAGGGCTTTCTTCGGAACAATCACAGAAAATAAAAGAAGCATCCTCGGTATCATAGTTTATCACGTCCGGTTCGCCTCCGGTTATTTCCATTTCATATAACGTTTGTAGTGCGCCCGGTTTGCTTCTCAAGCGATTCTCAACAGGCGACCAATCAATATCGGGATGACGTTGTTTATTTTTTTCAAAACGCAATCGTAGCGTTTGCATTAGTTGTGTTACTTCACTTTCAGGGAGTGCCATGTATAAATTATTTGAGGTAGAAAATATTTTATGCCGAATCAATGTATCAACGATACATCACCTTTAAGAAATACTGGCTCGCCGGTGGTACAGGTTGCCTCAATGAAATAGACATACATATCAGGCATTTGTCTTGCGCCTTTAAAAGATCCATCCCAGCCTACTTTTTCATCTCCGGTAGGTATATCAAAGGCTTCAAATACTTTTTGTCCCCAACGATTGAAAATAGCTAAACGTTTTACCTTTTCTATTCCTTTTCCCATCGGATAAAAGAAATCATTGACACCATCTCCGTTGGGAGTAAAGGCATTGGGCAAAAACAATACAGAGTTATTGCAAACAACCCTATAGGTAATTTGACTGCTCGATTGGCATCCGATATCGTTGTATGCAATGGCTGTATAGGTAATGGTTTTATACAAAGTAGCAATGGGGTTAAAACAATCAGCACATGAAAGCCCGGTTGATGGCGTCCATCGAATAGCGGTGGCATCATTGGTTTGAATGGGTATTGCCAGCTCTGTGCCGGCGAGTACGGTTTGCCCCTGTCCCATCGTGATGCCCGGCAAGGCATGTACTTGTACTTCTTGCGTTAAAGTATCAGCAAAGCAATCGTTTTCTGTAATGATTACTTGATAGGTGGTTGTGGTGGCAGGTGTTGCTATCGGGTTAGGTATTTGTGGATTGTTTAACCCATAAATGGGAGTCCAAAGATAACGTACCCCCCCGGAGGCACTTAGTTGCGTAGAGTCGCTCATACAAATACTTTTTTCGGCACCCACAGACGTTGGAACAGGATAAACCACCGACAAATGCACCTGTGCTGAGTCAGAACAATTGTTCGTATCAACTCCTACTACGGTATATACTATAGCACTGTCTGGGCGCACCATGGGAGAGTCGCAAGAGTTGCAAGAGAGCCATGTATCCGGGTACCATGTATAATACTTTGCACCGGTGACAAATAATTGTAATGAGGCACCATCACAAATAGCGGCATTCGGACCTGCTATAATAACAGGTGATAGAAAACTGTCCACAAAAGCTGAAGCCGTCTTCGTACAACCATTAGCATCTATTACGGTTACACCATACGTACCCTTTGACAGGTTTTTTATAGTGTCGGTATGTTGTACAGGAATCGTATTCCAGTTAATGGTATAAGGAGTATTGCCGCCATTAATCGTTACATAAGCTAATGCGTTTTGCAAATTGGAACAGGTATTTGATGTTCCGGTTTGCAGCACCATAGGCGCCGGTTGCAAGATGGCAAACGTATCTGTTTTCACGCAGCCATTACTATCGGTAACGGTTACGGTTTGAGTGCCTGCGGGTAATTGTGTAGCCATCGCTGCTTGCCATCCCGGGAGATTGCTCCAAGTATAACTATAAGGCAGTACGCCACCCGATACATTGAGTTGTGCCGTGCCGGTTGAATCGCCATTACATTTTGTAGGAATCAGATTCGTGAGTGTAGTAATGATAGGCAAGGGCGAAGTAAGAGTGATGCTATCTTTTGCCATGCAGCCATTACTATCGGTAATAGTGGCTTTATAAAAACCTGGAGCCAAATTGGTGATAGTCGCTGTTGTTTGAGTTGTATTCCATAGGTAACTATATGGAGTTTTCCCTCCGGAGGCTTGCACGGTTGCAAAGCCATTATTAGCTCCGGCGCACAAAATATTTCCCCAAGCCGTGATTGTCGCAATAAATGGAGGTGGCTGTGTAATATGGACCGAAGTGGGTACCACACAACCATTACTATCGGTAACCACAACCGTATATGTTCCAGCGCTCAATCCATTTGCAGTGGCGGCATTTTGTACAGGAGTAGTATTCCAAGTAAAAGTATAAGGCGCTGTACCTCCACTAACCGCTACGGTAACCGCTGCATTATTGCCCCCGTTGCAACTTACCGGTACGGATGTGATAATCGGTGATACCGGCATGGGTTGTAAGATGGTTACTGTAGCACTATCTGTACATCCGTTTTGATCCATCACTATGACTTTATATATCCCGGCAGAAAGGCTGGATACGCTGTTACTGATTTGTACCGGACTGGTATTCCATGTATAGGAATAAGGAAGTGTACCGCCCATAGTCATTACCGTTGCAGATCCATCTGAACTGTCAAAACACTTTGCATCCGCTTTGGTAATGCTAGAGGAAAGGGCCGTAGGTTGTGTGATGACGGTTGATGCTGTTGTGGTACATCCATTAGTATCGGTTACGGTAACAGTATAGCTTCCTGCTATCAGGTTGGTAATAGTGCTTGTTGTTTGAATCGGTGTTGTGTTCCAAGCGTATTTGTAGGGAGCAGTACCTCCGCTGGGTGTCGCTACCACAGAACCATTCATACCGTTCATGCAGCTAACGTTTGTCTTAGTTAACGTAGTTGAAAGTGCTTGTAAGGGTTGTAATATCACTACGGTATCTGCATAAACACACCCATTGCCATCAGTAACAGTAATAACATAATTGCCGGCAGTAAGGTTGGCTATTGATGGTGTAAACTGCGACGGGCTAGTGTTCCATTGATAGCTATAGGGTAAGGTGCCACCACTTGCTACTATCGATGCTGTAGCATTATTGCCTCCAAAGCAACTAACATTAGTTTGATTGGTAACTCCTGTTAATGCAGTAGGTTGTAGTATGGTTACGGATGCCGTATCTAAACATCCATTGCTATCAGTGATGATCACTTGATAAGTACCTTGTGGCAGATTAGTTGCGGTGTTGGTCAGTTGTGCGGGGCTGGTATTCCAAGCATAGGTATAAGGAGTGGTGCCACCGGATGCTGTTACGGTAGCTACTCCATCATTCCCATTAAAACATTTAACGTCCGTTTTAATAATGCTGGTATTAAGCGCCGTAGGTTGTGTAATGACGGTTGATGCCATTGTCGTGCATCCATTGGTATCGGTAACGGTAACGGTATAGCTTCCTGCTATGAGGTTGGTAATAGTCCCGGAAGATTGAATTGGTGTCGTGTTCCAAGAATACGTGTACGGTGCTGTACCACCATTTGCTGTCACAGTAGCAGTGCCATTCTGCCCATTCATACAACTTGCATTGGACTTTGAAAGGCTCGCAGACAGTACATTTAATGGCTCTGTGATGATTACCGAATCAACATACACACAGCCTTTGCTATCTGTAATCGTATAAAAATAAGTACCAGCGACTAGGTTAGCAATGGATGCAGTATTCAGCGATGGGACTGTATTCCAAGTGTAGCTGTATGGTGGTGTACCACCGCTTGCAACTACAGTAGCAGTTCCATTATTCCCTCCTTTGCAACTTACATGAGTTTTGGAAGACTGTGCAGACAATGGTAATGATGGCTCTGTCAATTGGATAGTATCCGTTTGGATGCAACCATTGGTATCGGTGGTCGTTACCCAATATGTACCTGCTACGAGATTATTGACGGTAGGTGATGAAGAGGGCGGCGTGGTGCTCCAAGCATACGAATAAGGAGTAATACCACCGGTAGTAGCCACTGTAATGGTACCATTATTGCCACCTTTACAGGATATATGGTTTGAAGTAAATGTATTGTTTAATGCAGGGGGTTGGTTGATGGTTATAGCAGTGGTGTCTTTGCAGCCATGAGCATCTGTAACAATTACTTGATAGGTACCGGCACTGAGTTGGGTAGCGGTGCTCGCGGTCTGTTGTGGCTGTGTACTCCAAGCAAAAGTATAAGGGAACACCCCTTGTGAAATAGCAACGGTAGCTGAACCCGTACTATCTCCAAAACAGCTGACTGGCGTGATGCTCACCGTACTGGTAACGGGTCCTACATGTATGGTTACACTATCTTGTCGTGTGCAGCCATTACCATCGGTAGCCGTTACTTTGTATTTTGTATTGACCAATGGCGTAGTTACTGGGCTGGCACAAGTGCTACAACTCAAGCCGGTGCTGGGCGTCCAAACATAAGAATAGAAGGTACTAGAGCCACCAATGATATTTGTATTCAACTGAATGTTTCCATTGTTACAAACAAACGTGTCGTTTATAGTATTTACAGAAAAACTGTTGATGGAAACTGTAGTCATTAATGTATCAGCGCACCCATAGCCGGCATATGGCGTAAGCACGACATAATATTGGGTTGTTGTCGGTGGCGTTGGAATAACAACGTTTTGTCCGGTTGCTATTTGTGTAAAATTAGCATTATACCATTTATACAATTGGAAGCCCGGTGGTGCTGATAAAGAGGTCCAAGGTGAGCCATTGCAGTTTACATTTTGAATTTGAAACAAGCTGCAATTCATATCCACATATCCATATCCAAAATGACCTGAAAGTCCACAATCGCCAGAGGAGAACTCTACAATAATCGTTTTACCTGCCTGACCGGACAAATCAATACTGGCTGATGACCAAGACTTATACCATACCTGGCTACCGTATGGCGACAACGTGAATCCCGGTAAACTGGAAGAGGATACATAGCTAAACTGTCCACAAGTGAGTAAGGCATTGGTAGCCGAGTCATAAGCCTTCACTTCGAACCGTGGTTGTTCTGTGACCGTATGTCCCGGATTTTGCAATACCACAGCATATCGATAAATAAGGCTATAATTACTCAATCCTGTTGGTACGCGTACATGATACCTTGCGCGCTCGGCTTGTGCGCCGGTACTACTATTACCAAGCTTCAAAGAATAATTGCCACCTCCTGGAGCCACAATTGGGAAACTACCGTAGGGGTCTAATGCGGTGCCGGAGGTTAGCACATGCCGATTGGGTAATGCACCCGTAAGTGTATTGGCCACTATTGGGCAACAAGTGCCGGTATAGAATTTCCAATAGCCGGTGTTTCCGTTTTCAAAATCGATATTGGGAGGGCAAGAAAGTTGCGCCTGCGATACACTTCCTAATAGAAGTAAGTATGTAAAAAAAATTAGAGACCGGTAGAGCACTTCTCTATTTTCGTTATATAGTGGAAAAAAATTTTTACTGCCAAGATTGCAATATAAAGAAAATATATGTTAATGCATTCCTACTCAACCGGCAAGCTGTTTGTTCTCTACAAACAATGTTCTTTTCAAATTCGTTCGAAAAAATGAAAGAGAGGACTTCCATTGATTTAGAAAGTCCTCTCTTGATAGTGTTGTTATATCATAAAAAAGAATTACAACTTTGTTATGGGAATAGCACACCGTTGTATTTTGTAATATCTACCGATGGTATGGTAGCGCCATAATAACTATTGATGACTCTGATAATTTCATTAGCCATTAATGCATAGCCTCTTGGTGTGAGGTGCACCCCATCGAGGGAAAACGCACCGCCGGTAACAAAGGCAGGAGTAAATGTCAAGCCATTAAACTTGATACCGGATTGTAGCGTTTTCAAATACGCATTTGCGTTTACTACCGGTAATCCTTTTTCTTTAGCTACGGTAGCTATCACATTATTAAAATTAGCCGTTGCGGTTTGTACATTGCTTACTTCCGTAGCATCTAACACATAGCGTTTGGGTATGGGTTTCTTACTACCCCATCCACGACACTTAATAGAATCTTGTGGTGTGGTCAAAAGAATGTATTCGCCATTTTTGATAGGACGCATACCACCCGGAGCACTTGTATCTTGAATGATAAACGGATTGGCACCTACGTTAAATTTAATATTCAACCCAGCCATAGCATAAGCCGCCGTAAGCGAATCCGCTTGACCTTGACGAGCGAGCACCAAACCCATTGCAGGAATAGTAGTAAAGAATGGAATGGAGGTCACATCTGGTATATTTATCAGAACCCCTTTTGCACCATGTGCCGTCATCGTATCCACTACTGTTCTATACGATGCTTCGAAGGTGATGAGTGGAGAGATATCAGCAGGTTGCCCACCCCCTTTGCCATTTCCTTCACCCCCACCGGTAGCATATCCTAATACATCATTATTACCTAACCAGAGTGTGAAGAAAGTAGCATTGCTGCGGGCGGCGATGTCAACCGGTTTATCGGTTAATGGATTGGGATACATACGAGCGGCATAGCCTACGCCACCCAATACTTGTGCAATGGCGCCATAACCGGCAAGCGTATAATCAATACAACGAATACCGGGAACACCCAAATTATTAAACGGTCCTTGTGCCGATATATTAGTACTACTACCGGCGGTATCGGCAGGCCCATTATACAATACAGGACCTAATCCTGTTGTGCCATCACAACTCAAAGTGGAGCCCAATACACGCTTGGCTCCCGGCCATCCGAAATTGCCCGGCAATAAGGGCTGTTTAAAATTGCCTCCACCCACTAACTTGAATTGCTGGGCCAGCATATTAGGATAAGAATTGAGCTGCCCGCTGCGGTACAAGGTACCATCCGCATATCCGGCAGTGAGGGAATTGCCAATGGCTACATAGTTTGAAAAGTCTGCATTCCCTTTGGTGGGTGCCTCTCCTTGTATGGTTGGCTTACATGCAGACAGTAACAAGAGTGCTGCTGCAATGGAATAATATGTTGCTTTCATTATAGTTTGAAAATTTTGTTACAAGATTTTTTTAAAAAGAATAAGAGACCCCAATAGCCGGACTCAAGCTTTTTATTTGATACGTACCATTGAAATTAGCCGGTGTATAACTGGCTTTATGACCGGCAGTAGTCGTATAGTTTAAGGCTGCCATGATGTTTAATTTTTCTAATGGTGTAATTACAATGCCACAAGAAAGACTTACTCTATCCGCATCTACAGCATCTGGTGAAAGGTATTTTGCATCGCTGGGTGTGGGGTCAAAAGCACCCCCAATCATAGCCGATACTTCTTTGGATATTTGATAATGTGCTCCCAAACGAAGGGCTACCGTATTTTTATACAAACGTGGGTCACGGGTATCTTGTAAAGCAACTGTGTTATTTTCAAAATCAAACTTTAAGGAATCATATTTCTTCCATCCGGCAACCACCAAATCGGCTTGTATCGTAAGTGCTTGGGTTGCTTGATAAGCCGCACCAATGGTCAGTATAGAAGGCAGTGGTAGTTGTGTAGAGAAAGAAGTATTGGGAAAATTGGAAGCTACTGACTGTGGTACGGTAAACGTAGCATCACCATCTTTTACTTTCATCTTTACTGCTGAGCGATACGACATCCCAATGTTGAAATTGTCAGAGGCTTTTATTTGCACCCCTACATTAAACCCTACGCCATTGGCTTTACCCGATAATTCGGCTTGTCCATCATCGCCATTTGAGTTTTGCAAGGGTATAGCCTTATGAATTTCTACTGTACCCGTGCTGTATATAAAGCCGGCACCAACGGATACGATATCATGTATGCGATAGCTGACGGTGGGTTGAATGAATACACTTTGCAAACTGATGGATTCGGTGATGTAACGTCCGGTCCATTCATTGCCCCACTTAGCACTACTGCCAAAAGGTGTGTAAACGCCCAGTCCTACACCCCAACGGCTGTCTTTTTTTAGAGGTCCCCCTACATATAAAGCAAAAGGTGTGGATGTGTGTTTCTTTGTTTCATAATAATTGCCCCCTTCATTATCGGGTACATAGCGTATGGTTGGCGAAACAAGGTAAACGCTACCATAGGCTTGCATACCACTGAGTCGTGATAATCCGCCGGGGTTGTAAAAAATAGTGGAAGCATCCCATGGCATTGCCACACCGCTGCCACCCATGGCTACTTGGCGCATACCTTGCAGGTTCAGCTGAAAACTGCCCCCAAATGTAGTTGCGGAAAGCGCCATTCCCGCAAGGGATAAAATACATATCCGTTTCATAAACGTTTTTTGATTTTTGGTTTTTGTAAATATTAAAAAAGATTTTTTGATTGTCTAATATCCCCACTATTATTTATCGCCCATTTTGTGAAAACGTATTTTCCTATTCCAACACCTATCTACGGCTCTTATTTAACGAACTATCATTGCCTATCTAAAAGCAATATTTGTTTTCAGCTATCATCTTCTCGGCTATTCCTCTTCGTCCGGCAATGGTATTTCTGTCTTCTACTTTGGTGAAGCGTTTCAAGCCCATCATCATCATTCTTTTTTCATCCCCTTCGGCAAAGGCGTTCAATGCATTTCTTCCGGAACCATGAATGCGCTCGGCTGCATCGTACATATAGATACGCATCATTTCTGTTTTAAGTTGGGTCATCTCATCTTGTTGCATTGCTGAAAGTTTTTCTACGCGCAGCAACATCGATTCTGCTACATACGTATCCATCAGCATATCTGCAAGGCACATGATGACTTCTTGTTCTTTCGCTATGTTTTGCATGAGCTTCATAACAGCGGCACCGGCAGTCATCAAGATCGCTTTTTTAAAGCCGATTATATACTTATGGTCTTTGGCAAAACCTTCGTTATCTACAGCGCTAAAGTCCGGAATGCTCATCAACTCACCGGCTACTTTTTGTGCCGGACCCATAAGGTCTAATTCTCCCTTCATAGCCCGCTTCAGCATCATGTCCACCATCAGCATACGGTTGATTTCATTGGTACCTTCAAAGATGCGGTTGATGCGCGAATCGCGATAAGCACGATCCATAGGCGCTTCTGCACTATAGCCCATACCCCCGTATATCTGCACCCCTTCATCTACTACGTAATCCAACGACTCTGATGCATGTACTTTTATGATGGCGGCTTCAATGGCAAATTGTTCAGTTCCTTTCAACTTGGCTGCAGCTTCATCCATCCCTCCGGCAATGTATTCTTTGGTAGCATCTTCTATATTCTGACTGGCACGATAGATAGCCGTTTCACTGGCAAAAGTGCGTATAGCTTGCTCTGCCAATTTATATTTGATAGCTCCATACTTTGATATTGGGCGGCCAAATTGTTGGCGCTCGTTGGCATATTGCACCGATTTATTAATGGCTTCTTTTGCCCCGCCAATGGCCGCACCGCCCAGCTTTATGCGTCCCAAGTTTAAGATGTTCACCGCTATTTTAAATCCATTGCCGCGAGTGGAAAGCAAGTTCTCTACAGGTACTTTACAATCGTTGAAAAAGATCTGGCGCGTGCTGCTGCCTTTGATGCCCATTTTATGTTCTTCGGCATTGTAACTGATGCCCTCATAGCTGCGCTCTACAATAAAAGCACTCAGGTCTTTATCATCATCAATTTTAGCAAAGACGGTCATCACATCAGCAAAGCCCCCATTGGTAATCCACATCTTTTGTCCATTGAGGATATAGTGCTTGCCATCCTCCGATAATACCGCTTTTGTTTTTCCGGAGTTAGCGTCCGAGCCGGCTTCGGGCTCTGTGAGGCAATAGCTTCCTTTCCATTCACCGGTGGCAAGTTTGCTCACGTATTTAGCTTTTTGCGCCTCATTACCATAGTACAATATAGGCAAGGTACCAATGCCGGTATGTGCGGCCAAGGCTACAGCAAACGAATGCCCGGCACCTAACACTTCGGTAGTAAGCATAGAAGTGACAAAGTCTTTACCGATACCATTATATGCTTCGGGCACACTGATACCCAACAATCCCAAGGCACCAGCTTTTTCCAACAACGTAGGCATCAATCCTTCTTGTTGTTCATCTATCTCATTCAATTTAGGAAACACTTCTTGCTGTAAAAAATCACGACACATATCGGCAATCATCCGTTGCTCTTCCGACCATTCTTCGGGTATGAACACATCAGATGCTGCGGTTTCTTTTATCAAAAATTCGCCTCCTTTTAAGGCTGTTTTATTTTCGTTGCTCATAGCTATTCATTTTTTTCTAGTTGGTAAAATTTGATTTTGTTTGAGTTGGTTTAAAGCATTTCATAAATGCCGGCAGCGCCTTGCCCGGTACCTACACACATAGACACCATGCCGTATTTTTGATTTCTACGTTTCAATTCATTAAACAATTGTACACTCAACTTGGCGCCCGTGCAGCCCAGCGGATGCCCCAATGAAATAGCTCCTCCGTTGACGTTTACGATTTCGGGATTCAATTGTAACTCTCGTATCACCGCCAATGATTGCGAGGCAAAGGCTTCATTCAGTTCGATGAGTTGGATGTCGTCCAGTTTCAATCCGGCACGGCTCAGTGCCTTGGGGATAGCAGCAACCGGACCAATGCCCATGATGCGTGGCGGCACACCCGCCGTTGCAAAACTGACCATGCGAGCAATCGGAGTAAGGTTATTCGCTTTTAAAAATGATTCGCTAACGATCATTACAAAAGCTGCACCATCACTGGTTTGCGAGGAGTTGCCGGCGGTCACACTTCCCTTCGCGGCAAACACGGGTTTCAATTTTCCCAAGGCATCCAATGATGTTTCGGCTCTGGGACCTTCATCTACTGCCACCGTTACCGACTGGGTTGTCGTGTTATTTGTCGCCGCATCAAAAAGAGTTTCGGAAACCGTTATCGGCACTATTTCATCGGCAAATTTTTGAGATGTAATTGCCGCAATGGCTTTCTGGTGCGATTGTAGCGAAAAGGCATCTTGCTCCTCTCTGCTAATCTGAAATTCTTTGGCTACTGCCTCTGCCGTCAGCCCCATGCCCCAATAATAATCGGGGTGCTCCAATGCCAGTTGTGGTTCCGGCACTACGCGCCAACCGCCCATTGGTATCAAACTCATACTTTCAGCCCCGCCGGCTATGATGCAGTCGGCAAGTCCGGCATGTATCTTCGAGGCAGCAAGGGCTATCGTTTCCAACCCCGATGCGCAATAGCGATTGACCGTCATCGCCGATACCTTATCGGTATTGAGGCTCATCAACGATATAAACCGAGCCATATTCAATCCTTGCTCCGCTTCGGGCATAGCATTGCCCACTATCAGGTCATCCACTTGTTCCGGTGCTACTTGCGGCACGGCACTCATCAAGTGTTTTATTACGTGTGATGCCAGCACATCCGTACGCAACGATCGAAATCCACCACGGTTCGCTTTTGCTACAGCACTTCGGAAGCCGGCTACTATATATGCATTCATGATATTGTTGTATGTTTTTTTTATTTGTTTAGTTAAACTGATTACTACTATTTCGCATCCGTTGCGACGCTCCGTTCATCTACATTTTCCTACGGAGCATTTTTTAGTTTCGCAACACTTTGCCGCCATTCAAAATACTTTGTAGTCGCTCCAATGTTTTTCGCTCGGCTGCAAGGCTTAGGAAAGCTTGTCGCTCTAAGTTCAGCAGATACTGCTCCGTTACTTCCGTAGGTTGTGACAGGTTGCCACCGGATAATACATAACCCAGTTTTTGTGAAATCTTCATATCATGCTCACTAATATAATTACCCGAATACATAGCATGGGCACCCACATACGTTAGTCCTAAACCACTATTCCCCAACACGCGTATATCCGCTCTGGGCAAGGGTTGCACATATCCGGATTGTACCATCTCCAAGCAAGCAGCTTTCGCTTCTGCCAATAATCGATGGTGCGACATCACTATTCTATCATGTCCTTTTCGTAAATAACCCAGCTCAAATGCCTCCACCGCAGAGGTAGATACTTTCGCCTGACCAATGGTGAGGAAGCGCTCCCTGAAGGCATTCACGGCTACATCTCCTTCTTTCAGTTCATCCGACAAACGCACGGCAAATTCTTTTGAGCCTCCACCGCCGGGTATCAAGCCCACGCCAAACTCTACCAATCCCATATACGTCTCCGCATGAGCCACTACTTTATCGGCGTGCAAGCACATTTCACAGCCACCTCCCAATGCCATATTGTGCGGTGCTACCACCACCGGTATGGAGGAGTATCGCACGCGCATCATCGTGTTCTGAAATTGACGAATAGCAAAATCCAATTCGTCATACTCTTGTTCTATTGCCATCATAAAGATTAAAGCAACATTGGCACCGGCACTAAAGTTGGCACCGGTATTAGAGATGACCAATCCTTTGTATTCTTTCTCTGCTATATCTATTGCCTTGTTGATACCTTCCAAAACTTCGCCGCCAATGGTGTTCATCTTCGTGTGAAACTCCAGGTTGAGAATGCCATCTCCCAAATCGACCAAGGTGGTACCGCTGTTTTTCCAAACTGTATGTCCTTCGCGCAAGGTATCGAGGAGAATAAACTCTTCTGTGCCGGGTATGGTTTGGTAAGTTTGTGTAGTGATGTCGTAATACTTTCGTTGACCCGATGCGGTATGGTAAAAGGTAGTTGCATCCTGTTGTTGCAGCATATCATGAACCCAATTGGGCAAGGTGAAACCGGCGTCCGTAATGGCTTTAGCCGTTTCAGACACACCCAGCGCATCCCATATTTCAAAGGGACCCAACTCCCATCCGTAACCGGCTTTAATGGCATCATCTATTTTATAAAGCTCATCTGCTATCTCCGGAATACGATTGGCAGCATAGGCTAACAACGGGTATAAAGTAGCGCGATAAAACTCACCGGCACGGTCGTTGAAATGCACCAACAGTTTCAATCGTTGTCGCAAATCATCAATAGGCTTAGCGGCTTCTAAGGCAGCAAATTTTACTTTCTGTGATGGGCGGTAGGTCAGTGTTTGTAAGTCTAGGGCATGTATCTCACTTTTTCCACCGGTGTCTTTCACTTTCTTAAAAAAGCCTTGTCCCGACTTGCTTCCCAGCCAATTGTTGGCAATCATTTTTTGTACAAAATCGGGCACCCGCATACTATCACGTCCTTCATCGTGGGGTACATTTTCTACCAAATTATTGGCTACTAATGCGAGTGTATCGATACCCACTACATCTGCCGTACGGAAGGTTGCCGACTTAGGGCGACCAATAATGGTGCCGGTGAGTTTGTCCACTTCTTCTATTGTCATCCCACTGCTTACAACGTAATGTAACAAGCTCATCATGCTAAATACCCCGATACGATTACCGATAAAAGCAGGAGTGTCTTTGGCGAGTACAGTTGTCTTGCCAAGAAATTTCTCACCGTACTTCATCAAGAAGTCTATTACTTCCTTTGAGGTATCGCTAGTGGGTATCACTTCTAATAATTTCAAATAGCGAGGCGGATTAAAGAAATGGGTGCCGCAGAAATGAGCTTTAAAATCATCGCTTCTTTCGGCAGCCATGAGGTGGATAGGAATGCCCGAAGTATTGGAGGTAACAATGGCGCCTTTTTTACGGAACTGATCCACTTTTTCGAAGACCTGTTTTTTAATATCCAATCGTTCGATGACCACTTCCAGCACCCAATCACAATCGGCAATGCGATACATATCATCTTCAAAATTTCCGGTGATAATGCGATGGATATATCGCTTGCTATACAGCGGTGACGGATTAGACTTAGCAGCAAATGCAAGTGCCTCATTCACTATCTTATTACGCGCCTTTGCATCGCCCGCCGGTGCATCTTTAGGCACAATGTCTAATAACAATACTTCCAATCCGGCGTTAGCAAAGTGGCAAGCAATGCGACTACCCATTACGCCCGAGCCTAAGACGGCTACTTTTTTAATTACTCTGTTCATTATCGTTGATGTTCTACTTTTTAATAATTATGAAACGGCTACGGCTTCCCAGCAAGCCTGATAAAATTTTTTGCGTGTGGCAGCATTATTTAAGGAAACCTTTTTTGCATAATGCATTTTTATCATCGTATTCATAGACCCATGTATAATGGAAAGCAATATGGCATCCGGTATGTCTTTGATCAATCGTAGCTTTTTGCCTTTTCGCATCATTTTGTAAATGGGTAACAACAACACAAAATTTTGTTCTTGGTTCTCTTTAAACAGAAAAGGAGCATACGTGTATTGTTCTATAAAACTGAAATAGTTTTTTTGTTGCAGATAGAATTGTATGGCAGCTTCCAACATTTGCGTAAAAATGACTTTAATATCTCCATCATCTTGATAGGCATTCAGCACTGCTTGATTAAATTCATCTACGACCAAATTGTACAGTTCGTTAATGACGTCTTCCTTCTTCTTAAAATACAAGTAAAAAGTACCCGCAGCCACACCCGCTTCAGCGGCAATCATTTTCATATTCAGATGATAAAAGCCTACTGAGTTCACCAAATGCAAAACACTTTTTAGAATCGCTGTTTTTTTATCGGTTGGCATAAAAGACAAACATAAGAAAATTTCACTAAAAAATGAACGTTCATTCATTATTTTAAAAAACTATTTACAGAAAAAAAAAACGACACTGCAAATTATTCCGTCAGTAAAGAAAATACAGATAAAAAAAATGATAACCCTCAACTATGAAGTGGATACAAGCTTATACTTTGAGGTACATGACAAACAAATACATGGGTTTCATAGATTCGAATCAAAAAACTATTTTTGTTCTGTTGTAAATAACCATAAAACAAAAGAACATTATGTCACATCACGATTCCACACCTGCAGGTTCAAAAATTAAACCCCAAGCGATGAGCAAATACGCCATGTGGTTTGTGTTTCTGTTAGTAGGCTTAATAATAGCGCTCATCAACTTTATTAATGTCATGTCACATCATTAATAAGTCATAAGACGAATCTCGGTATTCGTCTATCTTATTATTAACCGATTGTCTATACTACACCAACCGGCTTTACCGATTGGTATTCTTTCCGTAGCCCCATCACTATCAATGACGGGTATCGTTTCGGCGACCCTAAAAGGGAAACATGGCATTAGCACTTTACCCAAAGAGGCAATGCGCACGCATCCCGAATATCAATAAAATATGTAAAAGAATGATGAACAAAACTGACACCATCGTCATTACCGGTGCCGCCGGCTTTATCGGCAGCTATCTTACCGGCTTTCTCAACCGTGAAGGTTTCGAAAATTTATACTTAGTGGATGACTTCTCGATAGCTTCCAAAACTAATAATCTAAAAGGGAAAAAATACCTCGCCAAAATACACCGTGAACAATTCTTTGAATGGTTAAAGACGCATCCGGAATCTATTCGATACATGTTTCATTTGGGTGCCCGTACTGATACTACTGAAATGAACTATGAAGTTCATAAAAAATGGAACTTAGAATACTCAAAAGACGTGTGGGAATACTGCGTCGAAAATAAAATACCGCTATTGTATGCTTCATCGGCTGCTACTTATGGCAATGGAGAGCACGGCTATAGCGATAATAGCGATATCGTTTCGCAATTGAAACCCTTAAATCCGTATGGTGTATCAAAAAATGAATTTGATATTTGGGTACTGGATCAAAAGAAAACACCACCATTTTGGGCCGGAGTAAAATTCTTCAATGTATTTGGACCAAACGAATATCATAAAGGAAGAATGGCATCTGTAATTTTTCATGCCTATCACCAACTACTAGAGAGTGGAACGGTAAAACTCTTTCGATCGCATCATAAAGATTATAAAGATGGGGAGCAAATGCGTGACTTTGTATATGTAAAAGATGTGGCAAAAATGTGTACCTGGCTAATGCAGCAGCAACCCGGCAGTGGACTTTACAATATAGGTTCCGGAAAAGCACGTTCCTTCAATGACTTGGTAAAAGCCATATTCAGCGCACTGGATCGAGAACCCAACATCTCCTATATCGATACCCCGGAAGACATAAGAGATAAGTATCAATATTTCACAGAAGCAGACATGCAAAAAATAAAAAAAGCAGGCTTTACCGAATCTCCTGCTTCGCTAGAAGACAGCGTGAAAGAATATGTAACTGAATATCTGCAAAGCAATAGCTATTTTTAAATAAATATTACTCGATATGAAAAAGCTCCTTTCAATAACCGTATGGGTAATCGCTATCATACTGCTATCCATACCTGCAATGGCTCAAAAGAAAGCCCAACAATATGGCGAAAAGGTGGACGTAAAAAAAGCCATTACGGTATCGCAATTACTCAAAGTACTAGCCGGTAAAGGAGAAGCTGCAGTAGTCGTGAAAGGAATCATAACGGAAGTTTGCCAAGCAGAAGGCTGTTGGTTGAAGTTAAAAAATGATAAAGGCGAACCCCTATTTGTAAAAATAAAAGACCATGCATTCTTACTGCCCAAAGATATTGCGGGTAAAAAGGCTACGGTATCCGGAGTGGCAGTTGTTACCGAAGTCAGCGTTGATGAGTTGAAGCATTATGCAGAAGATGCCGGTAAAACGGAAGATGAAATTGCGTCCATCCTTCAACCCTCAAAAGAAATTCGCATCAATGCAACAGGAATCGTAGTGGAATAAGCTGAATGGCAAGTTGGATCCAGTATTCGAAACGGATACATCCTTCCCAAAAAAGCCTATCGTTATAATGATTTAGTACTATTCAGAAAGGCTGTAGCTCTTGTATGAGGCAGCCTTTGTTCATACGATAACATTTCAAGTTAATTTTGCACCCAACGATTCGCCTGTTTGCACCGTCTTAGAGGCAATATAAAATAGATACTTTCCAGAAAAGAAATCAAGAGAAATGAAACAAATTATTTCAACGCTACTGCTATTAACCCTTGTAACAACCAGCCACGCCACTAAAAAAAGGGTATTATTTATAGGCAATAGCTACACGTATGTGAATGACCTTCCTTTGATGCTAAAAAATGTAGCCGGTTCTTGTGGCGATACCGTTGACTACGACTCCCATACATTGGGTGGATATACATTGCAACAACACAGCACCAATACTACAACCATCAGCAAGATAATGTCCGGCAATTGGGATTATGTGGTCTTACAAGAACAGAGCCAGCTGCCTGCCTTCCCCGACAACCAAGTACAAAGCAGTGTTTTCCCTTATGCCAAAAAACTGGACAGCATGATACGCCAATACAACCCTTGTGCAGAAACGGTTTTCTTTATGACATGGGGGTATAAAAATGGAGATGCCAACAACTGTGCATCCTTTCCTCCCATCTGTACCTATAGCGGCATGGACAGCTTGCTACGACTGCGTTACACCATGATGGCAGATAGCAATCAAGCACTGTTATCTCCGGTAGGTGCAGTGAGAAGACACATCCGCAATCAATACCCTTCTATCGAATTATACGATAACGACGGTAGCCATCCTTCAGTAGCGGGAACATATGCGGCAGCTTGTACCTTTTACGGTATTCTTTTCAAGAAAAGCCCTCTCAACATTACTTTCGGAAGTACATTGCCAGCAATCGACGCCAGCAATATCAGAACAGCTGCCAAATTGGTAGCCTATGACTCCCTTACGAAGTGGAATATCGGTAAATACAGCCTCAAAGCAGCCTATGCTTTTCTTCCCAATAACAAAACCGTCAACTTCACCAATCAATCTACGGGTGCCACTCAATACTTGTGGAATTTTGGTGATGGCACCACCTCTACGCTTGCCAACCCCAGCCATACTTATGCGCTCGGTGGTAATTATCAGGTTACTTTAAAAGCCTATAAATGCAATTCGGTTGATTCGGTGGTAAAGACAGTGAACATAAACACAACTGCAACCGATGCCATATACAGCGCAGATATAACCGCTGCTCCCAATCCGGTAACAGATAAATTAACCGTACGAGTGCCGGTATATCTTTTACAAGATATACGCATCTACAACCTCATGGGCAAGCAACTTTCATTGCCGATTGAGCCATTAAAGAATGAAGTAATCATCCACTTTTCTTCAGTAGCTGCGGGCACCTATTTCATTCGGATGAATGTTGATGGCAGAAAAGATATACTGAAAGTCATCAAACAATAAAAGTGTAAAGATGGGTGTCTATAAAACATGCGTACAATCATACTTTCGACTGACGTAGGTCATGATTCATGAGGAATATTTAGGCGAAGTTTGTTTTAGAAAATCACCAAATCAATTCATCATGAAAAGAAGAGAGCCCGTAAAACACATCATGACCGAAAATGTGTTAAGCGTAAAAGAAGAAGACAAACTCAGAGACGTGGTTTCACTATTTAAGAAACATTCTTTCAGGCATGTACCGGTAATGAAAGGGAATGAGATTAGCGGTATTATCAGCAGCACCGACATCAACCGACTCACCTTCGGAACCTTGTTTGAAAACCAAGACGGAGCAGATGAAGCCGTGTTAGAAATGCTCACGGTACCCCAAGTGATGACCAGCAAACCGGAAGTGGTAAGTGTAGAAACATCTATAAAGGAAGTGGCTGAAATATTTGCTACGAAAGGATTTCATGCACTACCTGTGGTAGAAGACAAAGAGTTGAAAGGTATTGTAACCACTACCGATGTTATCAAGTACATGTTAGAACAGTATTAAACAACAGCGCAGTTGCGCCTAAACAATAATGTGTTTTTAGTTTGTAATAGGGAAGCCATCTGGCTTCTCTTTTTCTTGCTGCGTTTCCAATATTTCGGGTAAAATATCAACAGTGTTTTTGGGCTTCAAGCCATCTAAATTGTAGCGAAACATCTGATGTTGATTTTGGATAAAAAATATATCCCACTCCGAAAAACCTTCGGACGTTCATAACTGATAACTACCTATTTTTGCGCCCATGAATACCGGAAATACGTTATTGGAAATATTAAAATACACCCTTCCTGCAGTTGTGGTGTTGATAGCCAGCAGCCTTATTGTACGTCGTTTTTTACTTTCCGATTTAAAAGAAAAACAAATTGCCATGCTTCGCGAAAATCAAGGAGCTACCGTTCGATTGCGCTTGCAAGCCTATGAGCGATTAGCCTTGTTTTTGGAACGCATTCACCCCCGTCAATTAGCGCCTCGTGTATATGCTGCCGGTATGACGGTGGCAGAGTTGCAAGCCCATTTGCTCTATAATATCAATACCGAATTTGAACATAATCTTTCCCAGCAAATCTATGTAACCAAAGCTGTATGGGATACCGTGAGAGGTGTGAAGGAACGAGAGCTGAATATGATAAACGGTATTGCCGCACAATTATCGCCGGACGCTGATGCTAAAGAATTACATAAGCGAATGGTTGATTACGTATTGAGTGTGGATGGGGAATTACCTATCAATGTAGCCTTGCAAATGGTCAATGAAGAAGCCAAAACAGTACTTCATTATGGTGCTATGGAAATGTAATTAATACCGGACGCCTTTCTTATCCAACAGGGTGTAGTAATACGCCGACATGTCTTTCACTAATCGTTGGTAAGAGAATTTCTCAAGCACTTGCTTTTTCCCGAAATCTCCAAATTGTGTTCTCATAGTGGGACTCTCCACTAGTTTTAATAATGCTGCAGCAAATTCATCCGCATCATTAGGAGTAGTGATAAAACCGGCTTGGGCATCAGTCATTATATCCGCCACACCACCAACACGTGTGGACACGATGGGTCTGGAGGCAGCTTGTGCTTCTATCAAGGATACAGGAGTTCCTTCGTTGTGTGACGTAAGCGCCACAATATCTAGCCCTGCCAATACTTTATCAATCTCTGTTTGCCAAGAGGTGCAAAAAGCTGTTGTATTTTTATAACCATCCGGCACGAATGAATAATCTATTTGAGCTTCTGCAAAAAGTTGCTCCATAGCTGCCCTACTTTCCCCATCACCAATCACTATGAAGCGCAATTTCTCCTTTGTATGTTTTTGTAATTTTTGTGCAGCTGCTACAAATAGTTCATGATTTTTTACGGGTACTACACGACCAATGATACCAATGGCTATTTCATCGTCTTGAAGTTGGTATGTGCTTCTGAATTGTTGGCGTTTGGCTTCCTGTTGGTGACTGAATTTATCTAAATCCAGCCCTAATGGAATAATGTTAATTTTCTCGCTGGGGCAAATTTTATATACCTCTGCTAACTCTTGTTTTTGGCTTTCGCTAATGGCAATGATTCCCGTAGAGCGCTCTGCGAGATAGCGTTCTATTTGAATAAAAACCTTCGTAGTAAAACTATTGAAATAGCTGTGGAATACGTGACCATGAAAAGTATGTACGATGACCGGTACCTTGCAAGCATCTGCCGCCATTCTACCAATAATACCCGACTTGGCAGCGTGGGTATGTACAATATCGGGCTTATAATATTCTATTAACTCCTTAATTTTTCGATAAGCAGTGCCGTCTTGCAAAGGGAAAATTTTGCGTTTCATTTCTTCCACTACAACGGGCTTCAGGTCTAGGTTTTCGAGCAAGTACTCGGCTCCTTGTTCGTGATCGTCTTTACCTCCAACAACCAACGTGGTTTCAAACTCCGGCTCCATGTACTTGGATAAATACGTTACGTTAATAGCGGGTCCTCCAATGATAAGGCGGTTGTGGATGCGTAGTACTCGAGGCATAAAAAATGATAGTGGTGTAAATGTAACAATAGAATAGGAAACATTAAGGTATGGCTTGTCAATCCATATACTTTTTCCACCAATGTTGGAAAACAATTAATGCCCAGATGGTTGCTACACTATCTCCGGGGCTATTACTGTGTAATTGCTTTTTCAGCATTTCAATAGCAATTGGGTTGAAAATACGTTGTCGTTTAATAAAATCAGTTTGCAATAAATCATCGTTTATCACTCCCCAAAGCTCCTTTTTAAACCAATCTAACAAAGGGATTTCAAACCCGTGTTTGGGGCGATTGAATATTGCTTCCGGCAATTGATTCCGGAAGGCTTCTTGTACGATTTTCTTTTTTAAAGTAGCATCGATTTTATACTGCACCGGCAACGAAAAGGCAAAGTCCACCACATCATTATCCAAGAAGGGACTTCGCACTTCCAAGCTATTAGCCATACTCATCATATCCACCTTCACCAACATATCTCCGGTAAGCACCAAGTTCATATCCGTTAGCAATACTTCATTAAAATCGTCGCTCTTTATTTCCTTTAAGATGCTTTGCTTGTGTTCTCCAAGTTGCTTATAGTCCACTTGTGCCAATACTTCGTTCACAAAAAAAGTATCTACTGTAGCTGCCTTGTTGATAGATGCCCATCGCCAATAGCGCTCTTTTGCCGGTAGTTGGGCACCTTCTGCAAACCGATGCAACTGCCGGAAGAGGTTGGTTATTTTATTATTTCTTCCTTTGGGGAGGGCGTTCCATAAGGGATAGCCCGCTTTCACTAATTGATTTATCAACGACTGTTGCCGTATTTTCCACTCGGCACCATGCTTATTATAACCGGCAAAAACCTCATCACCTCCATCACCACTGAGGGCAACGGTAATATGTTTTTTAGTTTGCTGACTCAGTATATATACCGGCAAGGCGGAAGAATCGGCAAAAGGCTCATCGATGTAATCTAATACTTGGTAGATATGCTCTAGGAAATCATCATTTGACAAGGAGAAAACGGTGTGCTCCGTTTTATAAGTATCGGCTACCGCCTTGGCATATTGGGTTTCATCAAAAAAAGGATGGTTGGCATAGCCTATCGAGAATGTATGTAACTGCTGCGTGTGCTTACGCGCAAGCGCCACTACTACCGAAGAATCGATACCGCCACTCAGGAAAGCGCCCAAAGGCACGTCTGACACCATTCTTCGTTGCACGGCAGCTTCCATCTTTTCTATCAACAAGGTTTTGGCTTGCTCATAAGAATATCGTGTGTAGACTTCCGGATGGGTGATCAGTTGATAGTAATGTTTATAATCTACAATGCCTGCTTCGGTAATGCGCATATAATGTGCCGGCAGCAGTTTCTGCACTCCTTTGAAAATACTTTGTGGCTGTGGGATATAATTTAGTTGAAAATATTGATGAAGGGTAGTGAAGTTGATTTCTTTGGGAATCCCCCACTCCAATAAGCTTTTCATCTCTGAGGAAAAAGCAATTCCCTTGTCATCGGCAAAGTACAACAAAGGCTTTTTCCCATATCGGTCTCGTGCCAGCAGTAGTTCTTTTTTTTCTTTGTCATAAAAGGCAAAAGCAAAGAAACCATTGAGCCATTCAAGGCACTGCTCACCATATTCGATTAATAGATACAGGAGTACTTCGGTATCCGAATGGGTTGCCGGCTTGCCAATACGCGCCCATAGCGATGAGAGGTGTTTTTCTGATAATTCTTTATAGTTATAAATTTCGCCATTGAAAACGATAACATACCTTCCTGAGCTATCATGCATGGGTTGGTCCGCGGCATGTGAGGTGTCGATAATGGAGAGCCTGCGATGCCCCAAGGCTACGGGTGGCGCAATTTCCACATTTCCACAATCAGGTCCACGAAGGAATAATTTATCAGTTGATTGTTTTACTTTTGATAAGGCTTCAAAAGAAGTTTCTTGCAACGCATAATAGCCTGTAATGCCACACATGAAATTCAAAAATGGTTAATGCGGTAATAAATAATAACCATGCAATTTATAACATTACTCGACTATTTTTTACTACCCTTCTATCTTGTCATCATTTACACGATTGCCATCTTCATTCGAAACAATAATTACCCACCCGGGCATCCATGGAGACCGTATTTTTTAACAGGGCTCACTGTAAAAATCGTTGGTGCGATATTGATAGGAATGATTTATCAGTATTATTATGGTGGTGGTGATACGGAAGGTTATTTTTACCATGCTACGATTATCAATTCTTCATTTTCGGAATCGTTTAATAAATGGGTGAACCTTATCCTTCATACACCGCCATGGTATGATGGGGAATACTCTGCCTATATTTCTAAAATGCTTTGGTATCAAACCAAGGCCGAATACACGGTTTCTTCTATTGCTGCATTCTTAGGGATTTTCACCCTTACCAAGTACCTACCGATTGCGGTGCTGTTTGGGACACTTGCTTATACCGGAAGCTGGGCGCTATTCCGCACTTTTGCCATCAAATACCCAGCTTATACCAGGCAGATTGCTTGGTGTTGTTTATTTATACCATCTACGGTAATGTGGGGCTCAGGACTCTTTAAAGATACCCTTTGTATGGGCGCCTTGGGCTGGCTCACGTATAGCACCTTTCGCATATTAGTAAACCGAGAGTTGAAGCCTATCAACTTTTTCATTCTTATTTCTTCTTTTATCCTTATTGCCAAAATCAAACTATATATTCTTTTAGGCTTCATCCCAGCCTTGGTGCTTTGGGTATTGTTCAGCTATTCTCACAATATCAAAAGCAGTATGAAACGCACCCTCGTAAAGGTGTCAGTAATTGCATTGTGTACGGGAGGTTTCTTGTTTGTCACCCAAAAATTTGCAATGGAGCTTGGGGGGTATTCCTTAAGCAATGTAGCAGAGACTTCATACACTACCAGTAGAAATATTGCTATCAACTCTGGAGATGAAGGCTCTTCGTATAGCTTGGGTGTAATGGATCCTTCTTTGGGAAGCATGATTAAGAAATTTCCATTAGCCGTAAACGTAACGCTATTCCGACCTTATCTTTGGGAAACAAGAAAAGTCATTCAACTTATCAGCGCTTTGGAGACTACCTTATTCTTGTGGGTCACAATCAAGTTAATTATTGCTCTTGGCATTGGACGAATATGGCGCACTATAAGTACCGACCCCACCATTCAATTCTGTCTCATCTTTACCATCATCTTTGCCTTTGCCGTGGGCATGTCGTCAGGTAATTTTGGCACCCTGTCTCGTTATCGTATTCCTTGTCTTCCTTTCTTTAGTTTGTCGCTCATTTTGATTTATTATAAAAACAGACCTGTAGAAAACAATATACTCTCCTTCAATTTCAAATAACTTCGTACACTGCTTTCGCAATAGTATATACATCCAAGAATAACGGTGCTGCCTCATGAAAAGTGTTTTGAAAAATAACCCCTATGTACAACCATGAATATTGGAGTCACCGGTGCCGCCGGACATATTGGGGCTGCTGTGTGTCATACCTTAATTCAAATGGGGCATGAGGTTACCGCATTGGTGCGTCAAGACAAAAACGCCATCCAACATTTGCCCGTAATCCTTTGCCAAGGGAACATTACAGAGCCACACACGTTGCAAGATTTTATGGCAAACTGCGAAGTGGTTATTCATACTGCAGCCACTATCGATTTAGGATATACGTTCAACCCAAAACTTTATGACATCAATGTTATGGGTACCGAAAATGTATTACGATGTGCTAAAGAAGCAGGTGTCAAACGGGTGATTCATGTCAGCTCAATTCATGCATACAACCAACTTCCGCAATATGAGGTATTAGATGAAGGTCGTTCTTTCGTAACAGCGCCTTGCGTGTACTACGACATCACCAAAAGAGAAGGGCATATAGCCGCCTTAAAAGCAGCAACACAGGAACTGGAAGTAGTAGTGGTATGCCCTACATCGGTCATCGGCCCTCCTGATCATAAACCTTCTAAAATGGGGAAAGCAATCATTGATATTTACAACGGTGCTATACCGGCTGTGTTCAAAGGAGGGTTTGATTTTGTAGATGTACGAGACGTTGCAAAGGGGATTGTCTCTGCCGTCAAAAATGGGGAAAATGGCGAGAGCTATATACTCAGTGGTCAGTACCAATCCATCAAAGCATTGGCAGACGGTGTGCTAAAAGTAAAAGGTTCACGAAAGCAGTTACGAGAGCTTCCCCTTGCTGTAGCTCACTTGGCATTGCCCTTTATAAAAGTCTATGCTTCGCTCACCAAGCAACGCCCCTTGTATGACAAACCTTATCTTGATATTTTGCAAGATGGAAATGCCCATATCAGTGCGTCGAAAGCAGCACAGGATTTGGGCTACAGCAGCAGACCCTTAGAAGAAACGATCACCGATACCATTCATTGGTTTAAACAACATGGCGTCCTAAAATAGCATGATAACAGAAGCACTTTATACCTATCTGATAGTCGGCTGGATAGCGCTGGCCGTCATCGTTTTTGTATTGCTGTTTTTTATTACAGCGCCTTACGGAAGGCATACCAAAACTACGTGGGGACCACTGCTGGATAATAAAATAGCATGGGTATTGATGGAAGTTTTTGTATTGTTTGTATTGGGGTATTTCATCCTTAGCGGTAGTAATACGCAATCAACTACCAACTGGATTATCATTGGGCTTTTTGGATTTCATTATATCAATCGTAGTGTCATCTTCCCCTTCCGCCTGAAAACAAAAGGAAAGAAAATGCCCATCATGATTATGCTGATGGGTATGTTTTTCAATATGTGGAATGGTTTTTTTATAGGCTATTTTTTAGGCGAACTAAAAGTGTATGATTCCGATTGGTTGCTGTCGCCACCCTTCCTGATTGGCGTATGCCTCTTTGTAATAGGTATTGCTATCAATGGGTGGGCGGATACGGTATTAATAGGCTTACGGCGCCCCAATGAAACAGGATATAAAATTCCTTACGGGGGCTTGTTTCAATGGGTCAGTTGTCCGAATCTTTTAGGAGAAATTATAGAATGGTTAGGCTTTGCCATCTTAATGTGGAGCCTTCCGGGTTGGGCATTTTTCATTTGGACCTTTGCAAATCTCGCGCCTAGAGCCATCGCGCATCACCATTGGTATCGGGAGCACTTTCCGGAATATCCAAAAGAACGAAAGGCACTCATACCATTTGTTTGGTAATAATGATTGTAAGCTTGTAGTAACGCGAATAGTTTAATTCGTTTCTGCTTCCTGATTCCAACAGGTGAGGGCTTCGCTGACAATAAAGAAACTACCGGTGATGAGTAAAGCATCCGCTGTACTCATGACGGTCTTAGCGGCAGCTATAGCATCTGAAACACTGGCATATGATTGTCCTTGCAAGGAAAAACCACTTGCTATTTCTTGCAACTCTTTAGCAGGCAAGGCTCTTGGTATGGCTGCATGGCAGAAATAATACGTATCAGTTGGGGAAAATTGAGATAATGCTGCTGACACATCTTTGTCTTTTACAAAACCTACTACTACGTGTTTCTTCGTTGCCGATACCGATTGCCATTGCTGCATCACTTCTTTTACTCCCACCATGTTGTGTGCCACATCTGCCACTATCAAGGGTTGTTGTTGCAAAACCTCCCATCTGCCTTTCAATCCGGTTAGCTCCTTCACGTTACGAAGCGCATCTATTGCAGAGGGCAATGATAAAGGAAACAGCATTGTAGTGTCTAATATTTCAACAGCCGCGAGTACCGTACGAATATTTTGCATTTGATATGCGCCCAGCAAATCGGTAGTTACATCATATATGGCTCGTTGTGCCTGATGGATGGCTTTAAAATATTGGTAGTGGTTGCCTTGCTTTACCCGCACCAAATCCCAAACAGACTGAGCATAATAAATACAACTATTATTTTGTGTGGCTACTTCAAAAAAAACACGGTTCGTAGTATCGTTTTCTTCTCCAACCAAAACCGGCACCTGAGGCTTTATGATACCCGCTTTTTCACGTGCTATTTCAGGCAGTGTTTGCCCTAATAAATCCTGATGATCATAGCTGACATTAGTAATAATGGATAAGATGGGGGTAATAATATTGGTACTATCCAGCCTCCCACCCAATCCGGTTTCTATAATGGCTACCGTTACTCCATGTTCCGCAAATGCCTGAAAAGCCATTGCTACGGTGATTTCAAAGAATGAAGGCTGTATAGATTCTATTAATGTACGATGTTGGTGCACAAAATCTACAACCCATTCTTGAGATATGAGGGCACCATTTACTCGAAAACGTTCGCGAAAATCTAATAAATGAGGCGAAGTATAAAGACCGGTTTTGTGACCGGCATGTTGCAATATAGCTGCCAACATATGACTGGTACTGCCTTTACCATTGGTGCCGGCAATATGGATACATTGAAATTTTTTCTCCGGATGTCCCAATGCTTCGCACAGTCGGGAGATGTTCGTTAAATCTTTTTTGATGGCATCCTTGCCCAGTTTTGAAAACATAGGCAACTGCTCGTATAAGTATTGTACCGTAGCGTTGTAGTCGTTTTGTATAGCCATATCATGGGGGCTTAAGAGCCGGACTTGAATAGAATGGTCACTTCACCAAATTGTTCCGGTGCTGCATTGGGGCTGGGACTAAATTTCGACTCCTCCAATTTTTGCAATGCAATTTTTGAAAGTGCTCTACTGGGTGAGCTTTTCACTTCTTTGGATAAGATTCTTCCCTCTCTATCTACTTTGATGCGAATAACCACCTTTCCACTTTCATTAAACTCAGCTGTAAATCGTTTGGGTGATATCTCTCTACCCGACAAAGTATGACCGATGCCTCCCGTGCCTAAACCGGGGCTGCCAGTGTAATTAGAGGAACCGGGTGTGCCTCCAGGTACGCCCCTATCGCCATTGCCGGTGGTATTACCTTCACTAGTGCCGGCTCTATTGTCGCTGGCACTATTGCCCCCATTGCCGTTGGCACCGGTATATACATAACGAGCCGTTTGCCTTGCCGGTTGTGGTGTTGATGTGTTATGGGTAGATGTATTATTTTGTTGATTCGTATTCGTGCGAGATGGGTTGTTGCGCACCGTAGCAGGTTTAGTTGTGGTCGTGGTTCTATTAATAACTGGCGCATCCGGCTCATCCGATTCCAATAATTCTTTTTCATCCGATGCAGCTGTAGAAGTAGTCGGTTCGCTCATTGCTGCAATCGCAGCCGGCGCATTCGTATTCATGGGTTGGTCATCGCCGCTACCATTTTCATCGGTACCGAGGTTTACTTCCATGCCCAATTCTTCCACTGGAGCAATGGTAGGCGATTGGTATTTTAGAAAGAAAAATAACAATAATAGTAACGCATGTATGCCCAATGCACCGCCCAGTGCCTTGGTGCGAATAGTGTTGTTGTCATACTGTGAGGTAGCTTGCGACATACGTCAAAAGTAAG
This sequence comes from Bacteroidota bacterium, assembly GCA_029573235.1. Taxonomy (GTDB): domain Bacteria; phylum Bacteroidota; class Bacteroidia; order Chitinophagales; family Chitinophagaceae; genus JAFIGV01. Next base: position 34,509 of record JAKQGX010000022.1, read on the forward strand.
AAGTTATAAAAACAAGCAGCCAATAGGCAACTTATAGCTTTGCTAAAATATTGAAATTAGTCTGTACGTTTTTTTAAAAAGCAGTGTTTGATTCGAAACGAATACATCATGCTACAGCCCCCTAACATTATTCCTATTGTCAATTAAAGATATCCACAATTTTTATTTTAACGAAAGCTATTGTTTAGAATAGCCTACAGTATTGTATTTTTAGCCGGATTATGATTAAAGACATTATTCAAGCCTCCATCCATACGAAGGCTAAAATATTGGAAAACCAGGAATTGCTGGCAACGATAGAGCAGGTTGTAGCCATTGTAGTAAAGGCATTTAAAGAAGGTAATAAAGTACTGTTCTGTGGAAATGGTGGCAGTGCGGCAGATGCTCAACACCTTGCAGCCGAATTTAGCGGACGTTTTTATACCGACCGAGACCCACTTCCATCCGAAGCCTTGCATTGCAATACCTCTTATCTTACCGCTGTGGCCAACGATTATAGCTATGATGTGGTGTATAGCAGGATGGTAAAAGGCATGGGGAAAAAGGGAGATATTTTAATTGGATTGAGCACTTCCGGCAATTCGACCAATATTATTAAAGCAATAGAAGTAGCCCATGAGATAGGAATGACAACGGTATGTTTTACCGGCGAAACCGGAGGCAAAATGAAAGGCCTTTGTGATTATTTAATTAACGTGCCCAGCACAGATACCCCCAGAATACAAGAATCACACATTATGATTGGGCATATTATTTGTCAGCTTACAGAGGAGCGATTGTTCTAACCCCATCTATCACTATGAAGCATACTCAGAAAACAATAAAAGTAGATAAAAGTTGGACGCTGTTTTTGGATAGAGATGGCGTCATCAATGAAGAAAATGTTGGCTCCTACATTACAAACTGGGAAGAGTTTGTTTTTTGCCCGGATGCCTTGATCGCCCTTCAACAATTAAACCATCAATTTGGACGAATCGTTGTAGTAACCAATCAACGGGGAGTGGGCAGAGGCATCATGACCCTCGATGCACTCAAAGATATTAGTGCCCGTATGACTGAAGCCATTGCTGCACAGGGTGGCAGGATAGACAAAGTATATGCCTGCACCGCCATTGCTGACACCGACCACAACCGAAAACCCAATACCGGCATGGGATTGCAGGCAAAAGAAGATTTTAATGAGATAGATTTTAGTAAAAGTATCATGGTAGGAAATTCTATGAGTGATATGGAGTTTGGGAAGAAATTGAACATGCATACAGTGTTCTTAACGACTAAACATAAGCCCTTCGCATTGCCGCATCATTTAATAGATGAGCAACATCCCTCATTATTTGCTTGGGCTAATACGATGGACGCTTCTTCTATACCTTGCAACACGGCATCTGCGTTGAATATTTAGCGAAGCAACAACACTATACAACCTGCTAATCTCAATTGTTGATCAGCAGGTTTTTTTGTGCCTCTAAAAAAAAGAGTATTAATACGCATGCAGTACTTGCAAACTCCTATTAGCTTGCACTAAAATTTAAAAAACTATGCACTCCTTATTAATCAATCGAAACGTACTGGCAGTTACTGCCTTTACTTTGCTCTTTGGGCTTAGCAGTTGCGGTTCTGACACAGGCACCAACAACAACCAAGGCGACACTGCAAAAACGGCTTTGGCAGCTGTAGGCGAGTCGGAAAGATGTATTGACAACAAACCACCGGCAACACAATTCTCAACCGACATTAACGGATTGGTACATGATCTTCCTTTGAACGAAGCACTTACCATGACTGATAAACTCAGTGCCATGCGTGATAGCATGTTGATTGCTTCACTGAGAGGGATAAACGTAATTCCCATCTCCGAAACCTTTAACCTTACTGCATTGGATGAAATCTTGTGCCAACCCAATACCGTAGCCATTCGCAGCTATTTAGGTATGGACAATGAAAACAAACTTCGCATCATCTTTGTGGGAGTAAACCCAAATGGTGAAGACATTATTAGCAGCAAAGGAACCGTAGTGGACAATCCTAAAATTGCAGAAAAAGGTCAACGGTACCCATAAAACTCATATCCGTCAATTACCCTTATTGATTATTTATTTCTGTGTAGATGAATAAAGAGTTAGTATTTGTATGTAGCCTAAGCATTTTATTACCACTAATAGCCGGGATAATACGATTCAAAAAAATTCCTGAATCGTATTATCCCCTTTTGGTTTTATTGGCCATTGGGTTGGTAAATGAGCTCATTTGCTATTTCCTATTTTCGGATAAAAGCAATGCCATACCGACCAATATTTATTACCTGATTGAAGCACTCATGTTGGTATGGCAGTTCAGAAATTGGAGAAATATACTCAAAGACAAACGTGTTTATCAGTCTTTGCAAATGGCCTTGGTAATAGCTTGGGTGATTGATAAAATAGTGCTAAAAAACATCAATCATTTTACTCTGTATTTTACCGTTCTTTCATCCCTCATTATAGTGCTGCTTTCCGTAAATCAGCTCAACTGGCTTATCACCAATGATCGTAAAAAGCTCATTCGAAACCCTATTTTTATTATTTGCAATGCCATTGTATTTTACTTCAGTTATCAAGTAATGGCAGAAGTTTTTTATTACTTTGCTCCGGAGCAAACCTTGAAAAAAGATATTTTTGGCATACTCGTATATGTCAATCTTGCTTATAATATTTTTCTGTTTATCGCCATATTATGCATTCCACCGAAGAGAACTTTTTTAAAGCCGTTATTGTAGTATCTGTACTACTAGGCATTGTTATCTTCTACTTTATCATCTCCATGATCAAGCACCACCGCCTCAATGTATTGCAATACAAGATTAAGATAAAAGCAGAAATTGAGACCCTTGAAAACGAGCGAAAACGAATAGCCACCGACATTCACGATGAACTTGGACCTATATTGTCTGCGGTGCGACTACAAATAAACCACTTGACAGCAACTCATCAGCAAGATATCGACATCGTAAAAAAAAGCAATAAATATATTGATGATGTACTGACCAAAACTAGAGAGATATCGTACAACCTATTGCCCAACACCCTAGTCCGAAAAGGATTGGTGGCAGCCGTAAATGAGTTTATTAGCAAGACAACAGAGCTACATCCGTTGCAATGTATTTTTCAATCCAAAGGAACGATTTCCCTTTCCAAAGATCAAGAAGTAAATATTTACCGAATCATTCAAGAGATAACCAACAACACCATCAAACACGCTGGAGCTACATTGTTGCAAATACAGTTATATCCTGAAAAAGATTTTGTAGTTTTAACAACACAGGACAACGGAGTAGGGTTTGACATTGACACCAAGATGACTTCCGGAAAAGGATTAGGGCTTTACAATTTACAAAGTAGAGCCGACGTATTAGGTGCCAATCTCACATATTCCTCCAGCAAAAAGATTGGTACGATATACTCTTTTGAAATACCCGTTGTCCCGCCTATTGCTTAGCAGACAACTCTATCATACAGGTTTCTATTGTCAAAATAATAATTGCTGCTCATGAAGAACATCAAACAGAATATCAAAGTATTAATAGCTGACGACCATGAAATTTTTAGGGATGGGCTGAAACTTATGTTGAGTGCAGCAGAAAAATTGGATTTAGTAGGTGAGGCCGCCAATGGTAAAGAACTGCTCAAGTTAATAGAAAGCACCCAACCCGATGTGGTAATCACCGACATCAAGATGCCCATTATGGATGGCGTAGAAGCTACTAAGCATATCAAAGAACATCATCCTTCAATAGAGATTATTGCCTTGTCTATGTTTGATGATGAAGAACTGATATTGGAAATGCTGGATGCAGGTGCTAAAGGGTACTTGTTGAAAAACTCCGACAAATTTGAAATTACAGATGCGGTAGCGGCAGTACACGAAGGAAATTCTTACTATTGTAAACACACTTCAGGAAAGCTGGCCAAACTCATTGCGCTCAATCGAGAGAAGCATGATAAAAAGAAAAAAGAAGCCGAATTTTCAGATAAAGAAAAAGAAATCATAGCGCTGATTTGCCAAGAATTTACCAACAAAGAAATTGGTGAGAAAGTATTTCTTAGCTCTCGTACGGTAGAAGGATACCGCATGAAGATAATGGAAAAACTAAAAGCCAAAAATACGGTGGGCATTGTGGTGGAAGCCATCCGCTATGGTATCTATTCGCCCAAGTAATCGCCATGTTTTTACCTTCGTTCCAAATCCAACAAGCTCACACAGAACCACTATAGACCACTATGATGAGCGAGGATTTATTACAATTTATATGGCAATACAGCTTGTACAACCCTTTACAGTTAAAAACTCAAAAAGGAGAAGCACTCACCATTATTCATCCCGGTAGAAGAAACAAAAATGCAGGACCCGATTTTGATGAAGCCAAAATAAAAGTAGGAGAAACGATATGGGTGGGAAATATTGAATTGCACTTGCGGTCGTCAGACTGGCAAAAGCATGGTCACCATCTCAACAAAGCGTTTCACAACATTATCCTACATGTAGTATTGGAAGATGACTGCTCTGATGCCCCCAGCGATTGTCCGGTATTGTGTTTGGGACCACACATTCCCGATGAGGTGCTGAAACGATACACCGGACTGTTGCAAACGGCACAACAAATACCTTGTTCCTCACAACTATCTACCATCAAGTCTATCACCAAAGAAAGCTGGCTCAATCGGATGTTGATAGAGCGATGGGAACAGAAGCTGGCTGAATGGGAAGCACAGTTACAGCGCAGTGCCGGCAATTGGAACGAGCTATTTTATGTAAGGCTAGCCGCAAATTTTGGATTTCATATTAACACCACTCCTTTTTTACTATTGGCGCAAAGCATACCCCTGACCCTCTTTGCCAAACACAAAGAAAGCCTAATGACTATAGAAGCCTTGCTATTGGGGCAAGCCGGCTTTTTAGACGAAGTGTTTATGGACGAGTATCCTCGGCAATTGCAAGAAGAATATCGGTTCTTAAAATCGAAATATCAATTAACACCTATTCCCAAACACCTTTGGAAATTCTTGCGACTACGACCGGCAAATTTCCCCACCATTCGCATTGCCCAATTTGCTACTCTCATTTATCAGTCTTGGCATTTATTTTCACAAGTATTGTCACATAAAAATGTAAAGGAACTAACCCAATTATTCTCTTTGCAAGCGAGCCATTATTGGAGTCATCACTATCAACTGGATGATGCGCCACATGATCTTGCACCCAAATCATTAGGGCGTGCTTCCATTGAAAACATTATCATAAACACTATCGCACCTATCCGCTTTTTGTTTGCCAACCAACAAGGAAACATGCAAGGTCAAGAAGATGCATTGCAATTACTTACTACCTTACGACCGGAGAAAAACAGTATCCTCAACCAATGGCAATCATGCGGCTGGCAAGCTGTCAATGCCGCTCAATCACAAGCAATGCTACAATTATACCATAACTATTGCACTAGTAAAAGATGCCTCGAATGTGCTATCGGGTTGTCTATTATCAAAGCCGTACAACCCAATCCGTAATGCCTGCATAATGTCATCTATATACCATTTTGCCGAATGACCGCTTTACACATTCCAACAATTATCCATAAGTAGTCAAATTCTCCCAAACATTCGCATAAAACACTTATCTGTAAAGGGTTTTAGCACAATATCTCATTTCCATAAAACGCTATAAAAAGTAGGATTTATTATTCATAATCCAGGCATAAAAACGTACTTTTGCGTACTTTTTGTAATAAGAAATACATGGCTGAAAATATAGAAGAACAACAGGCATCTGATGATAATAACCACAATAAAATCATTCAGGTAAATATTGAGGAACAAATGAAGACGGCTTATATCGACTATTCCATGTCGGTAATTGTAGGTCGTGCTTTGCCGGATGCTCGTGATGGACTCAAGCCCGTACATCGTCGCATATTATTTGCGATGAATGAACTGGGAATGCAATACAACAAACCGTATAAAAAATCGGCGCGTGTAGTGGGCGAAGTACTGGGTAAGTACCACCCACATGGAGATAGCTCGGTATATGATGCGATGGTGCGCATGGCACAGCCGTGGAGCATGCGTTATTTGTTGGTGGACGGACAAGGGAACTTTGGCTCGCAAGATGGTGATGGACCTGCTGCTATGCGTTATACAGAAGCACGTTTGCAACGCCTTACAGAGAGCATGTTAGAAGACATCGACAAAGAAACAGTGGACTTTACGCTCAACTTTGACGACTCGCTGCAAGAACCAACGGTACTGCCTACCCGCATCCCTCAACTATTAGTAAATGGGTCTTCCGGTATTGCCGTGGGGATGGCTACCAACATGATGCCTCACAACCTCAGCGAAGTGATTGATGGATGTATTGCCTACATCGATAATAAAGAAATCACCATTGATGAACTCATGAAGTTTGTCAAGGCTCCCGACTTCCCCACCGGGGGCATTATATATGGTGTGGATGGTATTAAAGCAGCCTTTCACACAGGCCGCGGACGCGTAGTATTGCGTGGGCATACCACCATCGAAACGACCAAAACAGGGCGTGAGCAAATCATCATTACCTCCGTACCCTATCAAGTAAGTAGAGATGCTCTTACTGAGAAAATAGGAAACTTGGTAAACAACAAAGTCATTGAAGGCATAACCAATGTAGCTAATGAATCCAGCAAAGAAGGAACACGTATCGTAGTAGAGGTGCGTCGTGATGCCGTAGCGCAAGTGATCATCAACCAACTTTACAAATACAGTGAGCTGCAAACATCGTATGGCATCAACAACGTAGCCCTTGTAAATGGACGCCCGAGAATATTAAACCTCAAAGACCTTATTGCTGAGTTTGTGTCTTTCCGCCATGAGATTGTAGTGCGTCGCACGCAATATGAACTTCGTGAAGCCGAAAAGAGAGCGCACATATTAGAAGGCTATATGAAGGTGATCGGCACACAAGATGACCTCGACAGAGCCATTAAGATTATTCGTGAAAGCGCCACACCCGACGAAGCAAAAGAAGGATTAATTGCTGCCTTTGAATTATCCGAAATACAAGCTAAAGCTATACTGGAACTGCGTCTTCGCACCCTTACCGGTATGGAAATCGACAAGATTAGAGCTGAGTATGAAGAATTACTACGCACCATCAACCACTTAAAAGAAATATTAGCAAATGAGAGTTTACGCTTTGCCATTATTAAAACAGAATTAGAAGAAGTAAAGAAAAAGTTTGGCGACGAGCGCAAGTCGGAGATTCAATATCTCGCCAACGAAATGCGTATTGAAGACCTCATAGAAGAAGAAGACGTGGTGATAACCGTATCTCACTTAGGCTATATCAAACGTACATCTGCTGCTGAATACCGATCGCAACGCCGTGGGGGCAGAGGTGCTATGGGAGGCAAAACAAGAGATGAAGATTATATAGAACACCTCTTTATTGCTTCTACCCATCATACCTTATTGTTCTTTACAGAAAAAGGGAGGTGCTATTGGCTGAAAGTATATGAAATACCGGAAACAGACCGCAACGCCAAAGGACGCGCCATTCAAAACTTGATACAGTTACCAACGGATGATAAGATAAGAACCATCATGGACATTCCGAATTTGGAAGACAAAGACTATGTGAACAGCCACTATATTGTGCTTTGTACCAGAGAAGGTATCATCAAGAAAACTTCCTTGGCAGACTTTAGCCGCCCGCGTCAAAATGGGGTGAATGCCATTACCATACAAGAAGGCGACCAACTACTGGATGTATCGCTTACCAATGGTGAAAGCTATATCATGATGGCAGTGAACAGTGGACGAGCCATTTGTTTCCCTGAAGAAAAAGTACGCACTACCGGAAGAGGCGCTATTGGCGTATATGGTATCGATACCTTAGATGGAAAGGATAAAGTGATTGGGATGATTTGTGTGGCGAAAGACGCCACCGGCAAACAAATATTGGTGGTATCAGAGAAAGGGTTAGGAAAAAGAACACCTTTTGTAACTCCGGTGAGCGACCCTGATGCCGAAGAAGGAAAATACCTTACCTTAAAAGATGCCGATGGCAATGAACAATTGTATGAATTAGCTTACCGTATCACCAACCGAGGAGGCAAGGGTGTAAAAACCATCAACGTTACGGAAAAAACCGGTGCTTTAGTGGGCTTATTGGCGGTGGATGAAACAGATGATTTGATGATTACTTGCAAATCCGGTTTGACCATCCGTATGAACGTAGCGAATATCCGCGAAGCAGGACGCGCTACACAAGGGGTGAAACTAATAAACCTGGAAGAAAGCGATGAGATAGCTGCTATAGCCCGGATACAAGAACAAGAAGAAGACAGTGAAAGTGATAGTGAAAGCCACACGGACGATACTACCTCTGTAGAAGGCGAAGCAACAGAATAATAATATCCGCAACGAATAAACAAATACTTTAGAGCGAGGCAAGTTATGGTTTCGCTCTATTTTTTTGTGCCAGTACGAACATGAGAGGAGCGACTTAACCTCTAATTTTATAAAGAAGCATTTGAAATAATACCTATATTCGAAACTAATCATTAGCTTAGTAACATTCTATACAAAACCAGTTTAGAAAACAGCTATCATGACATACTTACGTCCATCCTACCGACACCCGCAACTCCCTAAAAACAAGTTGGGATATACCATGGCTTATTATGAAGGTGCGCTCTCTACCCTTTGCGCCGGCTGTGGACATGACTCTATCAGCGCAGCCATAATACAAGCCTGTTTTGAGTTGGATGTAGAACCGCATAAAGTGGCCAAGCTATCGGGCATCGGTTGCTCTTCTAAAACACCTACTTATTTTTTGAGTAATTCGCATGGCTTCAACTCGGTGCATGGACGTATGCCTTCCATTGCTACCGGTGCCAACTTAGCAAACCGAGACTTGCTGTACTTGGGTGTTTCCGGCGATGGCGATACAGCTTCTATCGGCATGGGACAATTTGTACACGTCATTCGTAGAAACCTGAACATGGTGTACATCACCATGAATAATGGTTGCTACGGGCTCACCAAAGGTCAAGACTCTGCAACGGCAGATGAAGGCTCTAAAAGCAAAGCCGGTAGTGTCAATCAATTTCAAGCTATTGACTTGGCAAGTTTAGCTATCGAATTAGGTGCTTCTTATGTGGCACAAAGTTTTTCGGGGGACAAAGAACAATTGGTACCCTTGATAAAGGCAGCAATCAGCCATCCGGGTTTTGCTTTTATTAATGTGGTTTCACCCTGTGTTACATTCAACAACAATCCGGGTTCTACTAAATCGTATCAATACGTCAGAGAGCACACTGCCTATACCGGACGTATGGATTATGTTCCCGAAATGGAAACGATAACTACCTCTTATAAGGAAGGAGATACCACACAAATAGAACTGCACGATGGCAGCGTACTACAACTTAACAAGCTACAAGATTCGTGGAATCCCGAAGATCGCTTATCGGCTATTACTGCCTTAAAAAAAGCAAGTATGACACAAGAGGTGCTCACCGGTTTGCTTTACATCAATGCGCAACCCAATGAATTGCATCAACTCTTAAACACTACCGACACCCCATTAAACCAATTAAATGAAGCAGTACTGTGCCCCGGTAATGCGCGTCTGCAACAACTCAATAATGAGTATCGTTAGTCGATACGTTCTTTCATTTATATAAAACGTGAACGTACTTGCGTATATTTACGAGTTGGCTGCAAAATTTTGAGAACCCTAATTTCCATATTGACAATATTATTATTGACTTCATCTTGTAAGACAGGTGCAGACAAAACAATAAATTTAAACTCTAAGTTTGACACATTGCCATTACCTATTGACAGTGCAACATTTTATTTCAAGACAAAACCTAATTGGCAAGACACAACTATTAATGCTGTTGACAGCTTTGTAAATTCTTGGTATTCAAAAATGTTGTTTTCGTTACAAGAGCCTGTTTTAAAAAACTATAATGGCGACAAAGAAATTTATCGTTTTACTTGGTTAAGGACATTTAATCATCCTGTTTCTGTAAGACTTGAAAAGCAAGGCGGCATTGTAAAACTATTTTCAAAAGTTTGTGACGGTGCAGGCGGTTATGAACCAGGAAAAATTATTGTTGATACAACTATTAACTTGACAAAAAAGCAGGTAGACACAACAAACATTAAACTTGACAATGCAAATTTTTGGACTCTTCAAACTGAATCAAGAGAAGACAATGGATTGGACGGTTCTGAATGGATAATTGAAGTTTTTAAAAACAATAAATATCATATGGTTGTACGTTGGACACCCGAGAAAGGAACTGCTTTTAGAGCTATCGGAGAATATTTAATTTCAATTTCACAGATAAAAAATGAAATGACAGGCAGAGACCACGGTGATTACTAATTCTGCAGCCAACATTGGGTTTTATGCAAGTTGGGCAGGACATTGTAACATCAGCTATTTGCAAATCCCAGCTTCAGTTCGGGCTGGACGAATAAATCTCAACTTTAGTTCTTAATTTCAACTTTAGAATAAATCCGGGCAGCGGTTCGGGCAGACGGAATTCTAATTCCCAACCTGCATAAAGCCCTGTCCGTTAGCGGTCATTGTAAGTGACGACACAACCTTCAGAAAATTATGAATGAAATTGAAACATGCATTCAGCAGTTTCCCGACAATGTTCAGGAAATTATGCAATACATAAGGAATTTAACAAATAACAACACACCAAACGCAGACGAACTTTATGCTTACGGAATACCTGCATACATACTGACCCAAAAACCCTTAGTTTATTTTGCAGCTTTCAAAAATCATATTGGTTTCTACGCAACACCTTTGGGTCATAGAGAATTTCAAGACGAACTTTCAAAATATAAACAAGGAAAAGGTGCAGTTTCCGCTTGACAAACCAATTCCAAACAAACTGATTGAACGTATAGTAAAATTTAGAGTAACCGAAAACAACGAAAAGACAATAAAGCTGACATCTAAGAAATGAATGGAAAAATAAAATATGAATTTACCGCAAAAATGTGGCAGCACTCAACACCGAGTGGTTGGCACTTTGTATCACTTCCGACAGAAATATCAACTGAAATAAGAGAAAACTTGAAATGGCAAGAGGAAGGTTGGGGACGACTAAAAGCAACTGTGAAAATCGGAAACAGTCAATGGGAAACAGCTATTTGGTATGACACAAAACATAAAACATATTTACTTCCACTAAAAGCAGACATACGAAAAAAGGAAAACTTAGCTACGAATAATGACATTAAAACTATTGTATGGATTTAAAACAACGAACCGCTAACAAGGGTAACCGTTGCACAACTACCCTATTTCTAAAAAAAAAGTAATTTTCACCAATTTTCAGAGCTCTATATCTTCGATTTGAGACACTTAATTTATCCGTTTTGCAAAAATGAGTTGCTAAATTGATGGTCGCATTTCGAAGTTATTTGCCTTTACAAAAATCGATTTCACAAAAAACAATTTATCCCCCTCTAATAGCATATACATTGGAAAGGATTGGGTAGTTTTCAGCGTAAACTTTAAGTACTTCTTTAGATTGTAACATAGTGCTGCCATCAAAACATGTTTGTTGGCTGCTGGCATCCCTCGGCTATTGAGGCGTTTCATACTGTGGTGGTTGAGTAGCGTACCTAAGACCGGTTCGACGGTACTACTCCTTCTTTTCACCCATCTGCGATGATACGATTTCTTGTCCGTCAGCTTCTTGTGCATGCGGTCGTACAAGGGTTTGTGTACACTTTCATCTAACTTTTTAAACTTCGTTGTTTTCCCACAGCAGAGCGCTCGGAGCGGACAGTTTTTACAGTCACTTTCACTGCTTCTGAACGTTTTCTTGCGATAACCTTTGCTATCTGTTCATTCGCCTTTGAATCGCAAAATGGCTTTATTGCCTCCTTCTTGAATGCATTCATATTGGTGTTGCGCTGCATTGTAAACAAAGCCTTCTCGTTCCGGTTTGTACTGCCCAAAATTCGGGATATAAGCATCTATCCCTTTAGCCTCGCAATACTGTAAACTCTCGCCACTGCTGTAGCCGGCATCTGCTATTACCTCATCCACTTGCATATCATTTTGCATAAGATTTTCTATCGTCTGATCCATAATCTCCGAAAATATCGCAGAATCCTTGCTGCCTGCGGTGCTCGCACAGGCTCCCGTTATGACATGGTGCTTATCGTCAACTGCCAGTTGACCAGCATAGTTCAATTGCCTGGGTTTGCCCGGTTTGGTAGAGATTTTGGCATCCGGATCGGTGGGCGAATAATGCGTGTGATTGCTCAAAAACTGGGGGCGTATCTCCTCTCCATCTTCGTCCATGCGGATACTTTTGGTATTGCCCGGCATCTCTTTATAGGCTTCCTTCTTCCACTGGTGATGACGCTCCACCAACTGCTTTCGGGTACTAGTCACCTTGTGTTCACTGTTCTCTTCCAGTTCGTTGACAAATGCAGAAGCATCCTCCAACACCTCTTTTTCTACCAAAGAATCCATGCTCGCGTTCGCTTTGATAAAAGCGCTATCCACACACTGACGTTTACCTCTTACCATACCCTTGCTCACACACTTCGACAATACTTCCTGAAAGAGGCTTAAAAACACATCCTCTCCATACAACTGCCTTGTTCGGCTGATGGTGCTATGCCATGGCAAGTCTTCATCTAAATCATATCCTAGAAACAAGCGGATACTCAAACTATCTGAACAAAAGCGTAACAACGCCCTATCGCTGTTGAGATTGTTCAAATATCCAACCAGCAAAATCTTGAAAAAAACTACCGGATCGATGCTCTCCTGACCTTCTGTACCATAGTATCTGGATGTCTTTTGATACAAGTAGTGTAGATCCAACTCTTTATTCATCAATCGATAGATATTGTCTTGAGGTACCAAATCTTCCAGACTTGTCTGATAGAAGAGTTTTGCTGTATATTGTTTGCGCCCTTGCATGTTACAAAAATACAAATAACTATTTATATATCAAATAGTTACACAAATTTAATTGCTGCACCGAAGTATATTTATTTAGTTTTATTATCTTAGTTGTGCAACAAGCACA
>JAKQGX010000034.1 GCA_029573235.1 Bacteroidota bacterium
AAAGCTACACAGCAATCATCGCAACAAGAACCTCATTATGGAAGCGAAAATCAAGGAAAAAGTGATGGACCAGTAGAAGACACCGACTTCGAAGAAGTAAAATAATGTAGATAAACAACCGTTTATCAAAAATAACCAAATGGGTGTAGCACAATGTGTTATACCCATTTTTGTTGATAAATATTTTTCGTTATTTGTGCTTATATATGGGATTTTTATTGTATATTTGCAACATATTTGTAACGCGACTTAATTAGCGATAAGGTGCGACTTATCAGTACTTAATGCTACTTAATTCGACTAAAAACATACGATATATGCCTGCAAGCAAGTACAAATTAGAACGAAAATGCGAAATGTGCGGGAGTACATTTCTTGCCAAAACGGTTTACTCTAAATACTGCTCTCGCCATTGTAGTGAGGCTGCATATAGAGCAAAAAAGCGTGAAGAGAAAAAAGAGCAGCACAAGCAGGAACTTGCAGACAAAGTTCCGCAAGAACGCCCATACATTTCCATTGCCGAAGCCGTTGCCTTGTTTGGTATCTCTCGCGATACCATTTACAGGCTAATCAGAAATGGCAATCTGCCAGCCGTAAATTTGGGTGAACGACTTACACGCATCAGCCGCGCCCATATCGAAAGTATGTTTCCGTTGGTAGAGCAAAAACAGCAAGCAACGCCAACACCTCAACCTGCGAAACCATACAATTTTGATGCTTCCGACTCATACACTATTGGCGAGGTGTCAAAGAAATACGGCGTTTCCGATTCCACCGTTTACAAAACTATCCGCAAGATTGGCATCCCCACTTGTCAAAAGGGGAAATATGTATTTGTGCCGAAAGCAGAAATCGACAAAGTGTTCAACCCAAGCAAATAAGCCGCCATGAAGAAAGCCCTCGTCAATACAAAAGTTACGGTCAAACTTCGTAAGTCAGAATATCACAACGAGTGGTATCTGATAATCGAGAGTTATCCAGTGTTCAAGCCTGGTAGCACAAAGCCAAACCGTGTTATTGAGGCAATCAACCGCACCGTCACAACCCCAATTTGGGACAAGTCGCGCACAGCCCGAACCACCGAAACCAGCAAAACGTTCAAGCCCAAGCGTGATGCGAACGGCATTATCCAATGCAAAAGCGAGAAAGACCAAGAATCTTGCATCTATGCCGATAATGTCCGCAAAATCCGCCAACGTGAATATGATAATGCTGCACTCTATACCGATACAGAAGCGGAACAAGCCGAACAGAACGAGCGTTCGCAATGCAATTTCATCGAGTATTTTCAGAAAACAGCAGTACGACGACACAATCGCAGTTCGCAGTCTATCATCGTCAATTGGAATCGGGTTTGCGAATTGCTCAAACTCTTTGCCGAGGGCGACCGCATTCTGTTTTCGCAAATCAACCTCAAACTGATTGAGGATTTCCGTCAGTTTCTTATTACCGCCCCCTGTGGAGGTAACAAGAAAGGTACGGTATCGCAGAACACCGCCGCCACCTATTTCAGCATTTTCAAAGCCGCCCTCAAACAAGCCTTTGTCGATGGTTATCTGACG
>JAKQGX010000015.1 GCA_029573235.1 Bacteroidota bacterium
ACTGCTACGATAGATATGAGTGGCATTGCCAGCGGTGTTTACTTAGTAAAATATGTAGATGCCAACCGCACACAAACTATCCGTGTGACCAAACAATAATCGGATAACATTCCTTTTTTCAAAGAAGGAATGATAGTACCAACGGAGTTGCCATCACGGCAGCTCCGTTGTTTTTTTAGAGGGAGCAACAATCGCATGTTTCCGGTGGATACCCGCAGATACTGTTTTCGAAAGAAAGTATTTTTTGTAAGCCTGATAAAACCTTTAATTTTAATTATTACAAACGACAAGACTCAAACTCATGGAGCTTACCATTACCAACGTTAGCAAAACCTATAGCAATGGCTTGAAAGCATTGCATGATATCAACCTCACCATTGGCAAAGGCATGTTTGGACTGTTGGGTCCCAATGGTGCCGGAAAATCAACATTAATGCGCACCATAGCCACCTTGCAAGACCCGGATACCGGCAGCATAACCTTGGGCGCCATTGATGTGCTAAACGACAAAACGGCTCTGCGAAAAGTATTGGGTTATTTGCCGCAAGACTTTGGGTTTTATCCCAACGTATCCGCCATAGATTTGCTCACACACTTTGCCGTTTTGAAAGGCATCAGTAATAAAAATGAACGCAAAGAAATAGTGGCGGCATTGTTGCAGCAAACCAATTTATACGAAGCTAGAAAACGAAATGTCAGCGATTACTCCGGAGGTATGCGTCAACGATTCGGTATTGCACAAGCCCTGTTGGGAGCACCTAAATTGATCATAGTAGATGAGCCCACGGCAGGGCTGGATCCAACGGAACGCAATCGTTTCCACAATCTATTAAGCGAAATAGGAGAGCAAGTAATCGTGATCCTTTCAACCCATATAGTAGAAGACGTGAAGAGCCTTTGCCACCGCATGGTGGTGATGAACAAGGGTACCATACTCTTTGAAGGGAGTCCGCAGACGGCGGCGGCATCAGTAGCCGGCAAGATATGGCGTCGCACCATAGAGCGAAACGAGTTTGACGATTACCGAAAAAACTATACCATCATTTCCTCTAAATCGCATGAAGGGAAACTGGCGGTACATGCATGGGCTGAGGAGCAACCGGGTGAAGGTTTTATGCCCGTAGAAGCCGATTTGGAAGATGTATATTTTGCGACCATTACAAAAAACTAAGCCCTTACATGTTTACAGAAATCTTTTTATTTGAGCTGAAGCTGAGCTTCAGAAAGCCGGCTACCTATATCTACTTTGTTATCTTCTTTGCGCTGTCGTTGTTTATCGGATTGGCAGCAGCAGGCGTGTTTGACGTGGCGCAACAAGACAGCAATGTGGTTGCCAATTCGGCTTACGCAGTTACGGGTTTGTTGGTAGGGCTCAACGATAATATCTTAGGTTTGGTGAATAGCATTATTCTGGTGGCCGTCATGGCTACGGCTATTCAGAAAGACTACCAATACCAAACACACCCGTTCTTTTTTACCAAACCCATTACCAAGTCGGGGTATTTTTTGGGTCGCTTTGTAGCGGCTTTATGCGTGGCACTATTTGTTTTTTCAGGACAGCTATTGGGTTATGGGATAGGTTGTTTGTTTGGCGCCGGCACCCCGTTTATGGGACCCTTTCATGCCATTAATTTCATACAACCCTTCTTACTTTTTACGGTGCAAAATGTATTGTTGTTGGGCGTTATCATCTTCAGCATTACTACTTATACTCGCTCTACCTTATCGGCTTATTTGTTTTGCATCATCTTGTTGGTGATACGGATCATTACAGACAGCGTTTCGTCAGAATTGGATAACACCTTTCTGGCGGCCATCGTAGAACCTTTCGGTAAAAATGCTTTCTCCGAATATACCAAGTACTGGACGCCGGAAGAACAAAATGCCCGATTGATTCCGCTATCGGGGGTGCTGTTATACAACCGGATGTTGTGGTTGGGAATAGCGGTATTGCTCACATGGGTCAGTTATTATCGGTTTAGCTTCACGCAGTTTCTACAACCCTTTACTTGGTGGAAGCGCAAGCCGGAACCCCAAGAAACTTCATTGCCGGAGTCGCAACAATCGTTGCACCAATTGCCCGTCGTGCACCAAGATTTTTCGAAAGCAGCTACTTGGCGCAATCTGTTTTACCTATCGCTATTTGAATATAAAAAGATGACGAAAAGCACTTTCTTCATTATCATTTGTGCACTAGGTATGGTCATGATGTTTGTGCTGGCGCAATACATGGATTCGATGTACGAAACGGAAACTTATCCGGTTACTTACAAAATATTAGATAATGTAGCGGGCATCTTTCAGTTCTTTATTTTGATATTGGTTGTGTTCTTTTCTGGTACCATTATTTGGCGTGAGCGGGAAGTGAAAATGGATGAACTGGTTGGTGCCTCGCCGGTATCCAACGCCACACTTTATTTTTCTAAATACCTTGGGTTGATAGGTGTGGTTGCGGTATTGCAATTGGTTATCATGCTTACCGGCATACTCATACAACTGTCTATGAGCTTCACCCAATTAGACCTGGGGCATTACTTGATGGCTGCCTTACGTATGACAGTTGATTTTTCGATTACTATTGGTTTGTGCCTGGCAGTACAAGTGTTCACGCCCAATAAATATTTGGGTTTCTTTTTATCGTTGGTTCCTCTACTTTTCATGAACATCGTATTCAGCTTGCTGGAGTGGAATAACCAACTTTACATGTTTGGCTCCGGTGGTCCCTCCATGCCCTATTCAGACATGAATGGCTATGGGCACACTGTGGGTACATGGTTGCTCTACAATAGTTATTGGTTGAGCATTGTGTTGCTTTTGGGAATGGGTGCCTTGTTGCTATTGGCACGGGGCAAAGAGAAAGGATGGAAGGCAAAATACTTATTGTCACGCACTGCTTTAAAAAAAGGGGGGCGGCTAGCAGCCTTGTTGATGGCGGGTTATGCTTTTGCGGCAGGGGGGTATATTTTTTATAATACCCATGTGCTCAATAAAGACATTAGCCCCAAAGAATTTGAAAAGAAACAAGCAGCATACGAGAAGAAATACAAGCGCTTTGAAAGGACGCCACAACCGAGGATAGTAGCTTCGTCTATAAAGATTGATTTCTATACAGACACGCGCGGCTTTGATGCTACGGGTGTTTATACTTTGAAAAATAAACATGCTTTTCCTATTGATACCATTCTT
Source organism: Bacteroidota bacterium (assembly GCA_029573235.1). GTDB lineage: Bacteria > Bacteroidota > Bacteroidia > Chitinophagales > Chitinophagaceae > JAFIGV01. Next base: position 3,187 of record JAKQGX010000015.1, read on the forward strand.
ATCGATTACGCTTCTGATATAGATAAAAAGTACCGCTTTGAACCGTTCAAATGGAGCAAGCCGCATACGCTTATTTCAGATGATAAGTCTTTTGGTACTATGATGGTGAAATTGTCCACCCCGTTACAGCCGGGCGATAGCTTGGATTTTACCTTCCGGCTGCACTATGCGCAACATGGATTCGAAAATGGCTCTACAGATATGTCGGTGGTGCATAACGGTACCTTTATCAACAATCAAATGTTCCCGTCTATTGGTTACAATGCCGATGCGGAACTGGGACAAAATATTGCCCGAAAGAAATATGGATTGGCGCCAAAGCCTCGTATGGCAGCCATTACCGACAGTATAGCTCGTCGCAATACCTATATTTCTCGTGATGCCGATTGGATTCGTTTTAAGGCAGAAGTAAGCACCAGTGATGATCAAATAGCCATTGCACCCGGATATCTTCAAAAGGAATGGACAGAAAATGGAAGACGCCATTTCATCTATACAATGGATCGCCCTATACTGAATTTCTACGCCTTCCTCAGTGCCCGTTACCAAGTGAAAAGAGATAAGTGGAAGGATGTCAACATTGAGATTTATTACCACAAAGGGCATGAGTACAATTTAGATAGAATGGTGAAAAGCATCAAGCAATCGCTAGACTATTATACCACCCATTTCAGCCCCTATCAGCATCGGCAAGTACGTATCATCGAGTTTCCGCGCTACGCCAGTTTTGCGCAGTCATTTCCTAATACCATTCCTTTTTCTGAAAGTATTGGTTTTATTGCCAAAGTAGCCGATGACCCCAATAAAATTGACGTTCCCTTTTATGTAACGGCACACGAAGTGGCGCACCAGTGGTGGGCGCATCAGGTGATAGGAGGCAATGTGCAAGGCAGCGTGCTGATGTCGGAAACGATGAGCCAGTATAGCGCCCTCATGGTAATGGAAAAAGAATATGGCAAACCGGCAATGAAGAAATTTTTGAAATACGAAATGGATGACTACCTGAAAGGCCGTGCTATGGAAAGCAAGAAAGAAGTACCCCTGATGTTGTGCGAAAACCAAAACTATATACACTACAACAAAGGCAGTGTGATCATGTATTCCTTACGCGATTACCTCGGCGAAGATGTCTTGAATGCAGCCTTACGCAGCTATATACATAAGGTTGCTTTTCAGGAACCTCCTTATACCAATGCCATTGAGTTTGTTAACGAGTTGCGTGCCGTAACGCCCGATAGCTTGCAATACCTCATCAAAGACATGTTTGAAACCATTACCATCTATGAAAACTATGTCAAAGAATTATCGTACCAACCCACGGCGGATGGTGCTTTTCAGGTAACGATGACGGTGGGTAGTGCTAAGTTTCGGTCGGATAGTGTGGGTAAACAAACGAGGGTGCCCGTTGCCGATTATATAGATGTAGGAGTTTTTTCGGAGCAACAAGTGCAAGGAAAAACAAAAGAAAAGGAGTTGGTGTTGCAACGCATAAAGATGGACCAGCCGGAGAAAACCTTTCAGTTTATTGTAAAAGAAAAACCGGTTAGAGCCGGCATCGATCCGTATCACAAACTCATAGACCGTACGCCTGATAATAATACTTGGAAGTTTGGCAGCAAACCTCCTAAAGTGAATGTAGATGCCAAAGAAACCAAGGAACGCGTTATCACCATTGGCGATAGTGGAGAGGAATAAATAGTGTGCTGTAACCGCTATTAGAAGGTGCCATACACAAGGGAACGATTATGCATATTTCGCTATGACCGACTCGTATAACGTTTCGTACTGTGGGATGATATCTTTCTTCTCAAAGCGACGTGCTTGTGCTAAGGCTCGTTGTTTATACGCTTGTAAGGTGGAGTCGTCTTTGAGAATCTCCCAAGCGTATTGAGCCATGGCGTCGGTATCGCCCACATCGCTGAGGAAACCGGTATCTCCATGAATGTTGATTTCCGGAAGCCCGCCCACGTTGGTAGAAATAACGGGCACGGCACATGCCATTGCTTCCAATGCGGATAGTCCAAAACTTTCGTATTGCGAAGGAAGTACAAACAAGTCGGCGATGCTCAATATCTCGTCCATTTGTTCTTGTTTTCCCAAGAAACGAATGTCGTTGCAGATGCTTAAATGGCGCGATATTTCTTCCGCATTTTGTCGCTCCGGTCCATCACCTATCATCAGTAGTTTTGAAGGTAGTTGTTGCCGTACTTTTTCAAACATCTTTATCACATCTTCTACTCTTTTTACCTTTCTGAAATTGGATACATGTGCTAAGATGCGCTCGCCATTGGGCGCCAACATTTTTTTGAAATGGTCTTTATTGGATTGTTGAAAGCGTTGCGTATCTACAAAGTTGTGAATGACCTTAATGTCTTTTTCAATCTTAAAATTCTTGTACGTTTCATCTGCCAAGTTTTGTGACACCGCCGTAATAGCATCGGATTGATTGATAGAAAAAGTAACTACCGGTGCATAGGTGGGGTCTTTGCCAACCAAGGTAATATCGGTGCCATGCAAGGTGGTAATGTAGGGAATGTCTTTGCCTTTTTGACGAATGATTTCTCTGGCGAAATAAGCGGCAGAGGCATGTGGTATGGCATAATGCACATGCAGTAAATCCAAGTTGTTGCTGAGGATGACGTGCACCAATGTGCTGGTGAGCGCCGTTTCATAAGGAGGAAAATCAAACAATGGATAATGCTGTACTGTTACTTCGTGGTAGTATATATTCGGGTGAAAATTGAGCCGTACCGGTGGTTGGTAACTGATAAAATGTATCTCATGCCCTTTCTCGGATAAGGCCATTCCGAGTTCGGTGGCTAATACTCCGCTTCCGCCAAAGGTGGGGTAACATACGATTCCGATCTTCAAAGCGTATAAAATTTGCTGCAAGGTATTAAATTACCTTTTGGCATCCCTTCAGATAATCATGATAAAGCAATAGCCGAAAATAATAGTGCCGATGATAGCCTGTAAAAAGCCCGCTAAAAGAGTCATTCAGCGGGCAGGATAGGCGTATTTTCTGATTGAAGATAGTCGGCTAAATAGTTGCCATTACTTTTGAGCAATAGACATGATATAGCCTCTTACTTTCGCGGCTTGTTCTTCATTTAGCTTCGCACGTTTATTCATACGAGGTAATATTTTATTCCATTGTGAAGGAGTGTGGCTTTCTGCTGCATACAATTTATGGCAACGTTTACAACTTGCTTCCATGATGGTTTTGCCTTCTTCTAACTCAGCAGCGGAAAAGTGGCGTTCCGGTGTGGTAGATGTTGAGGCCGTCTTTTTTGATGAGGAGCAAGAGCCCATGAAGGCCATTCCTATAATCGCTACGAGTGGTAATAAGTATTTTCTTGTTTTCATTTGTCAAAGATGTGTAAAATTAATAAGAAAGCAAAGTGCTCATCTTCGCCGCTACTTTCTCAGCGTTGGGAAGCATTGCTTCTTCCAATGCCATATTCATCGGTACGGCCGGTAAGTTTAATGCTCCCATCGTTTGCACCGGTGCATCTAAGTATGAAAAACAATGTTGCGCTATTCGTCCCGCTAGGGCTTCGCAGAATGAATTGTGGAGCTGCTCTTCGGTAAGTACTAAACACTTTCCATGACGCTTCACGGTATCATAAATCAATTCTTCATCCAAAGGATATAAAGTGCGGAGGTCAATAATTTCTATGCGTCCTTCAAACTGTTTGGCGGCTGCTTTTGCCCAATATACTCCCATGCCATAGGTAATAATGCACATGGTTTCACCTTGCTCTATAGCCGTGTCTGTTGCTTGTAATACAGATAATCCTTTGCCGAAAGGAAGGATATAATCCTTATCTGGCTCAACGGTTTTAGCTTCATCGGTACCCGGTACTTTGCTCCAGTATAGTCCTTTGTGCTCCAGCATTATCACCGGATTGGGGTCATAGAAGGCTGCCTTCATCAAGCCCTTCATATCGGCAGCATTGCTGGGGTAGGCTATTTTTATTCCTTTGATGGTAGCCAACGTGCTCTCTACGCTACCACTATGATAAGGGCCTCCACCACCATATGCCCCAATAGGTACACGTATGATGCAGGATACCGGAAATTTTCCACAAGTAAGATAACAAGACTTGCTAATCTCTGTGACGAGTTGGTTGATGCCGGGATAGATATAGTCGGCAAACTGTACTTCTACAATGGGTTTCAGCCCAACAGCACTCATGCCCACCGTAGAGCCAATAATATATGCTTCTTGAATAGCTGTGTTAAACACACGATTATCACCAAATTTATCCGCCAAGGTAGCCGCCTCGCGAAACACGCCACCCAAGCGCTTCCCCACGTCTTGTCCATAGAACAGGGCTTCTGGATGGTCTTGCAACAGTTCTTCAACGGCGTGCAAAGCAGCATCCACCATCACTACTTTTTCTTTGCCATCAGGTGTGCGGGTGCCTCGTTCTTCTGTTACCGGGTTGGGTGCGAATACATGTGTTGAAACCGTTGCGGGGTCTGGCTCGGCAGCTTGCACCGCATTCTCAAATTCGCGTAGCACAAACTGATTTTCTTCCTCTTCAATAGTGTTTAATAATTCTTCGGACACACCGGAATCCAACAGTGTTTTTCTCAACTTGGGTGCCGGGTCGTCTTTGGCATGGTGCTCCAGGTCTTCAACACTGCGATACCATTCTTTTCTTACCCCGGAGGTATGATGTCCCAACAAGGGTACTTTTGCATGTACAAGAATGGGACGTCTTTCTTTTCGTACCCAATCTATCGTGTAAGACATGGTCTGGTAGCTGTCTTTAAAATCACTTCCATTGACACGCACTCGCTCCATGCCTTTAAAGCCGGCAGCATATTCGTATGCATCCATGGCGCGGGCTTCATCGCTACTTACTGAGATGCCCCAGTCGTTGTCTTGTACTAAATAAATAATGGGCAATTGGTGCAGTACTGCAAACTGAAAGGCTTCACTGACTTCGCCTTCAGTGACACTGCCATCACCCAAAGAGCATATCACTACCGGTGGCGTATCATATTGCCCCAGTTGTTGCTGTTCTCTGAATTGAATGCCTTGTGCAACTCCCGTAGTCGGTATTACTTGCATACCGGTGGCACTGCTTTGGTGTATAATAGTGGGGAAGTGTTCCCTGCGAATATTGGGGTGGTTGTAATACTCCCTTCCGCCGGTAAAAGGGTCATCAGCTTTGGCCAGTAATTGCAGCATGAGCTCGTATGGGCGATAACCCATACCCAACATCATGCTTTCATCTCGGTAATAGGGGCTTACAAAATCACAAGGTTTTAATAGCATACCTGTTGCCAACTGGATAGCCTCGTGCCCACGTGATGTGCTGTGTACATATTTGCATATAGGGCGGTTGGCATCATAGATGGCTGCCATTGCTTTGGCTGTCATCATCAGTCGGTACGCTTTTAATTGAAGCTCTTTTGAGACCATATCGCTAGAGTTGTTTTTTGCAACAGTACCCGTAAGGCTTTGTTGTAATTGCTTGAAAATATTCCCCATTCACTAATATTGAAACGTGTTGCAAATATCGAAACATAATCCATAAAAGAGAGACCGCACGAAAAAGTAATTATTTTATTATTCGCAGCGATGCAAAGGGTTGAAAATTTTTAAAAAAAATAAAGCCACTCCGAAGAGTAGCTTTACATATAACATTCCGAAAGGATGGAGCCAATGTGTTTATTTCATTTCAAAACTTTCGATAAACTTAGTGGTGAAGTTGCCTTCCCGGAAGTCTTTGTTCTTCATCAATTGTTGATGGAAAGGAATTGTTGTTTTCACGCCTTCTATCACATATTCGCTTAGGGCTCTTTCCATAGTGTTGATAGCCTCTTCGCGTGTTTGAGCTATAGCAATAATCTTGCTGACCATACTGTCGTAATACGGTGGTATGGTGTAGCCGGCGTAGATATGGCTATCTACACGTACGCCATGTCCACCGGGTGTATGAAGCACGGTGATAGTGCCGGGGCTTGGGCGGAAGTCGTTGTAGGGGTCTTCGGCATTGATGCGGCATTCGATGGCATGCATTTGTGGTTCGTAGTTTTTGCCACTAATAGGAATGCCGGCTGCAATTTTTATTTGCTCTTTTATTAAATCGAAGTTGATGACTTCTTCTGTCACGCAATGCTCTACTTGAATACGGGTGTTCATTTCCATAAAGTAGAAGTTGCGATGCTTGTCCACCAGAAACTCAATGGTGCCCACGCTTTCGTAGTTAATTGCAGAAGCCGCTTTGATGGCAGCTTCTCCCATCTTTTGGCGAAGTTCGGGGGTCATAAAAGGCGAGGGGCTTTCCTCCAACAGCTTTTGGTGTCGGCGTTGGATGGAGCAATCTCTTTCACTTAAATGACAAACGGTACCAAACTGGTCTCCGGCTATTTGGATTTCAATATGGCGTGGCTCTTCCACGAATTTCTCCATATAGATACCATCGTTTTTAAACGATGCACCTGCCTCGGCTTTGGCGGTGTTATAGGCCCGCTCCAGTTCTTCGGCTGCCCATACTACGCGCATCCCTTTACCACCACCACCGGCAGTCGCTTTCAGGATAACAGGGTAGCCCATTTCTTCCGCTAATTGTTTTGCTTGTTCAAGGCTTTCCAGCAAACCGTCGGAGCCGGGAATACAAGGCACTCCCGCTTTTATCATCGTTTCTTTGGCAGTTATTTTATCGCCCATTGCCCGTATCATTTCAGGGGTGGGTCCTATGAATTTGATGTTATATTTGGCGCAGATTTCAGCGAAGTTGGCATTTTCAGCTAAGAACCCATATCCCGGGTGGATAGCATCGGCATTGGTGATTTCTGCCGCCGCCATGAGGTGTGGAATGTTCAGATATGACTCGGCACCGGCAGCCTTCCCAATACAAACGGCTTCGTCTGCAAAACGCACGTGTAGGCTGTCTTTGTCGGCAGTAGAATACACCGCAACGGTTTTGATACCCATCTCACGACAGGTGCGTATCACACGCAGGGCTATCTCACCTCGGTTGGCAATCAATATTTTTTTAAACATACAAAGTGTATTTGCAAATGAACCAACAATAACCGACAAAGATTGTATTTGCGGTACGTTGGAAAATAGTTTCGAATAGATGTATTAAGCAATAGGGCTCTTCCATGAAGTTGGAATGAGCCCTATCCACTTATTTTTTTTCAATTTCAAATAAAGGTTGGTCGTATTCAACAGGGGAGGCATCATCTGCCAATACCCTAACAACACGTCCGGAAAACTCACTTTCAATCTCGTTGAACAGTTTCATGGCCTCAATGATGCAAATCACATCGCCAGGGTTAATGTCATCACCTACGTTAATAAACGGAGGCTTGTCAGGCGAGGGGCTGCGGTAAAAGGTGCCAATCATAGGAGATTTAATAATGATGGTATTACCACTGGGGGCGGCAGCTGGTGCCGGTGTTGTTGCAGAAGGAACAGGCGCTGAAATGGTTGCTTGTGGGGGAGCGGCTTGCACTTGTGGCAAGGTGTTCATGGCCGGTGCTTGTAAGGCTACAAACTGAGTTTCGCTAACCGTAGCTTGCTGTTTGATGGTGATTTTAAAATCGCCTTCTTCAATCTTTAGCTCGCTGATGTTGGATTTGTTGATCGCTTTGATCAACTCCTGTATTTGTTTGTATTCCATAAAGAGGTATTTTTTTATTGATTTTGAAACATGAATGTAAGGAAACTATTTCACACGCTCTACATAAGCACCGGTTTTAGTGTCTATTTTGATAACCTCGCCGGTATTTACAAATAACGGAACCATAACGGTGGCGCCTGTTTCAACGGTTGCCGGCTTTAAGGTACGCGTAGCGGTATCGCCTTTTAAGCCGGGTTCTGAATAGGTAACTTCTAAGTTTACAGATGGAGGCAATTCAACACTCATGGCTAGGTCGGTTTCGGTATTTACTAAAATGAAGCATTCTTGACCATCTTTATATAATTCCGGACGGTCTATCTTGCTATCGTCCATGCTGATTTGCTCAAAGGTAGTAGTGTCCATAAAGTTGAAACCACTTTCGTCTTTGTATAAAAATTGATACGGACGACGCTCCACACGAACGGGATAAATCATATCACCGGAGTTCCAAGTTTTTTCCATCGAACGGTTGTTGTCCACTCCTTTTAGCTTTGCCCATACTTTTGCTGCGGCACGCGCTGTTTTATTCTGTCCAAATTCTACTACGGAATATAGTCCTTCATCGAGTTTTATGATAAGACCATTTCTGATGTCTGCTGTAGTTGCCATTATATTATTTTTTATTAGTCAGCAAATGTAAATAAATGGACTAAACTAGTGCATACCTGTGTTTAAAAAAGTACAATACCTTGTTGCTGCCTTCTTACAACATTGCCAACGACTCCTTATGATAGTGGAGTGTTGCGAAGTATGTTGCTCGCCGCTATTATACACCATGTAGTAGGTTTATACTTCTTTTGCAAGACTCCTTTTTATCTGTACTAATTCAGATTTATTGGTATTCGTCTGACGCTCTTTTTTTCCTACTTTTGCGCATTCTTAAACTGATTTTGAAAAAAATATTGTATGGCATTTGATACGGCACTCATAAAAAATGTTTACCAACAGCTTGCTACCAAAGTGGAAACAGCAAGAAAACTGTTAGGACGCCCTCTTACGCAAACCGAAAAAATTCTGTATTCACACACGTTTGACCCCACCAGTAGAGCATACGATCGCGGACGTGATTATGTCAACTTTGCTCCGGACCGTGTAGCCATGCAAGATGCTACGGCTCAAATGGCGTTGCTGCAATTTATGACCTGCGGTAGAGATAAAGTGGCCGTACCCAGCTCCGTACACTGCGATCACCTGATACAAGCTAAAGTAGGTGCCTCACAAGATTTGGCCACTGCCAATGAAGTGAACAAAGAAGTGTATGATTTCTTAGCATCTATTTCCAACAAATATGGTATTGGCTTCTGGAAACCCGGTGCCGGTATCATTCACCAAGTAGTGTTAGAAAACTATGCCTTCCCCGGTGGTATGATGATTGGCACCGATAGTCACACGCCCAATGCCGGCGGTCTGGGAATGATTGCCATTGGTGTAGGTGGTGCTGATGCCGTAGATGTGATGGCAGGCTTGCCTTGGGAATTGAAGATGCCTAAATTGATTGGTGTGAAGTTGACCGGCAAAATGAGCGGTTGGACTTCTGCCAAAGACATTATCTTGAAAGTCGCCGGAATACTTACTGTAAAAGGGGGTACCGGGGCAATTGTAGAATATTTTGGAGAAGGTGCCGAAAGCCTGAGCTGCACCGGTAAGGCTACTATTTGCAACATGGGCGCAGAGATAGGAGCTACTTGCTCACTGTTTGCGTATGATGCCAAAATGAAAGATTACCTCAACGGAACCGGTAGAGAAGATATTGCCGCCGCAGCAGATGCTGTTAGCGAGCACCTTCGTTCCGACAAAGAGGTGTACGAAAATCCACAAGCTTATTATGACCAAGTAATAGAAATCAACCTGAGTGAATTGGAACCACACATCAATGGTCCATTTACTCCGGATTTGGCAACGCCTATCAGTAAGATGGCTGCAGCCGTAAAAGAAAATGGCTGGCCGGATGATGTAGAAGTAGCCTTGATTGGCTCTTGTACCAACTCTTCTTATGAAGATATCTCCCGCTCGGTATCCATTGCCAAAGACGCTAGTGCCAAGGGTTTGAAAACAAAAAGTGAATACACCATTACACCCGGCTCCGAAATGGTACGATATACTATCGAGCGGGATGGTTTCTTATCCGTATTTGATGAAATGGGCGGTGTGGTATTAGCCAACGCTTGTGGACCTTGTATAGGGCAATGGGCAAGACATATTGATGATCCCAACAGAAAAAACACAATCATCACTTCCTTCAACCGCAATTTTGCCAAGCGCAACGATGGCTTAGCCTCTACTCATGCGTTTGTTGCCTCTCCGGAAATCGTAACCGCTTTGGCTATTGCTGGAAAGTTGAGCTTCAACCCGATGAAGGATACCCTTATCAATGATAAAGGAGAAGCCGTTATGCTGGCAGAGCCCACCGGTTATGAAATGCCTCCCAAAGGATTTTCGGTGGATGACCCCGGCTATCAAAAACCTGCTGAAGATGGTTCCGGTGTACAAGTAATCGTAAGTCCAACCAGCGATCGCTTGCAATTATTGGCGCCTTTTACAGCTTGGGAAGGTACTGATTTGAAAGGATTGAAACTGTTGATAAAAGCTTCCGGAAAATGTACCACCGACCATATTTCTATGGCTGGGCCTTGGCTGAAATTCCGCGGACACTTAGACAATATTTCAAACAACATGTTGATAGGAGCCGTGAATGCTTTTAACAACGAAACGAATAAGGTAAAAAATCAACTTACACAAGCATACGGCGAAGTGCCTGCAGTGCAAAGAGCTTATAAAGCACAAGGCATCGGCTCGGTAGTGGTAGGTGATGAAAACTACGGTGAAGGAAGTTCGCGCGAGCACGCTGCCATGGAGCCACGCCACTTAGGAGTGCGCGCTATCGTAGTGAAAAGTTTTGCTCGTATTCACGAAACCAATTTGAAAAAACAAGGTATGCTGGCACTCACCTTTGCCGACAAAGCAGACTATGATAAAATTCAAGAAGACGATACACTAGATATTGTTGGGCTTACTGATTTTACCCCGGGCAAGCCATTGACAATGGTTTTGCGCCACCAAAATGGACAGACGGAAGAAATAACATTGAACCATACCTACAATGCACAACAAATAGAATGGTTTAAAGCCGGTGGTGCCTTAAATGTGATTCGTCAAGAAGCGGCTGCTAAATAAGATTTAACCTTTTGTCTTGACAACAACAAATAACCCGCAGCAAAAATGTTGCGGGTTATTAAATATTATTCAGAAATTTGGATGACCGATAGCGAAAGAAAAACGATATGAGCCGACTATTAATTTTGAAAAGTTTTATCGAATGGAAAGCCTTTGGCGTCTGCGCTGCAATAGGCGAAAGAATGGGCATTGCCACCGGAAGAATACGTCTTTGGTTTATTTATATTTCCTTTCTCACATTAGGCTCGCCGTTGATTCTATATATGATTCTTGCCTTTTGGATGAACCTGAAACAATACATTACTATTCGAAGAAGAAATCCGCTACGGTGGTTGTAGTAGAAGCAATATGCCGCTCGATTACGGCCATATAAATTCCACCGACTTTTTACATGCTTCGTGCAAGCTCAAGTACACCGGACAAGTAAGGGCAGCTCGCTCTAAAATGGTTTTTTCTTTATCGGAATACGTTTGTGTAACCGGCATTTGCACTTGCACTTTTACCTCTGCTATTCTTCTTGGATTGGCAGCCATTATTTTCTCTACTTCGCATACGATACCGTCGATGTTGATGTGGTGTGTATTGGCAGCAATTCCCATTAAGGTACACATACAAGAAGCGAGTGCCGTGGCTACTAAATCAGTGGGAGAGAAACGTTCACCTTTCCCATTATTGTCGGTAGGGGCATCTGTTTCAATCACCGTACCCGATTTCAAGTGTGTGGCTATGGTTCTGAGGTTTCCTTCATAAACTACTTTTGATGTCATGTTCTATTTTATTTTTCATTAAAAGTAGAAAAGAGTATTGGTAATTGTAAAACAGGTTTATCTTACATTTACAACATGACAGCCTTCATTAATAAAGTCGTTACCCTGCTATTTGCTAGTCTGTTGTTGCTTATTACTACAGCAGTAGCCCAGCAAGACCGTATGGTAAGGTATATTGATACAACGGCGATTCGAAATAGACAAATACAAAAAACACAAAAGAAACCACCCGCTATTCAAAAAGAATTTTCGTTGGGTGCTCGTTTAAATACGGATGGATGGAGCCTTTTGGCAGAAAAAGGAACGGTGCGTAGCGAGGAGAAAGAAAGCGACTTGTTCTATCATATTCGCATGTATCAAGTGGAGTTTGGAGAGCACTATCATGCAAAAGAAATGAAAGTGTCCAATACCAATGGACCTTCTTATACCGATAAACCTCGAGCTTATAAATATGGCAAGGTGAACAATTTTTATGTGTTCAAATTAGGGTATGGTGTACGTCGAATGATAGCCGGAAAACCTGATCCGGGTACCGTTTCCATTCATTGGGTGTATGCCGGAGGCTTATCGTTGGGTATTTTAAAACCTTATTATTTGGACGTAGTAATGGAGAACGGCGTGATGAAATCAATTCGCTATGAAGAGGAGCCTCAGTTTTTTCT
>JAKQGX010000007.1 GCA_029573235.1 Bacteroidota bacterium
AGATGGTAAAGTAACTGCCTATGCTACACGCCATACGATATTAGCCACCGGCGGAAGAGCACGCCAACTCCCCAACTTGCCTATTGATGGCAAGAAAATAATTGGTTACAGGGAAGCAATGGTATTGCCTGAAATGCCTAAATCCATGATTGTTGTTGGCTCCGGTGCCATCGGTGTTGAGTTTGCTTACTTCTACCACAGTGTGGGTACCAAGGTGACCATTGTAGAATTCATGCCACGCATTGTTCCGGTGGAAGATGAGGATGTTTCTAAAGAACTAGAGAAAATCTATAAGAAAAAAGGTATTGACATCATGACCAATGCTTCGGTAGAAAAAGTTGAAGCAAAGGGCAATGGTGTAGTTGCAACGGTGAAAACCGCTACCGGCAATATCACATTAGAAGCCGACATCGTGCTGAGCGCTGTGGGGGTTTCTACCAATATCGAAAATATAGGGTTGGAAACATTGGGCATCAAAACCGAAAAAGATAAAGTAGTAGTAGATACCTATTACAAAACAAACGTGGACGGTGTATATGCTATTGGCGATATCGTACCCGGTCAAGCCTTGGCACACGTAGCTATGAAAGAAGCTGTTATTTGCGTAGAAGCTATTGCTCAGAAAGAGGGTAAATACCATCATGTACCCGAAGCATTAGACTACAATAATGTTCCGGGCTGTACGTATTGCACTCCTGAAATTGCCTCAGTAGGTATGACCGAAAAGCAAGCTAAAGAAGCGGGCTATGAAGTGAAAGTAGGTAAATTCCCCTTCTCTGCATCGGGTAAAGCAAGCGCTGCCGGTGCCAATGAGGGCTTTGTGAAAGTAATCTTTGATGCCAAGTACGGAGAGTGGTTGGGTACACACATGATAGGTGCCAATGTTACCGAGATGATTGCCGAAACCGTTACGGCTCGTAAGTTGGAAACTACTTGGCAAGAACAATTGGATACCATCTTCCCGCATCCAACCATGAGCGAAGCCATGAAAGACGCTATTGAAGTGGCACTCGGCGAAGCCATTCACTTATAATCAACCTAAACATTTCGAATGGCTACCCCAAACAGGTAGCCATTTTAGTTATAATACACTTTGCAGTGTCGTCTTTCCAACAACGATGGGAATAACCTGCATAGACTCTTCATTCATATTTAATACAACAATACACTACATGAAATTCCAGCATCAAGACATTACGGACAAGTCCTTTTTAGTAACAGGGGGAGCGGGCTTTATCGGCTCTCATTTGGTGGAATATTTATTGAAAAACGGTGCTAAAAAAGTACGAGTGCTCGATAATTTTTTAACCGGGTTTCGCTCCAATGTAGAACCCTTTGCTGTGTATCCTGCATTCGAAATGATGGAAGGAGATATCTGCGATGTAACTACTTGTAAAAAAGCATGTGAAGGGATTGACTTTGTTTCTCACCAAGCCGCTTTAGGGTCAGTGCCTCGTTCGGTGAAAGATCCCATCACGTCAAACAGCGTCAATGTAACAGGCTTCTTGAATGTATTAACCGCTGCAAAAGACAGTGGCTCTGTGAAAGCATTCGTATATGCCTCATCGTCCTCCGTATATGGTGATGAACCCAATTTACCCAAGGTGGAAGACCGAATCGGGAACCCGCTTTCACCCTATGCTGTAACGAAGAAAACCAATGAACTGTATGCAGCTGTTTTTGCTGACTTGTATGGTATGAAGGTGATTGGGTTTCGATATTTTAATGTATTCGGTCCCCGGCAAGACCCCGACGGACCTTATGCAGCAGTAATACCCTTGTTTGTAAGCGGTATCCTTCAGAATACTCCTGTGTATATTAATGGCGATGGGGAACAAACCCGTGATTTCACCTTCGTAGAAAATGCAGTACAAGCAAATGTTTTGGGCATGCTTACTGAAAACGAAGCAGCCTTTGGAAGGGTTTATAATGTAGCTGTCGGGGAAAATTTTTCTGTGAATACATTATATCATACTATCCGAGAACAATTAGGCAACACGCATGCACCTACCTACAGAGCGCCTCGTGCCGGTGATATTCGAAACTCTTTAGCGGATATTTCGCTAGCCCAAACCATGTTGGGATATCAACCCACACAACGTTTTGGGGAAGGGTTAAGGCAAACCGTTGCATACTTTAAAGAACGATACAGCCAATAAATTGTACCGGTTATTAGCGGCAATGGCAAAGCCACAATATCGTACAACTAAAAAACAATTATGCTCACGTCTCTTTTTGAAATCATCCCCTATACCGAAAAGCTAAAGCCTCAACTAGTAGCTGTTTGGGAAAAATCGGTAATAGCCACACATGACTTCTTATCTCCAACCGACTTTAATGAAATAAAAGAATCAGTAAAAGGCATCAATTTTTATGACCTGCAAGTCTATTGTTTAATGAACAAAAATCAAGTTTTGGGTTTTGTTGGAGTGTACGAAAATAAAGTAGAGATGCTCTTTTTAGACCCACAATATATGGGGCAAGGACATGGTTATAGGTTATTAACTTTTGCAGTAAAAGAACTAAATGCTGATAAAGTAGATGTAAATGAACAGAACACTTCAGCATTGAAATTCTATCAAAAATTTGGCTTTAATGCATTCGAAAGAACCGACAAAGACGACCAAGGAAGGAACTATCCACTACTCAGAATGAAGCTCATTCCAAGCAATCATTATGCCTACTCACAGCATCTTCCTTAGCTGAAAATTACTATAAATTGTACCCCAATCCCAGTTTGCCATAAAGATTGTATAAAGGAATATCCACACCACTAAAGGAGGAAGGGAATATCCGGCAAAGTCCCCAATTCATCTGCAAGGCAGCAGCCCAACGGGCACCCAATTGATACGCAACTCCTCCATGAAGTCCGTAATCCATACGTCTTAGCTTGTCGGAGAAATCAAATTCTGCATGGTCTATAATCACTTTCTCTCCCAAATCTCCACCATTTCGAATGTAGCCATCCGATACATGTCCTTCAAACTTGGGACTTAATAAATAAGCCATGTATCCTCCGGCTTCCAAAGACCAATGCGAAGTGAGGCGATACGTGGTATATATCGGAATGGTAAGATATACATTGTTCACGAGCGTTGAATTGGTACCGGTAAAGCTGCCTTCAAAACCGGATTGACCGTTACCGCTTTGCAATAAGGTATGGAAATAAGCAACACTATCCGTTACTTTCATTCCTTTGAAATCTATCTGTAGTCCTGCCGTCAATATCCATTTTTCATGTAACGGATACATAGCAAAGTAGCCTAACGAAGGTGAGAAACGAGGGCTATAATATGAAATTTTACGAATCGTATTGGGCATCGAACGTGGCGCTGTGGCACCAATATTAAACCCGGCAATAATCCGATAACTCAGTTTTTTTTCAAACTCCGTCAGATTGATTTTAGCCATTAATGAAGATGACGATAACAGCAATATGAATATGAGTAAGCTAATTTTTTTCATGCCTCAAATGTTGTTGTGTGTTGAAAGAAAGGTTGAAGGAGAAACGGTACTAAGGCTAAGGAATAATTTGTAAACTATCTACCACCAACCGGCTACCAATTGCGCCTCTGTAGTTTTCGCCATCTGCACTGGAAGAAGCAACGATAGCCAACATCAATTGGCTGCCGGCTGTAGCACCACCGGTATAGTCGAAGGGGATATCAAATCTTGTAAAACTGGTTTTAGCTGTGCCATCTGCCAACATAGCCCTGGCAACTATCTTGTTGGAGGTTTTGATATTGGTGCCATTCAGCTTGTCGGGTCCATTATACAAGATAGCGTAGATAGTGCATTTGTCGGTCTCTGTTGCATTGGTAGTTCCGTCTTTTTCTTGAAAAACACTACCCGGCGTGTATTGATAATATCCGGTAAAACGTTTGGGTTGTCCTATATAGGGCTGCCCGAATTCAGTTGCAGCAGGTGGATTGGTGAGTGCAAAATTAGCATTGAAATTTCCGAGGTAAAGTGATCCCGGGAACAACTTTACACCAACCAATTCTGAAATCGCATTACCTTTTAACGTTACTATTTCTGCGGCTTTCGTATTGTGAAGCCCTTGGGTGGTGGAGCGCATAGGGTAGGCATCAGGCTTTTTATCTACCCCCGTCATTGCGATTCCCGGATTGCCGGAAGACCAAACCTGTGTTCCATTATCATCATACGGAAATTCATATTGGTTGGTAGGCTGTATGCCCCATTTTTCGAAGTTGAAAACCCAAGTGACAATCGTTACTACTTCTACGGTATATACTTTTTTGTTGACACCCGACTGAGAGGTTACGGTATATGTTACCGGTTGTTGAAACCGAATAGAATCTCCCGAAGCCGGATGTACCACAGCTCCCGAAGAAACGGTCAATACAGGAGCCAATCCATTCTTGTATGCCTCAGGCTTTAAGTGCAATAATATTTTGTTGTTGGCTTGGTCAATAACCACCGCAGAGCTAAGCAAACTATCCGCCACTTCAAAGCTTTCAATATCTGCTTCCGGATTTTGAGGAGCCGGTTTTATACAACCACCCAAAAAGAGAAAAGCGCTCAAAAAATAAAAGATGTTACGCATACTATTATTCAAATTAAAGAATCAATGGTCGTTTCAAAGATACAATCCGGGCGTATTATTTATCGATTTACGTAAAGTGTTTTTATTAACAAACATGAAAAGCATTTTCCCTTTTTAATGTATAGAGTAGTTGAAAAATGTAGCCTCAAAAAGGTATCTGTATGTATTAATAAATTCAAACTAGTTGAAATCTCCGAACTATATTTACAGTCTATGAGCATACCGACAACGTCTTCAAAAAACCGGCTGACATTATATATCATCATTGCTTTGATACTAGGTATCGGGCTGGGATTTGTTTTAAATGGGAATTATGTAAAGAGCGAAAACAGCACCATTGACCATACCGAAAAGCGCATCAAATGGGTAGGGGAGCAGGTAGCCCTATTGAATGCAGATACCCTTTCATCTCCCAAATATGCCTCTTTAAAAGCCGAGAAAGAGCAATTATTAAAAGAGAATAAAGCAGCACACGTAGCCCGTGAAAAAAAGTTGGAGCCCTTTTCCATATTGGCTGATATCTTTCTTCGATTGATAAAAATGATTGTCGCTCCATTGGTCTTTACCACATTAGTTGTAGGTGTTGCCAAGTTGGGCGATATCCAATCGGTGGGGCGCATAGGAGGCAAAACACTGCTTTGGTTTTTAGCAGCCAGCTTTACCAGTTTAATGCTGGGAATGGTGTTGGTCAATTTCTTTCAACCCGGTGTGAGTATGCACCTTCCATTACCTGTTACCGATGAAACGGGCATTGTAAAAACAGCCTTAACATTGAAAGACTTTTTGTACCATGTATTCCCCAGTAGTTTTATTGAGGCAATGGCAAAGAATGAAATATTACAGATAGTAGTTTTCTCTTTGTTTTTTGGGGTAGCAACAGCAGCTATTGGTGAAACCGGTGAAATCGTTGTGAGGTTTTTAGATGCGGTAGCACATGTAATTTTAAAGGTAACGGCTTATGTGATGAACCTAGCTCCGGTAGCCGTGTTTGGTGCTATGGTGGCAGTGATTGCCAAGCAAGGACTGGGTGTGTTAAAGACGTATTCAATTTTTATCGGAGAGTTTTATTTAGGCTTGCTCATACTATGGGTAATACTGTTATTAGCCGGTTCTGTTTTTATTAAGAAGCGCGCCTTTACGTTATTTAAACGTATCAAAGAACCTATTTTATTAGCCTTTAGCACCAGCAGTAGCGAAGCGGCTTTTCCCAAAACAATGCTGGAATTAGAGCGTTTCGGATGTCATAATAAAATCGTCAGTTTTGTATTACCATTGGGTTATTCCTTCAACCTTGATGGTTCTATGATGTACATGACTTTTGCCTCATTATTTATTGCACAGTCGTATGGCATACATTTAGATTTTGCAACACAAATGAGTATGTTGATGGTACTGATGCTGACCAGTAAAGGCATTGCCGGCGTACCCAGAGCTTCGCTGGTAGTCATTGCCGGTACGCTTGCCACCTTCCATATTCCGGAAGCGGGCTTAGCCTTATTGCTTGGCATCGACCCCTTGTTGGACATGGGGCGCAGTGCTACCAATGTAGTGGGCAACAGCATAGCTACAGCCGTTGTAAGTAAGTGGGAAAATGCATTGGAATCATAATGGATGAAGCGAATTCCCAAAATTTTCATAACACTTTTTGTCTGCCTCAATCCCCAACTCATTTCATTATCTTCGCGCTTTCATAAATGCATATGCAAGGGATTATAGATTTATTAAAGGAGTTGATGGATGCCGAAAAATTGGCAGCACTGGTAATGTTGTACGGTGGCTTGTACTTAGTAGCATTGATAATTTTCGCTGAGACAGGACTGTTCGTTGGTTTTTTTCTCCCCGGTGATTCGTTGCTTTTCGTTACCGGGCTGATGATTGCCAACTCTCAAAACCCGACTACAAACGATTTTCTAAACCTAGTGTATTGGATTGCTTTAATTTCTTTTTCCGGTATTGTAGGAAATGCTGTCGGGTATTGGTTTGGGAAGAAAACCGGGCCGATGCTCTTTCACAAAAAAGACACTTTCTTATTTAAACAAAAGCACATTAAACAAGCACACGATTTTTATGAAAAGAAAGGCGGAGCAGCCATTATTTTAGCCCGCTTCCTGCCTATCGTACGGACGTTTGCACCCATCGTTGCCGGAGTGGTTGATATGGACAAGAAAAAGTTTTTTTTGTACAATGTGGTTGGCTCCTTACTATGGGTTTGTAGCATGACCTTGGCAGGTTATTTCTTGGGCGAAAACGAATGGGTAAAACATAATTTTGAGAAGATTGTAATCGGCTTAATCGTTGTGACTACAGCTCCCGTACTGTTCAAAATGTTCTTCAGCAAAAAGAAAGACCCTGCGATAGAAACCGAATAGGGGGTTATCGTTATATTTTATTTTATCGCTTTTGTAAGGGCTATATTTATTTATAGCCTTTCTTTTTTTGTTATTGCTAGCCTCAAAAATCGTTTTTGTTGTTTCTTCTTTTAGCGATTGATTTCAAAGGAGGTTTCATAGCAACAGTTACGATTGCCTACTTACTACTGTTTTATTTTCTGTAATAAATATGAATCTCCCAAAAGCTCGGCACAGGTGGCTACAGCAGTAATGCTCACACCCAACACTCCATGCAAATTGATGTTTTGCCCGGTTAATAATAGGTTGGGTATTTTGGTGCGTGTGGAAATAGTGGTTGCAGCGGGTTGGTTTACGTCCTTCAATATTCCATAGAAAGCACCTTCTGGAGTAGCCGTATAATCACGGTAGGTGAGGGGCGTGGCAACGCTATGTGTCATATTGTTGGCACTAATCTCCGGAATATGTTGTGATACTTTGGCTAATAACAATTGGGCATGATGTTCTTTGAAGTCGGTATAGGCTTGCCCTCTGTCCATTTTGGATAAAGTATGGTTGCAGGTATTTGCCCATGGTTCAACCTCGTCATAGTGCATATAAGTCAGTATCGAAACGCTCTCTGCATACCCACGATGTGTTTTGCTTTCTGTGAAGTAGGCAGCATAAGTCTCCGGAAAAGATCCCGGTATATATTGTATCGCTTTCAGTGCCTCTTCGTGTTGGTGCCAATATGTGTTATAGTGGCGCATCTTCACCGTTGCGGGTCGCAAGACAATGTTCAACATAAACGGTGCGGTTGTTTGAGGCAATTGGCTGATGCGTTTGCGGTATGCCGTTTTGATGACAGTGCTATCTATCATCGGCAATAGTATTGCAGGGTGTATATTGGCAATGAAGTTGCGGGCGAAAAACCGTTGTCCATCTGCTGTTTCGGCATAAGTAGCCACTCCATTTTCTACTGCTATTTTTTCTACTGTGGCATGGTTATATATTTCACCTCCATATTGGCGCAGTGCCATGATAAGAAACTTCGATATCTGCGAACTACCCGGCACTACTTTGTGCGCACTATGTATATAGCTTTCGGTAACTAATGCGTGTATATAAAAAGGCGTACGATGTGGTACTCCGGCATAGAGCAAGTTGTTGCCGAGCAGCACTTGTTGCAATCGTTTGTTCGGTGTTATTTGCGCTATTTTCTGGGTCAATTCCCAACCGGACACTGCTTGTTTTTCTGCTGCAGCACCCAGTCGCAAACGATACAATGGGAAATGATCACCCACATTTTTGATAGCAGCTATATATTGAGTAATGGCTTCTTTTTCTTGAGGGAAATAGGAAGATAATTGTTCGATAAAATTTGCTTCACCATTTGCCAACGGATATAGTGTTGGTAGATCGCCGAAACAAATACGGTCGAAACCGTTTGCATCAAAAGCCCGAAGCTCCAATTGTGGCATGATGCCGGTATATTCAAAAATTTGGTGTAGCGGATGTCCTTCTCCTAACCCACCAATATAATGCACGCAGCTGTCAAAGACGTGCTTTTGCAACGAAAATGTTTGCAAGCATCCTCCATATTGTTTGTTCTTTTCCAGTACGCACACCTTCATGCCTTCTTTGGCAAGCATGACGGCACTAAGCAGACCGCCTAAGCCGCTACCTATGATCACTACATCGTATGCTGATGGATTTTTCAAACGGGGCAAAATTATTATCCGGCACCTAAGTTACAAGCAAATAGCAAAGTATTTCTTTCTCTTAGGGTATGAATAAATGTGGTTTCATTAAGTCAACAATATTTTGAAAGGGTAGGGCGATAGCAGTTTTCTTTGCAGTATCTTGCAGCACTTTTCTCAACCATTTCTCAAGTACACATTATGTATAGAACGCACACCTGTGGAGCATTAAGACTTTCTGACGTGAAGCAAGAAGTAACCCTTTGCGGATGGGTACAAACCGTTCGCAAGTTTGGCAGCATCACTTTTGTGGACCTGCGAGATCGTTATGGTATCACCCAATTATTATTTCATGAACGATTGAACGAACGTTTGACAGAAACTCCTTTGGGGCGTGAATACGTTATTCAAATAAAAGGAGAAGTATGCGAAAGAAGTAATAAAAACACCAAAATACCTACCGGTGAAATTGAAATATTGGTGCATGATTTTGCCATTATGAATGTAGCTCAAGTACCACCATTTACGATAGAAGACAATACGGATGGCGGCGACGAGCTGCGGATGAAATACCGATACCTAGATTTGCGACGTCCTGTGTTGAAGCGCAATTTAGAACTACGTTATAAAGTGAATCGTGCCGTTCGTAATTACCTCGATACACAAGGATTTTGGGATATCGAAACGCCTTTTCTTATCAAATCAACACCGGAAGGAGCACGCGATTTTGTGGTGCCATCCCGTATGAACGAAGAACAATTTTATGCCTTGCCACAAAGCCCGCAAACTTTCAAACAATTGCTCATGGTAAGTGGCTATGATCGGTATTACCAAATCGTAAAATGCTTTAGAGACGAAGATTTGCGCGCTGACAGACAACCGGAATTTACACAAATCGATTGCGAGATGAGTTTTGTAGAACAGGAAGACATCTTGCAGACTTTTGAAGGATTATTCAAACATGTTTTTCATGAAATAAAAGGCAGCAACATGACGGAAGCCTTTCCGCGTATGACCTGGGATGATGCCATGTGGCACTACGGAAACGACAAACCTGACATTCGCTTCGAGATGAAAATTCAAAACTTGAAAGTGAAACAGGAAGTATTTTGTGATACACTGAATCATACTGATTTTAAAGTTACCCAAGAGGCTGCTACCGTATTAGCTATCAGCGTGCCGGGCATGGCGGAATATACACGCAAGCAAACCGATGAACTAACCGAATGGGTGAAACGTCCACAAATAGGAATGTCCGGCTTATTTTTTATTAAATGTAATGCGGATGGCAGCTTCAAAAGTAGTGTCGATAAGTTTTTTGATGCAACTCAATTAAGAGAAATAGCAACATTCTCAAAAGCAGAACCCGGTGATTTAATCTTATTGCTGGCAGGAAGCGAAGAGCGCACCCGTAAAGCAATGAGTGAACTGCGCTTATTGATGGGAGATCGATTGGGGCTACGGGATCCCAATCATTACAAACCTCTATGGGTAATCGATTTCCCATTGTTTGAATATGTGGAAGATGAGTCGCGCTTTGTGGCTCGTCACCATCCTTTTACAGCACCTAAACCTGAGCAAGTAAATTGGCTATCGCTACCTGAAAAGTATGAACATATTAAGGCAAATGCCTACGATATGGTATTGAACGGTACTGAAATTGGCGGTGGTTCCATTCGTATTTTCCAAAGAGATATTCAAGAACAAATGTTTGCAGCCTTAGGTTTAAGCAAAGAAGAGGCACAAGAAAAATTTGGCTTCCTTTTGGGAGCTTTTGAATATGGTGCGCCCCCGCATGGTGGCATTGCCTTTGGCTTTGACAGGCTCTGTGCACTGCTCGGTGGTCAAGAAAGTATTCGTGATTTTATTGCCTTTCCTAAAAATAATGCAGGTAGAGATATGATGCTGGATGCTCCTTCTGTATTAGACGACAACCAACTAATTGAGTTGCGCTTAAAGTAAGCACATTCACAATAAGGATGCATGATAGCATATAATACAAATGGCTCCCGTAAAAGGAGCCATTTGCTTATGTAGTCTTTTATAAAACTGCTTTGAGAAAATCTTCTTATTTATTCATGGTGTTTTTGGCTTCAATGCTCAATGTAGCATGAGGCACCGCACGTAAACGCGCCTTGTCAATCAATTTACCGGTGACACGGCATATCCCGTAGGTTTTGTTTTCAATACGCATGAGCGCTTTCTCTAAGTGCCCAACAAACTGAATTTGACGGCTGGCCATTTGCGCTAACTGCTCTCTTTCCATGGCACCACTTCCGTCTTCAATGGAAGCGTAACGATTCTCGGTATCATCTGTGCCGGCTTCGTCTTTGCGAGTAATAAGCCCCTGTAAATAGGCTAATTCTTTACGGGCAGCCTCAATACGAGCTAAAATTAATTCTTTAAACTCTAGTAATTCATCATCGCTGTAGCGTTTGATGGATTCATTATTTGTCATAGGAATGGGATCGAGTATAGATGTTTTTTTAGGTTGGAAAATATCTGTTTGCGTTGTAACGTCACTTTCTTTTTTAGACTTGTTTTCAAGCTTTCTATGTGCTACAATTACTACTGGTTTGTTCTCATCACGTTGCGTCATACGTTTAATGGTAGAAGCAATCGACTGCCCTGGTGCAGAAGAACCAGAGTGACTGGCTGTTGCAAGTTTAGTTGCTACTTTTTTTGCGGGAATAGCTTTGGCTAATGTTTTTGCTGATAAGCTATCGGCTTTTTTTGCAGCCACTTTTGCAGATGCAGCAGTTGTTTTTTGGGGAGCAACCGTAGTTTTGGTGGGTACAGCTTTAGCAACTTTTGCGGGTACTTTTTTTGCGGCAACTGCTTTTGAAATAGTTTTTACTGCAGTTGGCTTGACTGTTTTTTTAGCAGCTACCGATTTTTTTGTGGCAGCCTTCTTTGGCAACTGTTTGATTGCCGTAGCTTTTTTAGCTGCAACTTTTTGTGGGGAGCTTTTTGCAACAGGCTTTGATGCTTTTGCAGGAGTTTTTGCTACCGAAGGTTTGCTAGGTTTGGTAGCCACTTTTTTTGCTGTTGTTTTTGCTACAGGCTTTGCAACCGATTTCTTCGCTACAACTACTGCTTTTTTCACAGGAGTTTTTGCTACTGCTTTTTTAGCGGGAGCTTTTGCTACTTTTTTTGCAGGAGCAACCTTTGCATTTTTAGATGCTGCTACCTTTTTTGCAACGTTTGAGTTTTTACTTGCCTTAGCAACAGTTTTTTTTGAAGTAGCCATATCATT
Organism: Bacteroidota bacterium; assembly: GCA_029573235.1. Taxonomy (GTDB): domain Bacteria; phylum Bacteroidota; class Bacteroidia; order Chitinophagales; family Chitinophagaceae; genus JAFIGV01. Next base: position 11,851 of record JAKQGX010000007.1, read on the forward strand.
TAAATTTTTGATATCAACACATATAATACAGTATCATTCACTTCAATTTCAATACCATTGGGTATTTTATCAGCAAAATGAATTGAATCTGCTAAAATTTCCGTGCAAATATAGTCGTAAAAGTTTATTATTGAAGGCTTCAATGAAGGTATTTCTAGAATATTTACAGCAATTCTGTCGGTCAACTCAAAACCGCTGTCTTTTCTGATTTTTTGAATGCGATTCACCAATTCTCTCGCATTTCCTTCTTCTTGCAACGTATCTGTAATTGTAATATCTAAGGCTACAGTTAAATTGCTTTTGCTGGCTACTGACCATCCGGGAACGTCTTCCGCCAAGATATCGACATCGGCTATAGTTAGTTCAAATGGTTGGTTATCGATTTGGATTTCCAGTATTCCAGTTCGCTCTAAAGAGGCAATTTGATGCTGGTCTAAAGCAGAAATTATTACAGCAGCCGCTTTCATGTTTTTTCCCAACTTGGCCCCTAATAGCTTAAAGTTTGGCTTTGCTTTCTTTTTAATAAATCCTTCTGAATCAGAAAGATATTCAATTGATTTTACATTCACTTCAGACTGTATCAATCCTTCCATCTTAGAAAGCTGTGCCTTCATTTTTTCATCCATCACAGGGATGAGAATTTTTTGGAGGGGTTGTCTCACTTTAATGTTTACCGATTTCCTGAGCGATAATACGAGTGAGGAAACTTCTTGTGTAAGCCGCATCCGTTCTTCAAGGTCAAGGTCTATTGCCTCTTCGTCTGCCTTGGGGAAATCAGCTAAATGCACCGAACTAAATTCTATTCTTTGGGTAACATTATTCAAATTGCAATATAGCCAGTCAGCAAAGAAGGGGGAAATAGGAGCAATGAGGCGTGCAATGGTTTCCAAACATTCATACAATGTTTGGTAGGCAGCAATTTTATCTTGTTCATATTCTCCTTTCCAAAAGCGACGACGGCATAAACGTACATACCAATTGCTTAGGTATTCATCCAAAAACGATTCAATGGCTCTTCCGGCTACCGTAGGTTCATAATCATCCAGCGCAGTCGTTACTTCTTTTATTAACGTATTCAAGGCTGAAAGTATCCATTGGTCAATTTCCTGACGCTGCACTAATGGAATATACTTTTCCTTAAAACAGAACCCATCCACATTTGCATACAAAGCAAAAAACTGATATGTGTTATACAAAGTACCAAAGAATTTTCTTTGAACCTCTTTAATGCCCTCAATATCAAACTTTAAACTGTCCCAAGGAGAGGCATTGGTAACGAGGTACCAACGGGTAGCATCGGCACTATATTTTTCAATGGTATCGAATGGATCTACAACATTACCTAGACGTTTACTCATTTTGTTGCCATTTTTATCCAATACCAACCCATTGGAAACAACTGTTTTATACGCAACACTATCAAACAACATAACGCCCAACGCATGAAGAGTGTAAAACCAACCACGCGTTTGATCCACACCTTCTGCAATAAAATCTGCCGGGAAATTGTTCTTCAATTCCGTTTTAGGGTGCTTGTCAAAAGGGTAGTGCAGCTGCGCATAAGGCATAGCACCGCTGTCAAACCAAACATCTATGAGGTCGGGCTCACGGTGCATCTTTTTTCCTCTGCTATCTACAAGCGTAATTTGGTCAACATACGGTTTGTGCAAGTCGAGTTTTCCTTCTAAGGTTTTATAGGCGTTATTATCCGTAATTCCTAGTTTATCGGTAATTCCTTTTAGGATAGATTTAGATTCATTCCATTCATCAATTAATGTTTCTAATTGGTTAAAATTCAGTTTTTTATTAGCTATATTAATTTCTTCCAATAATTCCTCAATACTGCCTATACATTTGGTTTCTTGCCCATCCTCGCTAACCCAAACCGGAAGGGGTGTGCCCCAAAATCTAGAGCGGCTGAGGTTCCAATCCACCATATTCTCCAACCAATTTCCAAACCTTCCTTCGCCGGTAGCTTTGGGTTTCCAGTTGATGGTTTTATTCAACTCTATCATTCTGTCTTTTACCGCTGTAGTTTTAATAAACCAAGCGTCTAACGGGTAGTAAATAACCGGCTTATCGGTACGCCAACAATGAGGGTAGGTGTGTTCATATTTTTCAACTTTAAACGCTTTCCCTTCCAATTTCAAATGAACAGCAATATCAATATCTACCTCTTTATATTCAGGGTCATTTTTATAATTTTTTACATATCTGCCGGAAAATTCACCCAGTCCGTCAACGAATTTACCTTCTTTGTCCACCATTGTGAGGATACCGATGCCGGCTTTTTTGCCCACTCTAAAGTCATCGGCACCAAACGCAGGCGCTGTATGCACGATACCTGTACCGTCTTCGGTAGTTACAAAATCACCCAATATGACACGCCAAGGGTCTCCTCCGGTGGCAGATTTATTATTGGCTTCATAGGGTAGTAATTGCTCGTATCGTGCACCTTCTAAGTCTGTTCCTTTAAAAGTAGCAAGTATTTTCCATGGCAATATTTTGCTTTCTGCATGGTAAGTGTCCGCATCAATATTTTCACCTTCCGGTTTGAAATATTTGGTTAACAATGCTTTGGCGATAATAACGGCAATCGGTTGATGGGTATAAGGATTAAAAGTCTGAACTAATACATATTCAATATTGGGTCCAACGGTGAGTCCGCAGTTGGACGGGAGCGTCCAAGGAGTGGTCGTCCAAGCTAGAAAATAAACCGGTAACGTAGTACTTTCTGAAAACATAGGGTTTTCAGCTGCTCTAAACATGGCAACTACTGTCGTGTCTTTGACATTTTTATACGTACCTGGTTGATTTAACTCATGAGAACTCAATCCGGTACCGGCAGCCGGAGAATAGGGTTGTATGCTGACGCTTTTGTATAAAAAACCTTTTTGATACAACTCTTTGAGTGCCCACCAAAGTGACTCAATATATTTGATGTCATACGTAATGTAAGGGTGTTCCATATCCACCCAATAACCCATCTTTTTGGTAATATCTTCCCATTTGTCCGTATAACGCATCACCGCCTCACGGCATTTTTCATTATATTCTTCTACCGATATCTTTACTCCTATGTCTTCTTTGGTAATACCTAATTCTTTTTCAACCCCCAATTCAACAGGAAGTCCATGCGTATCCCAACCGGCTTTTCGTTTTACTTGATAGCCCTGCATGGTTTTGTAACGACACACTAAGTCTTTGAGGGTACGAGAAATAACATGGTGAATCCCCGGCATTCCGTTGGCACTTGGCGGTCCTTCGTAAAACACAAATTGCTGACTGCCATTACGATAATCTACACTTTTTTTAAAAGTATCTTCCGTTTCCCATTTCTCCAAATATTCTTTTTCTATAAACGGAAGGCTTAGTTGTTTGTATTCTATGTATTTATTAGACATGTAAGAAGATAATTCGAACAAAAATGAATGCGCGAAGGTAATTAAATTGCTACTTAATTCGAATAAATAATATGGGGTTGTGAGCTGTTTGTTTAGCCAAAATTGAAGCCGTTATTTTTGATTGAGTGGGTTATCCTAATAAGGATTTGCAACGCTCCATGATTCAGCATTTCCCCAATTTAGATTGTATAGAAATAGGGTATGAATTTAACCTATTTTTTCATCCATTTCATAAGTGTATGTATAATAGTAATTTGTGGAAATTTTCTATTTAACATAATATAAATTATAGAACAAATAAGAACTTCAATATTTATTCGAAAATATATCAAATGAATCTTTGCAACCCGTTTGACAACTTTATTGTAGCTTCACGATATCGGAATGAATGTCCGTGGATACTATAAATAATCATAGAAAAAAATGGGGGTACTATGCTAAAATCAAAAAACGAAATTGTAGAAAATTGGTTGCCGAGATATACCGGTCAGGAATTGGATCAATTTGGCAAGTATATTTTGCTTTGCAACTTTAATAATTATGTGAACATTTTTGCACAGAAAAACAATGTCAAGGTCATTGGAGCCGACAAACCGATGCCCAACGCAACAGCAGATGGTATTACGATTATCAATTTTGGAATGGGCAGCCCTTTAGCAGCCACCATATTAGATTTGTTATCGGCTATTCAGCCCAAAGCGGTATTATTTTTAGGAAAATGTGGCGGTTTAAAACGAAAAAACAAAGTGGGTGATTTGATATTACCTATTGCGGCTATACGCGGCGAGGGCACCAGCAATGATTACCTTCCTACCGAAGTACCGGCTTTACCGGCATTTGCCTTGCAAAAAGCAATTTCAACCACCATCAGGGAGCACTCCAGAGATTACTGGACGGGAACCGTTTATACCACTAACCGAAGAGTATGGGAACACGACAATGAGTTCAAAGCATACTTACGAAAGATTCGCGCAATGGCTATTGATATGGAAACGGCTACTATTTTCACAGTTGGTTTTGCCAATAAAATACCCACAGGTGCCTTGCTTTTGGTATCGGACCAACCGATGATACCCGAAGGCGTGAAGACGGCCGAAAACGATGCTACGGTCACAAAAGCATATGTAGCGGATCATTTAAAAATTGGAATTGACTCTCTCAAACAACTGATTCACAATAAAACTACAGTAAAACATTTGAAGTTTTAATTTCGACTAATTCTTCTTCTATTTTTTTTATATTGTATGCTTAGTTATTGGGAAAAATCATACTTCATAACTTACGATCATATTATCGTTGGCGCCGGATTGGTAGGCTTAAGTGTTGCCATCGAGTTAGCGGATCGCTACCCTTCCCATCGTGTATTACTTTTAGAACGTGGTTGGATACCCTCCGGAGCCAGCACTCGAAATGCCGGATTTGCCTGTATGGGAAGCGCCAGCGAATTGTTAGACGATTTGCAACACATGTCAGAGGAGGAAGTGGTGCAACTCTTTGAACAGCGAAAAAATGGATTAGCATTATTGCGGCAACGGATGGGTGATAATGCTATCGGATATCAGCAAAATGGTAGTTATGAATTATTGCGCCCACATGAGTTGGGGGTTCTCGACCACTTAGAATATTTGAACACTTTATTATTACCCATCATTGGAGAAAAAGCGTTTAGTATTTGTAATGAAAAAATACAACCGTTCGGATTTTCTCCAAGACTCAGCACGGCGATGGTAGCCAACCATTGCGAAGGTGAATTGAACACCGGCAAAATGATGCAATCGTTATTACGACTTGCCCTCGATAAAAAAATAGAAATAAAAACCGGTATAGCTGTTGAGCGTTTTGAAGAGGAACAAAGTTCCGTAACAGTCATCATTAATGACGAAATCAGAAAGGAACCTATAGAACTTCGTGCGAAAACTTTATGTATTTGTACCAATGCCTTCACAAAACATTTATTGCCGCAAGAGTTCGTAACACCCGGTCGCGGGCAGGTGCTTATTACACAACCCATTCCCCATTTACCCTTCAAAGGGATTTTTCATTTCGATAAAGGGTATTATTATTTCAGAGAAATTGACGGACGCATACTTTTGGGCGGCGGGCGAAATAGGGATTTCGATACAGAAACCACTACCGAAATGACATTTAATGATAACATTCAACAGCATTTAGAAACCCTATTAAATGAAATGATAGCACCCAATATTCCGATTGAGATAGCCCAACGATGGAGCGGCATTATGGCATTCGGAAATAGTAAACAGCCATTGGTAAAACAATTTTCCCAATCGGTGTTTGGCGCTTTCAGAATGGGCGGTATGGGAGTAGCATTGGGCAGTTTGTCGGCACAGCAAATAGCCACTCTGATGCAACAGGAAATAGAAAGTCGTTTATAATGCTTGAATTAATTCTTTAGCATTCTGCAAGGCGGCATTACTCGGATTTTCGCCATCCATCATTTGAGCAATTGCAACTAAATGCTCTTCGTCGTTTAAGGTTCGTAGTTGGGCGGTTACTCTATTGCCAACAGTTTCTTTATATACATAGTAATGTGCATCTGACTTTGCGGCTACTTGTGGCAGGTGGGTAATGCACAATACTTGATGGTATTGGGATAAATTTTTCAAAAGAATACTCACTTGTTTTGCCGACTCACCGGAAATACCGGTATCTACCTCATCAAAAATGAGGGTGGGCATTTGCATTGCTGCAGCTGTGAGCGATTTTATACAAAGCATAATACGGCTCATTTCGCCACCGGAGGCAGCTTTATATAATGGCGTTAACGTTTTGCTCTTATTGGCATCAAACAAAAATTGAACCTGGTCTCTACCCTGCTGCGTTATTTCTTCTGTGGGTTGCAGCTCTACTTTAAAGCGGGCATTAGGCATTCCCACCAACCCTAATAATTCATTCATCTTCACTTCAAAATCCGAGAGACTGTTATGTCGGTTTTGGGAAAGTTGTTGGGCTTGTTCAAGCAATGTTGTTTCAAAAGCATCACATTCCTTTTGCAATTGGGCAATGGATGACGTGAGTAGCTCTTCATTAGCCGCTTCCGACAACATTTGTTGGTGAAGTGCTATTAGTTCGTTGGTTTCTTGCAGCCCATGTTTTTTTAATAATCGGTAACCCACATCCAGACGCTCTTGCAATGCATGCATCGTTTCGGGGTCAAGGGATACATTGGAGGATAATTGTTGTAACTCCCCGGAAACATCTTTGAGTTCTTCATAAATACTGTTGAGCCGGTTGATTTGAACCGATAAATCCGGCAAGAGTTTTTCAATAGTTTGTAATTGTTGAATGTTTTTCTTTAGCTCGTTGATAAGTGGCATTTCCCCTTCTGAAAGGGACTGTTTTGATGCCTCCAATACGGCTAACAATTGCTCACTGTGTGATAATTGCTTCAACCGATTAGCAGCATCTTCCAGTTCATTTTCTTTAAAGTTAGCGGCTTCCAATTCCTCCATTACAGCCATATTATAAGCTCGTTCTTTTTCTCTTCTTCGCTGCTCGGCATAGATGGACTCTAATTGTTTCTTTCGTTTTTGATATTGCAAAAATCCTTCTTGATATGATTTTATGATTACTGAATTATCCGCAATGGCATCCAAAACATCCATTTGAAATCGATCTTCTTTCAATGCTAAATGTCCAAACTGTTGGTGCATATCTACCAACAATGACGTGAGCCGCTGCAATACAGTGATGGTAACCGGAGTATCGTTGATGAATGCACGAGATTTTCCGGTTGCCGATATTTCCCTGCGGATAATACATTCAGGCTCGTAGTCGATTTCTTCTACTGCTAATGCTTCAGCAAAAGGAGCATGGTCGTGCACATCAAAATATGCTTCTACCACACACTTCTTTTCTTTATTAAACAAAGTACCTGCATCTGCTCGCTCGCCCAGCACCAACCCCAAAGCTCCTAACAAAATACTCTTTCCGGCTCCTGTTTCACCTGTAATAATATTCAAATGACCTTGTGGTGTAAATAGGAGTTGGTCGATGATCACATAATTCTCAATATGCAATTGCTGTAACATGATGCCAAAGATAGTGGGCAATAATTAACCTTAGTTCAAAAAAATTAAAGCTTTCCATTTACCTTTATACGGTAATTCCTGACGGTGAAATATAGCAACAACACCATTCGTTTTTTGCTATTCCAACTAAGGGTAAAAACCACTTATTCATTCAAGCCATAATCAATAATACCGCACGTTGCATTCAATGAAAAGAGAAGCCATATCCGTATTTGATATTTTTAAAATTGGTGTCGGACCCAGTAGCTCACATACCTTAGGTCCATGGCGTGCCGCCTTACGGTTTAATGAAACCGTATCGGCAAAAGGATGGGAACAAGTACAACAAGTAAAAGTGCTATTATATGGTTCTTTAGCAAAAACCGGAAAAGGTCACGGAACAGATATCGCTGTTATCTTGGGGCTTTGTGGCGAAGACCCGGTGACATTTGATGTGAACGCTATCACCGAAAAAATTCAACAAATCAGTACCGAAAAAAAGATGCGTTATGCGGGTCGTGTGGATATTGACTTTGACCCGGCAATTGATGTTGCGTTTTTGATGCAAGAATCACTACCCTTCCATCCCAATGCCGTTACATTTTTATGCACCTACAAAGATGGTACGCAAATAGCCGAAACATATTATTCAATCGGTGGGGGATTTGTAGTAAAAGAAGGTGAAGAAAATAATGCGGGGAATGTTGTAGAACTCCCCTTCCCTATTGAGAAAGCGGACGATTTATTGCACTGGTGCCGCAAAACGGGATTGTCTATTTCGGAAGTGGTGATGGAAAATGAAATTAGCTGGCAGCAAGAAACAGATGTACGAAAAGGAGTATTGCGACTTTGGGGCGTTATGCGCGATTGCATTTACAACGGTATTCATAAAAAAGGATTGTTGCCGGGCGGGTTGAATGTTACGCGACGTGCATCGATGCTGAACAAAAAACTTTTAGGTGAAAAAAGCTATACCAACTATGATGAATGGCTTTCTGCAGTTCGTAGTGGAGGTTCGGGATTTCAATACACGTTAGATTGGGTGAGTTGCTTTGCCCTTTCGGTAAATGAAGAAAATGCTTCTTTCAGTCGAGTAGTAACGGCACCGACCAACGGAGCTGCGGGTGTTGTTCCCGCGGTGCTGCAATACTTCATTACATTTTGCGATGGCAATCATGAAGAAAAAATTATCCAATTTCTATTAACCGCTTCAGAAATTGGGAGCATCTTCAAAAAAGGAGCTACCCTATCGGCAGCCATGGGCGGTTGCCAAGCAGAGATAGGCGTATCATCTGCCATGGCGGCGGCAGCACTTACGGAATGTATGGGTGGTAGTGCCCCCCAATGCTTAATGGCGGCCGAAATAGCTATGGAACATCACTTGGGGCTCACCTGCGACCCCATCGGTGGATTGGTACAGGTGCCTTGTATCGAGCGAAACACAATGGGCGCCATAAAAGCGATAACGGCATCACAACTTGCGCTGCTCAGCAATCCTGATAATGCACGTGTGTCGCTTGATACCGTAGTGCAAACCATGTGGGAGACGGCGCTGGATATGAATCATAAGTACAAAGAAACCTCCGAAGGCGGATTAGCAATGCATATCCCCCTTGGTCTGAAAGAGTGTTAAGGGTATATTGTAGCTTGGAAGGATAAAAAGTGAAAAAGGCTTGCTTCACTACTATGAGTAACGAAGCAAGCCTTTAGCAATTACATGGCTCCTTTTTCATTGAAGCTTATCATCCAGTTGATACCAAATTTATCAATAAGAGTTCCAAAAAAATCGCCCCAAAAAGTATCTGCCATGGGCATGGTTACTTGTCCACCGGAGGATAATTTTTCAAAAAGTTCAAGGGCTTCCGCTTTTGAGCTGGCGGTAATGGATATCGAATAGTTATTACCTTGTTTGAAAGAAGGCGACCATTCGCCACCTACATCGCTACCCATTAATATGGTGTCTCCCACCGGCAGACTGACGTGCATAATTTTGTTTTTGTCCGCATCCGGAACTTTGTATTCCTCGCTTGTAGGTATTTCGCTAAAGCGACCAATAAAATTAAATTCTCCTCCAAAGACCAATTGATAAAATAAAAAGGCGGCTTCGCAGTTCCCGTCAAAATTTAAATACGTGTTAATGGTTTTCATTTTTGTTGTTTTTATGATGAATGAATAAATGCTGTTAATATTCAAATTAAGAATGCATATTTTTCTTTGATGCTCATGATTTCATTTTTGTTAGGCATTACTGTATTGCTTTCATGGAACCAAAAGCTATTGTTTTCCAACTCAACGTAGCAGAGCTCAAGATTTTTGTCAAATGTATAGATTATCGAATGGTTGGTGGTAAGAGTTGCCTCCCCCTTTTAGGGTGATATTTTTTCATATTATATTAAAAGCGAGCAATAATTTTCAATGTAATATTTCTACCCATATTGTAAATGCCATAGCTGCCATTGGTGCTGTTTTGATAGTACTCAAAATATTTCAAACGACTCAAATGCGATTGATAGGCTTTGTCAAAAATATTGTTTGCCTGCAAGATAACTTGCAATGTTGAAGCCTTGTAATAACGGATGTCTGTACGGATGCCAATGTGCCAAAGGGTATATGACGGTGTATAGGTTTCGGTACTGTTCAATGCTAAATACCTGTTTTGCTGCGCATGGTATTCCATCTCTATCTTAGGTGTTATGGATGTGATCCATTTACAGGAAGGATTTCTCTCGTAAGACAAGCTGCTATTGATTTTCATAGGAGGAATCAAGGGCAAATATTCGCCGTCAACTCCTTTGTTTTTATAGGCTGCTTTTCTATTAAATCCATATACCACACTCATACTATTATCCCAACGGATCCCATTTATCATTTCAGGATGAAGAGCGAGCCATGCCTCGGCACCATAAAGTTGTGCAGCAGCTTGTTGGTATTGATAGGTTCTGTTGCCTTGCGCATCCAATAGGAGATTTCCGTTTGCATCCACTACAGCTGACATGTAGATATAGTTTTGAATTTGGTTATGAAACAAACTTCCTTCAGCAGAAAAATTGGGAAACTTCATGTGTACTCCCATATCCTCTTGCAATGAAAATTCCGGTTGAAAATTTCGGTTGCCTAAATAGATGATGTGAGCACCTGGATCTAATCCGTTACTACCTATTTCTGTCACATTGGGTGCCCTGTAAGCCCTTGCTATATTAGCTTTCAGGCTGATGGCATCATTAGGTATATACGTTACGCCTACGCTGCCACTCATGCCTTGAAACCATTTTTCGTATGCTTCAAATTGTAAAATAGCTCCGGCTGCCTGAGGGTTGTGCACTTGCTGCTTGAATCCGGTTTCGGAATGAATGCCTACATAAAAATCATTCCATTGCACATGCCGAACATCATACCGCATGCCACCACTTAGCGTCCATTTTTCATGCTTCCATTTGGCATAGAAATAAACACCACCGTCGTATATATGATAGTCCGGAATGGGAAAGTCAGTAGCCTCTTTGTTCTTATTGTTTTGAAGCATACCATTGACACCGATGGATGTCTCTATGTTTAGATACTTGGGGGCATTATATCGCAATCCATAGTTAAACGTATTTAAGCGCATATACATGCCAGCTTGTTGAGGCTTTTGCGGATGGGTATATTCCCTTCTTTTATTTTGTTGCCCACCTAGTAAAATGTCTATATCGCCCTCCCCTACTACTTGTTGATGGTGTAGGTATAATCGGTAATGTTGGATGTGCTGCGCCAAATCCGGAATGGTATAACTGTTTAGCGCTTGATTGGAAACAACGGGTCGTTTTGTGATATCATCATCATCTCCTTCATACACTTGATGGGTAAACTTTCGAGTCATTGAGTCGCGGCTGCCATCCGGTATACCTTGGTGATTGTTGTAAAGTGTAGCACTTATTTGAGAGGATGATTTGTCGGTTTTATAGCCGGATAGTATAGAGAGATTGGTTGCTGCAAAATTGGTGAGATATACCCTTCCGTCTATAGCGTTTCGATAGTTTTGAGCCATGCGATGTGAGCCACGAATGGCGGTCATAAAATGCTCCCCGGAGTAATCCAATCGGAAACCGTTACCCACAAGATTATTGTTGGTTTGATATTCGTGGGTCAATTTTCCGTGTAACTTTTTATCCTTTTTATCCGGAATACCTGCATACAAACTAATGACACCGGCAATAGCATCGGAGCCGTATAGCAAGCTGGCAGGACCTTTTATGACTTCTGCTTTTTCTAAATTATAGTCATCTACTTCCAGCCCGTGCTCATCTCCATATTGTTGCCCTTCCTGACGAATACCATCATACAAAGTCAGTACCCGATTGTACCCTAGTCCGTGAATAAAGGGCTTCGAGATATTCGGGCCGGTTTTTACAGCATTCAGTCCGGGTACATTTTTTACGAGCACATCAATAATGTTTCCCTCCGTAGTACTTTCTATTTGCCTTGTAGAAACAGAAGAAATAGAGATAGGATTTTCTTTGATTAAGGTAGCGCGCGTAGCCCCTGTTATCACTACATTATCTAATATGGTTTCACGAATTCCCGCTTTCAAATAATGGTTGTACACTGTTTTGCCTTTTTGAATATACAGCGTGTCTGATGCATAACCATAGGCATATAACACCATAAAAGAAGGTTCATTTTGTGGAGATGTGGTGATAGCAAATCGTCCATTATCATCTGTTTGCACTGCTTCCATTGATGGATAAAGAATAACGTTGCATAAAGCAATTACCTTCCTGCTGTCTTTGTCTTTTATGACGCCCTGTAGGGTTTGCGCCTTTCCTATTGCAGCAGTGAAGAGAGCAATTATAGTGTATAATACGGGTTTCATATTCCTTAAAATTTATCAATCATTTGCGAAACTAAAATAGTTAGTCTTATCTAACAAATATTTTTAAGGAAATCATTTTATCTTTACACTATGATATCACAAGCAGAAGAAAATTATTTGAAGGCACTCTTTCATCTCACCAATGAAACGGAAGAGAAAGTAGAAGCCGGTACAAACGAGTTGGCATTTTATTTAGAAGTGAAGCCGGCTACGGTAAATGATATGTTGAAGAAGCTAAAAGAGAAAGAACTGGTATCGTATAAGAAGTATGGCAAAATAATGCTGACACAACAAGGTAGGGAATATGCTGTAGAAGTTGTTCGAAAGCACCGTCTTTGGGAAACATTTTTATATGAGAAGCTCGAGTTTAGTTGGGACGAAGTGCATGAAGTGGCAGAGCAATTAGAGCATATCAAGTCAAAGAAATTAGTGGAGCAATTAGATCGTTTTTTAGGATTCCCCAAAATAGACCCGCATGGAGACCCTATCCCCAACTCGAAAGGTGAAATCAAATACCTCAAACGAAAAACATTGACAGATATACCGGTGGGTGCCGTGTGTAAATTAGTAGCCGTAAAAGACAGCAGTGCTTCTTTTTTGCAATATGCAGTACAAATAGGATTGGGGTTGAGTAGTAAAATAAAAATTATCAGTCGGCAAGAATTTGATGGCTCTGTAGAAATAGAAATTGACAACAAGCGTTCAACTGTCAGTCAAAAATTTGCGGAAAACCTATTTGTATTATAATACATACTCGCTTCCAAATTGTAATAATAGAAAGTAGGAAACTATTGAAATTACCTCTCTCAAGGGTGGCTAAAGGAATGCATTGAGGGGTAAAACATATTTATTCATTGCAAAAAAAATTTTTACCTTTCGAGCTAAATAAAAAATATTCATGTCAAGTCAAAACGGTAACGGAACAGAAATCTCCATGAACCAGCAATCGGCATCGTCCGGAAAAGGACATCCCAAAGGACTGTACCTACTCTTTTTTACAGAAATGTGGGAACGCTTCAGCTATTACGGTATGCGTGCCATTTTCGTATTATACATGGTCAACCAACTGCGATTGGCACAAGATGAAGCATCTAATATTTACGGTAGCTTCACTGGTCTTGTGTACTTAACTCCATTGTTGGGTGGATACCTGTGTGATCGTTTTTTAGGCAACAGAAGAAGTATCGAGATTGGGGGATTGCTGATGGCTATTGGGCAGTTTGCCATGTTCTTCAGCGCCTCTGCTACTGGCGTAACAGCGATAAGTTTGATGTGGGTAGCCCTCACACTGTTAATTGTAGGCAACGGATTTTTTAAACCCAACATATCTACCATGGTGGGGCAATTATATCCGAAAGGAGACCGCCGTGTAGATGCTGCCTTCACTGTGTTTTACATGGGTATCAATTTAGGTGCTTTCTTTTCACCATTGATTTGTGGAACGTTGGGTGAGAAAATTGATTTTAAATGGGGCTTCTTTGCAGCAGGTATCGGGATGATATTGGGGCTTATCACCTTCATGTTGCAAAAAAATAAAGTTCTCGTTGATGGCGACAACAAGCCTATCGGATTGCCCGTGAAAAAAATGGGCATTAAGGAATTTGGAATTATTGCAGGAACCATCGGTTTGATATTCTTCTTGCTGAATTTTAAATCCATGTTTAATAATGACACCGATTTAATAGGCTATCTTATTTATGGTGCTATGGTAATAATGCCATTGATCATACTTACCGACAAAAGCTTATTAAAAGAAGAGCGCGACCGTATCATTGTTATTTTCATCTTGGCCTTCTTCGTTATCTTCTTTTGGGGTGCTTTCGAGCAAGCGGGGGCATCGCTTACCATCTTTGCCGACCGCCAAACCGACCGACATATCTTTGGTGTTGAGATGCCGGCAAGTTATTTCCAATCGGTAAATCCATTAGCCATTATCTTGTTGGCACCACTGTTTTCATCCATGTGGTTGGGCTTGGGCAAACGCAACTTAGAGCCCTCATCCCCTCGTAAAATGGCTATCGGTTTAACCTTAGTTGCCTTGGGTTATGTAGTTATAGCCTTTGCAGTATATGGGCTGGGTGCAGCAGACAAGGTATCTATGTTTTGGTTATTTGCTCTATACATCATTCATACCATGGGTGAGTTGTGTTTGTCGCCTATTGGCTTGTCTATGGTTTCCAAATTATCACCGGCACGTTTTTCTTCCTTGCTGATGGGTACATGGTTTTTGGCAAATGCGGCTGCCAACAAATTTGCCGGCACTTTATCAGCTTTGATTCCCGGTGGAGGTGAGTCCGGTGAAGGAAACGCGGTTACGTCATTCATGGGTTTTCAAATCGAAAACTTATTTGACTTCTTCTTAGTGTTTATTGTTATGTGTGGCGCAGCGGCATTAATATTATTTGCTATCAGCCGCTGGTTAGGCAAAAAAATGCATGGCATTCATTAGTATTAAATTTCAGAATATAGTAGCGGCTGCAACAAGCGTTTATGTTGTAGCCGCTTTTGTTTTTTGTAAGTGTATGGATGGGATAATATTTCATTAATAAGCCCGTTATATACTACTATATCGGATGCATGGCGCCGTAGCTTTTGGATTGAATAATAAATTATCTTTGTCAACTTTCGAAAAAACACATGAAAAACATAGGACGTATTCTTAGCGTATTAGTTGCCAGCGTGATGCTGTTTAGCTGCTCCGAAGATTTTAAAGTGGCTGCTCCGTATAAAAACATCACCTTGGTGTATGGCTTGCTAAACATGGATGATACTGCTCATTACATCAGAATTCAGAAAGCCTTTTTGGATGAAAACAAAAGCGCAGTGGTGATGGCAAAAGAACCGGATTCCAGCTATTATAAAAACCTTATTGTAGTTATGAAAGAGATAGTAGGCAGCGCGGTGGTGAATACGATTAATTTGAGTAAAGTTAACTTAACCGATGAGGGCTACACTAAGGATACGGGCACCTTTTTTACTTCGCCCAACTATGCCTATAAATTTAAAACAGCGTTGAACCCAGATAATCGCTATCGATTGGTGATTACCAATCCTGATTTAGGATTCACCGACTCTGCCGAAATAAAAGTAGTCAACTCAAAAGATTTGGCGCCTTTGATTGCCAGCAATTTTACGGTTGAATTTTCGAAGATGAAGACCAATAAATTCTCCATCTATTGTCGTGTTCCAACAGATGCCAAATACCTTGAAGCAAAGATTAAGTTCAGATGGGTAGATAAAGACATCAATACCGGAGTAGAAACCGACCATGCAGCCGATTTTTTAATGGCTAGTATGCCCATTACCAACAATGCCTTTAATATTGAGAAGAACAACATGGAAATGTATTCTTTCTTAAAAGAATCGATGCGAACTGCCCCTGCCCATATAGAGCGCTATATAGATAGTTGCGATATCACTTTTGCTATCGGTGGTCAAGAATTATATGATTATATCATCGTTACCAACAGCCAATCCGGAGGGCTTACCGGTGATCAAATAAAGCCAACTTTCACCAACATTAAAGGCAAAGATGTGTATGGACTGTTCAGTTCTCGTGGTGTACGAGTGTATAAAAACTTGCCCATCTCTGGTCCTACCATTGATTCCCTTCGTGTAAATCCCATCACCTCTGATTTGGGCATTGTGGGCAGAGCCACCCATTGATAAGGTTTTGAAAAACAGTTTTTATTAGATAATGCCCCGATGACACACATCGGGGTCTTTGTTTATTGCAGCTTGGCAGCAAATCTGACAAAATTTCTTGCCATTCTCAACTGGCATATAGATTGACTAAAGAGAAGAAAAGCAGAAAACAATATTTATATGAGCAAAATAATAGGAATAGATTTAGGAACTACCAACTCTTGCGTTTCCGTTATGGAAGGAAACGAACCGGTTGTCATTGCCAATGATGAAGGACGTCGTACGACACCATCCATTGTTGCTTTCTTAAAAAATGGAGAGCGCAAAGTGGGTGACCCTGCGAAGCGCCAAGCAATTACCAATCCTCAAAACACCATCATGTCTATCAAAAGATACATGGGTCGTCGTTTTGATGAAGTCGGAAGTGAGATGGAGCATAACGCTTACAAGATTGAAAAAGGCGACAACAATACCGTACGTGTAAATATCGATGGACGTCTTTATACACCTCAAGAAATCTCTGCAATGGTGCTTCAAAAAATGAAGAAAACAGCCGAAGATTTTTTAGGTCAAGAAGTAAAAGAAGCGGTGATTACGGTGCCCGCATATTTCAACGATGCACAACGCCAAGCCACCAAAGAAGCCGGTGAAATTGCAGGATTGAATGTACGCCGTATCATCAACGAACCTACAGCTGCTGCTCTTGCTTATGGATTGGACAAACAGCATAAAGACAGTAAAATCGCCGTGTTTGACTTAGGGGGTGGCACCTTTGATATCTCCATCTTGGAATTGGGCGACGGTGTATTTGAAGTAAAATCTACCAACGGTGATACACACTTAGGGGGCGATGATTTTGATAAAGTAATCATGGATTGGTTGGCAGAAGAATTCCGCAAAGATGTGCCCAGCATGGATTTGCACAAAGACCCAATGGCTTGGCAACGATTGAAAGAAGCTGCCGAGAAAGCAAAGATTGAATTATCTTCTTCACAAGAAACCGAAATCAACCTACCTTATATCACTGCGTTGGATGGCGTTCCTCAACACTTGGTACGTCGCCTGAGCCGTGCCAAATTTGAACAATTAGCAGACAGCTTAATTGAGCGCACATTGGAGCCTTGCCGCAAAGCATTGAAAGATGCCGGAATGCAAACCTCCGAAATAGACGAAGTAATCTTAGTAGGTGGTTCTACCCGTATCCCGAAAGTGCAAGAAGTAGTAGAAAAATTCTTTGGCAAGAAACTACACCGTGGTGTAAACCCAGATGAAGTAGTAGCCGTTGGTGCTGCCATTCAAGGAGGTGTATTGACCGGTGATGTAAAAGATGTATTGTTGCTGGACGTAACACCATTGTCTCTTGGTATCGAAACAATGGGCGGTGTAATGACACGCCTCATTGACGCCAACACAACTATCCCAACCAAAAAATCGGAAGTATTCTCTACTGCCAGCGATAACCAACCAAGCGTTGAAATTAACGTATTGCAAGGTGAGCGCCCCATGGCTAACCAAAACAAAACATTGGGTCGTTTTATCTTAGACGGTATTCCACCCGCACCAAGAGGAGTTCCTCAGGTAGAAGTAATATTCGACATTGATGCCAATGGTATCCTCAGCGTGACAGCAAAAGATAAAGGAACCGGCAAACAACAAAACATTCGCATTGAAGCCGGCTCCGGGCTGAGCAAAGAGGAAATTGAAAAAATGAAGAATGAAGCCAAAGCCAATGAAGAATCGGATAAGAAAGTGCGCGAACGTGTAGAGAAACTCAACATGGCTGATGGCTTAGTGTTCAATACCGAGAAACAATTGAGCGAATACGGCGATAAAATTCCGGCTGATGAAAAAGCTAAAATTGAAGCAGCCGTAGCCAAATTGAAAGAAGCACACAAAGCCGAAGACATTGATGGCATTGATAAAGCTGCCGAAGAGCTGAACGCTGCTTGGCAAACTGCGAGCCAGCATATTTATAATGCACAACAACAAGCCGGTGCAAACCCTAATGCAGCATCCGGTGATGGACAACATGCCAGTGCGGATAACAGCAATGTAGCCGATGCCGAATTTGAAGAGGTGAAATAATAAAACCACATTCAAACAATAATAAAATAAAAGGTAGTGTAGTTTTACACTGCCTTTTTTTATCCCCAAAAAATTTATAGTTGCCACAATAGATTGCATCTTTGCAACAATAAAAAGCACAACCCAAGAATAGTCTTTTACGTGTCCATCCTACTCTACAACCTATTTTTAGCATTATACAAGTTTGGCATTCGCCTCACGGCACGCCGAGGCAATAAATCGCAGCAATGGCTGGATGGACGCAAAGATATCTTTACACACATTGCCCAGAACCTGCGCCCTAGAGATGGAACGCGGGTATGGATTCACTGTGCTTCGTTAGGAGAATTTGAACAAGGGCGCCCCATTATAGAAGCCTTAAAACAACAAGGATATTGTATAGTACTGACCTTCTTTTCTCCATCCGGATATGAGATTCGAAAAAATTATGAGCAAGCAGATTATGTTTTTTACTTACCGCTAGACCATCCGAAGGAGTCGCAGCAAATGGTGCAACTCATCAACCCTTCTTTAGTACTTTTTGTGAAGTATGAATTTTGGTATTATTACCTGCAAGCCTTGCAGCAACGGGGTATCCCTACACTATTGGTAGCTGCAGCTTTTCGCCCATCACAACCATTTTTTAAATGGTACGGAGGTCTGTTTCGAAAAATGCTCTCTTGTTATACCCATCTTTTTGTTCAAGATGAAGCATCCAAAAACCTATTGCTATCTATCCATAATAACTATCCGGTGATAGTAGCCGGAGATACCCGATACGACCGCGTAGCTGCTATTGCAGGGCAAGCAAAAACGAATACATGGGTTGAGAAATGGAAAAAAAATCAACCTGTGTGGGTAGCCGGTAGCACCTGGCCAGATGATGAAAAGGTACTCTATGCATTTTGCCAAAAATCAAACACTCCATACAAGCTCATCATCGCACCACATGAAGTAGATGATACTCACGTGCAACAATTGGTTTCTTTATTCGGAGAAAAGGCAGTGCGCTACTCACAGTTTACCGATGCTGATATCGACAAAAAAGTATTGTTGGTAGATAACATGGGTATGTTGTCTTCATTGTATCAATACGGAACGATAGCGTACGTTGGTGGCGGCTTTGCGAAAAGCGGTATTCATAATATACTAGAGCCTGCTGTATTTGGATTACCGGTATTTTTTGGACCACATTTTCAAAAATTCATTGAAGCTCGTGAGATGACGGCAAGGGGGCTTGCCTTTAGTATTTCGGATGCAAATGGCTTGCAGCAAGGGTTTGAAAGCATTGCTCATAGCGAAGAGAAACGATTGGCATTAAAGAAAGAAATCATTGCCTTTATGCAATCCAAGCAAGGAGCTACCGACATTATTGTTAAAAAATCATTGGAATTATTAAGCCATTAATCCTCGTCAAAACCATTACTTTTACAACCTTAATGAATCAAATCCAACAAGTACCAACACCACGAAAGCATTGCCCATAGCGGTATAAGAATCATCATTCACACACCATATTTTACACAACGAATTATTCTTACTCAACAATCAATACCCAGCATGAGTCATAAAAAAATAACAGTAGGCAACATTTCTTGCGGCAGCGATCAGTTGTTTCTCATCTCCGGACCTTGCGTTATAGAAGAGGAAAGCATCATGATGAAAACCGCTGAGAAATTGAAGGAAGTCAGTGAGCGGTTGAACATTCCCATTATTTACAAATCATCCTTCACCAAAGACAACCGCAGTAGTTTGAAATACTATGATGGGCCCGGGCTGGATAAGGGTTTGAAGCTATTGGCAAAAGTGAAAGAACAATTTGGGTTTCCGCTGTTGACCGATATACACTATCCGGATCATGCAGCGCCGGCAACAGATGTTTGTGATGTGATTCAAATACCCGCCTATCTCTGTATGCAAAGTGGGTTGTTAGTGGCAGCAGCTAAAACGGGTGCAGTTATCAACATCAAACACGGTCAGTTTTTGGCTCCTGAAAACATGAAGCATCCGGTAGGCAAATGTGTGGATGCCGGTAATGATAAAATCATTCTTACAGAACGTGGTTATACAATGGGCTACAATGATTTGATAGTAGATCCACGCAGTTTTTACCACCTCTCGCAGTTGGGCTATCCGGTTGTTTTTGATATCACCCACTCGATTCGAAAATATGGTATCCCCAGTGCCGATGCCAAAGGCGGTGCACGCGAATTTTTGCCGGTACTCAGCAGAGCCGGTGTAGCTGCCGGTGTGGACGGTATCTTTATTGAAACCCATCCGGAACCGGAGAAAGCCTTGTGTGATGCGGCTTCTCAACTATGCGTGTACGATTTGGAAGCCTTTTTAAAACCGCTACTCGAATTGCATCAAATCGCATTGCAATACAGATAATATCATCGAAAGATCAATCGACTCTCATGACTAAATTTTTTCTCCGAAAGAAAATTGGTGACCGTGTCATCAACGGACATCCTTGGATATTTTCCAACGAATTGGGCGATAGTGAAGGCAACTATGAACCCGGCGATATCGTTAGTGTTTATTCGTATAACGGTTCTTTTGTAGGCAAGGGCTACATCAACCCCGCATCACAAATACGCATACGTCTGCTATCGCGCGACTCGGAAGAGGTCATTGATGATTCGTTTTTCTACAAAAGAATATTGGAAGCTTGGGAGTACCGAAAGCAAATTGGTTATGTTGAAAATTGCCGATTAATCTTTGGTGAAGCAGATCAGATGCCGGCGTTAATCATTGATAAATTCAATGATTATTTCGTATTGCAAACACTAGCTTTAGGTATGGACCGTTGGAAATCGGCTATCGTAGCGGCATTGCAAAAAATATTTTCTCCCAAAGGCATCTACGAACGAAACGATGTGCCGGTGCGCGAATTGGAAGGACTACCCCAACAAAAAGGATTTCTTTCTACTCCCTTTGATACCAACATAATCTTACATGAAAATGGGTTGAGGTTTCATGTGGACATTGAAAATGGACAAAAGACCGGGTACTTTCTAGACCAACAAGACAACCGCCGCGTCATACAACACATCGTGAAGGATGCCGATGTGTTGGAAGCCTTCTGTTACACGGGTACCTTTTCGTTACATGCAGCGCACTATGGTGCGAAGTCGGTATTGGGCTTAGATATTTCTGAAACAGCCGTCAATACGGCAAGGAAAAATGCAACCTTAAATGGATATGAATCTACTTGCCGCTTTGAAACTGTTAATGCATTTGATGTATTGAAGCAATGGGTAAAAGATGGTAAGCGCTATGATGTGGTGATGTTAGACCCGCCAGCGTTTACAAAAAGCAGAGAGAATATTCAGAAAGCCATTACTGGGTATAAAGAGATAAACTTGAGGGGTATGAAACTCACCAAGCCAGGAGGATTTTTAGTAACGGCATCCTGCACCAACTTAGTTGACCCTGAACTGTTTTTGAAAACCATTGATATGGCTGCCAAAGATGCAAAGCGTAAACTAAGGCAAGTAACCTGGCAAACACAAGCCTCCGACCATCCGATACTATGGCATGTACCCAATACGCAATACCTGAAGTTTCTTATTGTGCAGGTGATGTAAACAGAGCATTTCCGCTCTTTGAGGATTTCAACAATCAAAACAATAGTTGTGGTAGTTGAACTGAATATGCACTTTGCTGTGGGATTACATCATAACTTTGTTTGCTATGCAAAAAATGATTGGGTTCATAGGGCTGCTGCTCATTAGTTATTATTCTCAAGCGCAATACGGATGTACCGACCCTTTGGCTACCAACTACAATCCATCGGCAACTATCAATGATGGCTCTTGCGTGTATCCGCCCACAACTGCCAACGCACAATACATTACCGACCTCCCCACCGTATCAGAAACATCAGGGCTGGCATGGCATCAAAACCAACTGTGGACACACGATGATAGTGGTGGGCCGGCAAGCATATTTTTATTGGATACCGCAACGGGAAAAGTGTTGAAAACCGTCGTTATCGACAATTATCCCAACATCGATTGGGAAGACATCACCACCGACAGCAACTATCTCTACCTGGCTGAAACCGGTAACAATAACGGTACTCGAACCGATTTGAAAATATTAAAAATAGCCTTTGCAGACATCGGTAACGATAGTATCGTACATGTGCAAGCACAAGCTATTCATTTCAACTATGCCGACCAAACCAGCTTTACACCCAATACTTCTACCAATTTTGATGCAGAAGCTATCACGTCAATAGGAGATTCGCTGTATTTATTTTCAAAAAACTGGGGCGATCATCACACTAAATTATACCTATTACCCAAAGTACCCGGCAACTATACCGTATCACCACATGCAACGTATAATGTAGGTTGCCTGATAACAGGGGCTTGCAGCGCACCCAACAAAAAAGAAATTACCCTCATTGGCTATACCAACGGACTGCCTCCCAACTCCATGCTATGGGTGCTCAATGACTTTCCTGCCGATAGTGTTTTCAATGGAAACAAAAGAAAGATATCATTACCTTATAGCAGTGTGTGGCAAACGGAAGGCATTACTTATACTACTGCATCATCGTATTTTATCAGCACCGAGCGTATCAATCAACTTTCATTGCCGGCAAAGCTATTTCGATTGCAGCAGACCTGGAACCAACCCTCCTCTACCCCATTGCAAACCGTATCGTCAATAAAAATTTATCCCAATCCCGGTACTCATTCGCTCACTATTTTTGGCAGCATTACCGGCTTGCAATACGCTATCATACATGCTTCGGGCGCGGTATTGATGCATGGGAAATTCATATCAGATTATAATGAAATAAACATTCGCTCTCTTGCAAAAGGAACCTACATCATTCGTATTTGGGACAAGGAGCAGGTGTATCTACAAGAAAAGATAGTGAAGGAATAGCGAAGGCTTTTGGGGCAACTACCCCAGCAACTTTTCCAATTCGGGTACCATGTAATCAATATTAAATTGAGGCAACAAAGAGGCTGCTTCGCGCAAATATTCTTTTCGAAGTGGTTCGTTTCGCAATAACTCCACAATAGCATCTGCCATTATGGATACATCACCGATGGGCACCAATGTACCGGCATTTCCCTGAAGCAATAATTCCTTTACACCGGTAGGGGTAGCCGTAGCTACAATGGGCAAACCGATAGCATGTGCTTCAATCAACACTGTGGGCAGTCCTTCATATTTAGAACTGAACAAAAATAGTCGGGCAGGCTTCATCCATTTATACGGATTACTTTGATGCCCGGCAAATAGTACACGATTTTCGATACCCAAGCTCATTGCTAATTGTTGCAAATTGCTTTGGTCACCACCCTTGCCTACAATAATGAGTCGCTCTTTGATGCGGTATTTATGAACGGCTTCGGCATAGGCTTTTAGCAATGTGGTAAAATCTTTTTGTGCCTCTTGCAACCTGCCTACTGAAAGGATATATCCATTTCGAATAAAGTCGTCAGATAGGTGGAGGGTTTCATTTGCCTTTGCTTGCAAGTGGGGAATATCTAAGGCATTGTAGATGCGAGCCAACTTCGGACTCAGCATCGGATAACGTTGGGCGGCATCCTTCAGCATCTCATCGCACAGCATAACGATGTGGGTATAATGACTCAATCTATACGCCAGTTTATCTAATTTTCGTTGATTGTCTTTCCAAATATTATCAAATCCAAAATGGCAATAGGCTATAGATATCTTATCTGAAAACAACCGATGCATAGATGCCAACGTAGTGTCGAAATCAATAACAACATCTACTTCTTTCAAAATGCATTTCAGCTTTTGGCGCCTTACTTTTTTCTGAATAGGTGGCAGCAATAGCTCAGATAACGCTTTTTCAACCACATTGGTTTTTCCTGTTTTTTTATTCTTATGAGGAGTGGTTAATAAAGGATGCTCCAATAGGTATATGACCTCTACATATGAAGGAATATCATTTCGGAGAAGCTCTTGTTCGCCCATGTAATATCCGATGGACAGTTTGATATGGTATTTCTGAGGGTTCAATCCTTTGAGCAATTCGATAAGCACCTTTTCAATACCACCGGTTAGCAAAGAGTTGACATGAAAAAGAATCGTCTTCATGGTTGGTTAAGCAGTTCTAAGAAATGTTGTACCTGAGTTTGGTTTTGTGGGTTGTAAATGGATTTGTAAAGGTCTTCTTTTTCTCGTTGAGTAATGTGAAAATTAAGGGAAGCACTTTTATCTGCCACTCTTGGAATATAGGTGAGTGTAACCATATGAATTTGCTTGTTGATAAGTGGCAACAAGTCTTTGATATAGCCTTGCGTGTAAGATTGGAACGGCTCCCATTTGTTTTGAATAACAAATAATGGTGCGGTTAGCAAACTGCCCAACGATTTCTCTTCAGAAAAAGGAAACACCTCATTTTCTTTCGTATCGCGAATTTGAAGGAAAATAATATTGCCCACATGCTGTTGCATCCATTCCTTGTGTACCAAAAGATAACGGCTCAGCAACTCAACACCAAAATTGTCCCGCAAGCCGGCATCCATTACATCAATTTCCGGCACAGAGGGTAGTTTTACTGCAGGTAGTATATAGGGGAAGGTAGCATTCATACGAAGTGCCGTAGTGAGGAGCAGTCGCATGGGTTGTTGTTTTCTGTACAAAGCACCAAAGTCTATGGCATCAATGGGCGGTGTTGCACTGTCCACCCGTGCCGACAAGGGAGACATTAGATAACGGAGTGGCTGCGATGACATCATGAGGTTCCTGCCATCGTTGATGATAGTGCCGTTGATGATGATGTTCGGAATCAAGCCTTGTAATATAAGCGGTGCATCATCGCCCAATCTTTTGTCTAATATCCCTTCGGTATTGCGAATGAGCTCTTGCTCCATAGCATATCCTCTATCGCGGTTATACGATTTTCCGGAAATAGCTATTTTGTTGAAGGGAGAAATAATATCTAAACTAGCAAAGGAAAAAATGATGGCATTCAATAAGTCTTTGCCAATATTTTCCTGATATCGATAAGCATAAGGGTGCGACAAAGAGCCTTTTAACGACTCTGTATGCAGCCCATGCCAATAGGTTGCGCCAATCATACCACCGGAAGCACCGGTTAGTAATACTGTACTTTTAAATAGCTTTCCTTGTGAAATGCTGTCTAAATATTGCAAGGAACGAAAGGTCCAATAAGCTGAGCGTGACCCACCACCACTGGTAGCCAGTACCACCAATGTTGGTTTGGATTGAACGCTATCGGTATTGTTGAGCAGCCAATTGTCGAGACGTTGTTGTTCGAAATGAATATCCTGCTGGCAGGCTTCAGTTGTAATCATCTTCCTCAGCGAATCGTATTGATAAGCGGGGCGTGCTTGTTCATAATCTAAGCCAAAAGCAGTGCTGCCAATACTGAACAATGAATACTTCACCAACAAGGATATAATACTGCCGATAATAATCCAGCCCATCAGCTCCCATGTTTTGAGAAAGTACTTAACCGCGCCCACTAAGCCCATGATAACCGAAAACAATATCAAAAAGCTGGCTCCGGCAGGAATGCGCAAACGTGGCTGATCGACAAACATTCCCAACGCAATGAGTAACAACAAAGAAAAGAAGGTTGCCGTAATCGCATTGCGATGGTGCATCCGCAATACAATATTCATCAATCGGGGGTGATAGGCTTTTAAATCTTTTACTTTATTTATGGCAAAGCGATTGGAGATAAATGTATCGGCACGGATAATATCCGACTCTTCATCTAATGAATCATACGGTACTATCTCGCGAATGAGCGAAGGGTTGGTAATGCGCGAAAGAACTATTTTGAAAAGGTCTTTATCTACCCGAAAAAAATAGACAAAAGAAATAAACAGAACAACAGTAGCACCGAGGTAAAAACCTGCTTGCAACAATAATATTCGTGTTATCGGAGTATGCTCATTCACCCATAAATAATGGGTGCAAACCGTAGAATAGAATATTAGATAGATAATGGGTAAGAAAGCATTGTTGATACAGTACTTGAGAAAACTATGACGGGTAGCGCCCAAAAAAGGTATCCGTTGGCTGTGAATAATAAAAGTGGTAATATTCCACGACATGATAAATATAGCTGTAGCTGCCCCCAGCAATAACATGCTCATCATGTTGATACTACCCAAATACTCGGGTGCTAAAAACAAAGAAGCCGCTCCAAAGGTGGTTGCAAAATTTCCGGAAAGCGTCAAGAATAATATCAACCAAAACAACAGCATCAGTTGGTACTTTCTGAAGTGCAGCAACAGCAATTGAACCGGCAGGAAATGATATACTTTCTGAAATACTCGACGCATCTATCCTTGAAAGATACTGCGTTTTACCAGAAATATTTCAAGAACTTTTGCGGACCTCATTTAGGCATTTGCAACAGCATTTCTCTTTACCAAATACAGGTTTACTACTAGTACCGCCAGCAGCAACATGGCTATTAGCTGATGCGCTTCTGCTAATAATTCGTACGTTCCGAAACGGGAGGCACCCATTTGTGGCGAGGTTAGTACGGTAAATATGCCCAGCGCTACTTGCACCAATACTAAAATGAACATGTACCACGCATATTTTTTCACCAAAGGATGCTGCTTCCCTACCCTATACATTGCACCGAAAAGAAAAATAGCGATAGTAGCCAACAGATAGGCCAGTTGTCGGTGTATGAATTGTACATTGACCGGATGGTTCATCCAACTGGCATTGGAAACCGTTGCCGGCACCCAATCTCCGTTGATTAATGGCCAAGTTGGGGCAGATGGTGCTGCCTTTAATCCCGCCATGAAGGCACCATAGGTTAGCTGTACACCGAGCAACAGCAAGGTTATGAGCAGAGAGGTATGCAACCCTTTGTGGGCAAGCCGCTCGCGCTCCGGAATGATTAATTGCAGTGCAAACCACAAGGTATAACATAGTAGTAGCAGTGCTGCCAAAAAATGAAGTGCCAACTTGATATGGCTGACGTACAAATCGTTTTCGTTCAATCCACTTTGCACCATTATCCACCCAATGAGCCCTTGCATCCCTCCTAATAAAAAGAGGATGACAAAAGGTACAATCATGCCTTTGTCAAAATATTTTTTTACCAAAAAATAAGTAAAGCCTATAGCAAACACAACGCCCAATAACCGCGCCCATACTCGGTGCAACCATTCCCAGAAAAATATAAACTGAAAGTCTTCAAGCGTGAAATGACTATTGAGGTATTTGTATTGTGCTATTTGCTTGTATCCGTCAAAAGCGTGTTCCCATTCGGCTTTCGAAAGCGGCGGCAAGGTACCCATAATGGGCTTCCATTCAGTGATAGATAACCCGGAGCCGGTAAGCCGGGTCACACCACCCAACAGTACTTGCACCATTATCATAAACACTCCTGATAACAACCAAATCGCTACTGCTCGCTTTTTTTTCGTTTCCATTGCAGAAATTTGTGCAAAAGTACAGCAACAAAAAATAGGAACTACCTATGAAAAGGTCTATAAAAAATTGTTTATTTGTGGTTAATATCTATTTGCAAATCTGCATTTAATTCAAACTTTATTTAATTTCAATTTTTATTATACTCCTTTATTAATTTATATTTTATGAGAAAAGCAGACGTAGTAAACAATATTGCCGAGAAAACAGGCATTCCCAAAGTAGATATTCTAGTGTCACTAGAGGCTTTCTTCAAAGAGGTGAAACAATCATTGGGAGAAGGTGAAGCAATCTATATCCGTGGTTTTGGAAGTTTTATATTAAAGAAACGCGCCGCCAAAATTGGTAGAAACATCAAAAAGAATATAGCGGTTGAAATCCCCGAACACTATATCCCGGCCTTCAAGCCTGCTAAAGAGTTTATGACCGCCATCAAAACTTCCGATGTGACTCCTAAACACGGCATTCACAAGGAAGAAGACGATGAGGAATAAATTTCATTTTTATCTTTGGTAACATTTTGCTATTATTAGTAGTATAATATTGCTACTAATAATGTCAAACAGCATACCGGCTACCAGGATATATGTGGATATGAATAGCTTCTTTGCCAGTTGCGAACAACAACAGCGGGAAGAGTTGCGCGGCAAGCCCATAGGAGTGGTCTCTCATTCCGGCAATTATGCTTGCGTCATCGCTCCTTCCATTGAGGCAAAACGATTGGGCGTAAAGACCGGTATGCGCTTGTCTGATTGTCGGCAACTCTGCCCTTCGTTGATACCGGTAGTAGCCCGACCATTTATCTATCGGCAATACCATCTTAAAATTATGGATGTGCTTCGGCACTACTGCATAGAAACAGTACCCAAAAGCATTGATGAAGCAGTGATGG
The DNA here is from genome assembly GCA_029573235.1 of Bacteroidota bacterium. Classification (GTDB taxonomy): domain Bacteria; phylum Bacteroidota; class Bacteroidia; order Chitinophagales; family Chitinophagaceae; genus JAFIGV01. The sequence continues at coordinate 40,168 of JAKQGX010000007.1, forward strand.
ACATGACGAGCTATCGCTTGGTATATCCCTGTTTGAAAACCGTTGCACAAAACATAAAAGTGTCGCTTTCTGAAGCCTGTGGCAGCTATGTGAAGTGCAGTATAGGTATCGCACCGAATACCTTTCTTGCCAAACTGGCCACCGAATTGCAAAAGCCGGATGGATTGGTGGAGCTCACTCCCGAAAACCTTGATGAACACTTGGCACGTATGCAACTCACCGATTTGCCCGGTATTGCTCGCGCCAACGAGAAACGATTAATGGCAGTAGGTATTTACACGCCGTTACAATTACGCCACAGCTCAGAGTCGTTGTTGCGCAAGGTATTTGGAGGCATCGTGGGCAACTATTGGTACCAACGGTTGCATTTTATGGAAGTAGATGGCAGTAGCACTCAACCGTATCAATCAATGAGTACAGCTCGCACCGTTTCCGGCAGGCAGCGCGAAAGTTTGGCGCTATTAGAATCCTTATTTGTGTCCCTTTGTACCCGGCTGGAGCAACGCATGGTAAAGCAAGAAGTCTTTTGCAAAGAGATACGTTTTTTTATCCGATACACCAACATACCTGCTTGGGAAACGCGTATAGTCTTAAACGATTATACACAAGATGCCGTAGAGATACGTCAATATATACAGCACCAAATGGCTTGCTTTGAGCAGGCACATTCTTTCCGGCTCTTCAACAACAGGGTGCAACAAATGGGGGTAACGGTTTCTTCTTTTTTGCATGGCAAGAGATGCCAGTATAATCTCTTTGATAACAAGATTAATAAAGATAAAGTGCGGGCGGTTATGTATGCGTTAAAAGACCGCTACCGTCGTGATATTGTACGCCGTGCGTCCGAAATCATGAACCCGCATGAAATGCGTGACGCCATTGGCTTTGGTTCAGTGAAAGACCTTGGAGATAAAGACGGCAGCCCCATCAATGAATACTTGTTGGAAGATGATGAGCTACCCTTGATTTAGAAATAGGATATTCAATTGATTATCCATATTGCCTATTCCATCGGTCAACGAAAAATGCTGCTCCGAAAAGAGAGCAGCATTTTCATGGAAGGCATCCTTAATGGTTCGAGGACTATGAGCAACGCTCAATGACCCATTTAGCTACAGTTGGAGCTAATTCTTTTTGTGACTTACCCCCTACAAATACACCAATGTGCCCACCGGGGAAAGGATATTCCGTTTTATCCTTAGAACCTATGTGCTTCATCACAGCCTTGGTACTATTATTGGGTATGATGTTATCTTCTGTAGCATACACATTTAAAAACGGCACGGTCATGTTTTTCAGGTTTACTTCACGACCACCAAGTGTAAAATCACCTTTGATTAATAAGTTGTCTCTGAAAAGGTCTTTGATATACTTGCGATACATCTCCCCTGCAATTGCCGGAAGATCTCCTTTCCATTTTTCCATTCTTAAGAAGTTAAGCAACTTATCTTGGTCTTCTAGAGAATCCATTACACCAAAGTATTTACTGATATTCATACTTGGTTTCAACATGCCAAAGGCACTATCGATTTGCTCTCCGGGTATGGTTCCTACACTATCTACCATAGTATCTACATCGATATATTTAGCCCATTTGTATAGCATACATCCCCCCTCACCAAAATCATAAGGTGCTACGTACGTTGTAAGGGAGGCTAATTTTTCCGGATACAGTGATGCATAAATCATAGAGAAGGTACCACCTTGGCAGATACCCATTTTATGAATTTTTGCAACTTTATGTTTTTTGCGAAGGAAATCGATAGCATCGTTCATATAACCATCAATATAATCTTCCATCGTGAGGTAGCGATCCGCTTTGGTAGGGTAACCCCAGTCCATGATATACACGTCTAATCCTTCTTCTACCAGTTTCTTCATCAAGCTGCGGTCGGGTTGTAGATCCAATACATCGTGGCGGTTGAGCATGGCAAATGATACCAAAACCGGGGTTTTGCATTTAGCCGGTGTATCTCGCAAATAGTGATACATTTTTACTTTGTCTGATTGCCAAACTAATTCTTTGGGGGTGGTGGCTACTTCTACTTTCTCAATTTTTTGTAGGGTTTCATAGCCTTTTGCTAGTTTTTGGCTGGTAGAAATCAGTTCTTCTATCATGCCACTTGGATTAAATGTCATTTGTTAGTGTGTTTAGTTTTTTTTAATAAAAAGTACCAATAATTGTTACGATTTAAATAACGGGCGGTAAGTTAGTGTTTTATCGGAAAAACGAAAATTTTTTCAAAAGAATCTTTGGCGATAGTCCCCTAGTTAGTTGAAACAAAAATAGCCCTGCCATAGCAGAGCATATTTTTAATATAATTTTCTAAAAAAATTACTTAGATGCAAGAAAGTCTTTCACCTTATCCTTGTGCACCATACCTTCTTTAAAAGAATAGGCACCGGTTTTCGGGCTACGAACTGCCTTAATCACTTTCGTATAGTTTTTTGCTTCCGCAGACAACTTAGGGTCTTTCTTTATCGCGGTTTTAGCTGCTTTTGCCATTAGTTATTAAGATTTTAGTATTACAAATCAATATTCCGAAAGAATAGCGGAACTATTTAATTTCTTTGTGAACCGTTACTTTTTTCAAAATTGGGTTGAATTTTTTCAACTCAATACGCTCCGGTGTATTTTTTTTGTTTTTGGTGGTAATATAGCGGCTGGTACCGGGCTGTCCCGAACCTTTATGCTCTGTGCATTCGAGTATTACTTGAACGCGATTTCCTTTTTTTGCCATATACAGTAATAAATGTGCAGTTGCTGCAATAAGTTAATAAATATCGATCTTATACGGTAGCTCCGTTTGCGCGCATTTTTTTAATCACGCTCTGTAAACCGTTTTTGTTTATCGTGCGGATTGCGTCCGTTGTTAATTTCAATGTAATCCAACGATCTTCTTCTACTGAATAGAAACGCTTTGTTTGCAAATTAGGGAAGAAGCGACGTTTCGCTTTCTTATTGGAGAAAGATACCTTGTGACCTGTTACGGGCTTTTTGCCGGTTACCTGACAAACACGTGCCATTGTTTAATTTTTTTTGGACTGCAAAGGTAAGGAAATAAATGTTTTAAAATAGATTTTTTTTCAAGAAAGTTTTTTAATTCCTGAAAGCATACAAAAATACATGCAAAGGTAGGGCTATTTACCCTCTTTTGCTAGCTCCTCTCTATTGTAATTATCTTCTCCGAAAGAGTGTATCAATAGCAACTTGAGTAGGTTCCTTTCAAGATTACACAAAAGGTTTTTTATCTTGCAACCCTTATGAATAAAGAGATTGTAGTCAGTGGTATTCGTCCAACGGGTTTTTTGCACCTTGGAAATTATTTTGGAGCCATGCGCAACTATGTAAAAATGCAAGATGATTACCCCTGTTATTTTTTTGTAGCAGATTACCACTCCCTTACCACACACCCCAACCCTCAAGACCTAAAAAAGAATGTATTTCGAGTAGTGGCAGAAAATATAGCTTGTGGTCTCGACCCCGAGAAAATAGCCCTATATGCCCAAAGCGATGTTCCGGAAATACCTGAATTGTATTTATTACTGAATATGCTAGCCTATAAAGGAGAATTGGAAAAAGTACCCACCTTCAAAGACAAGGTGCGGCAACAACCGGAAAACGTAAATGCAGGGCTACTTACTTACCCCGTATTGATGTCGGCAGATATATTGATTCATCGTGCACAAAAGGTGCCCGTGGGCAAAGACCAGGTACAACATGTAGAAATGACCCGAAATTTTGCACAACGATTCAACAACCGTTATGGAGCATTCTTTCCCGAACCACATCCATTTAATTTTGGCAGTGAGCCGGTGAAAGTGCCCAGCTTAGATGGCAATGGCAAAATGAGTAAAAGCGAAAACATCAATGCTACCATATACTTAGCAGATGATGATGATACCATTCGAAAAAAAATGAAAAAGGCGAAAACGGATATGGCACCTACCGAGCCCAATAGCACGATGACGGAAGCGGTAGAAAACCTCTTTCAGTTGATGCGATTGGTTTCTGATGAACAAACGGTTGCTACATTCTTGAAAAACTATAATGACTGCTCCATACGATACGGCGATATGAAGCAACAATTGGCAGAAGATATGGTAACCTTCATAAAACCCATTAGAGAGCAAGCCCAAGCGCTGCAAGAAGATGAACAAGCCATTCGAACCATCTTAAAAAACGGTGCAGAAAAAGCGCGTGAGAGTGCTGCTAAAACACTTGCAGAAGCCAGAAAGTTGGTTGGCATTCATTACTATTAATCTCAATTTTATTTCTCTTATTAAAGCCAATATTTTTTTACTACTTTTCGTAACTATTTAAGATGCCAAAGCCCAAACCCAAACATATAGCCGTAGCCGGTAATATTGGTGCCGGAAAAACGACCCTCACCAATATGCTTGCCAAGCAGTATAAATGGAAGCCCCATTACGAGGATGTGGATCACAATCCCTATTTGGTGGACTTTTACGAAGACATGCACCGTTGGTCGTTTAATCTGCAAATCTATTTTTTGAATAGTCGCATCAGCCAACTGACAACCATTAGAGGCGGAAAAGATACCGTTATCCAAGACCGAACAGTATATGAAGATGCCTACATCTTCGCACCGAACTTGTATGAAATGGGGCTGATGACCCATCGAGATTTTGAGAATTATTTTTCTTTTTTCAAAACCCTAAAAACACTCACCAGCCCACCCGACTTGCTTATCTATTTAAAAGCTACTGTACCGGCATTGGTAGATCGTATCCAGAAACGTGGCAGAGAATATGAGGAAAATATACGCTTGGATTACCTAAAGCGACTGAATGGATTGTATGAAAAATGGATTAGTGAATACCACGATGGACCTTTGCTCATCATCGATGTAGATCAAAACAACTTTGCCGAAAAAGAAGAAGATTTTGCCGAAATCGTCAAGCGGATAGATGCCGAATTATTTGGTCTTTTTTAGTACATTTCTTCAGCAGTTTTTATTGCTACATCTATCGTATAATACAATTTAAGTTACTGCACGGATACCTTCCGTGCTTTTTCATACAACATACTAAAAAGCCATAACAACAACCCCATTGCCACCAAGTATAAAATGGGAAGTAATACTTGTTGTGTGCCACCGCCACGCAAAGTGATGGTATTAACAGCATCCAGCCCCCAGTTCATGGGTGATAGAGCAGCGATACGTTGCATTACAGAAGGCAACAGCTCTACCGGTACCCATAATCCTCCCAATGCAGAAAGTATCACCACACTGACGGCTCCTAATGGTAGTGCTTGGTTGATGGTTTTGAATACAGTGCCGATAAAATATCCGTACGCAGTAGCTGCAAATCCGATAGCAAATGAAACCGGAATGAGTGCCAGCGCATTGGCACCAAGATACAACTGCGAAAGCCCGAGCAAAGGCAATACCCAAACACCCACCGCTACCATGCACCAAAATTGCACCATGCAAATAAGGGTGTAAAAAAGTATCTGCCCCAACGAAACCATAAAGCGAGTATTCGGGATGAGGATAATACGAACCGCGCTACCATCTTCGCGTTCCCGAATCATGTGACCCGCAATGGGGATAACAATGAAGAACATACCAAAGATAGCCCATGCCGGTACATTATGTTGTGTAGAGTTTATCAGCTTTTTGTCTTGAAGATTATCATGCAGCATTTCTTCTTTTACGCCAATCCCTTGAAAAAGTTGGTCAAAATTGGTTGATGGTGCTGTAGTGTCGCCTTGCATGGCACTCAGTTTTGAGAGTCTTTCTACCAATAAATTACTGCATGAATAGGTAACATATTTATCAATGGCAAAGGCAATAGAAGAACGAAAAGTGGGTTTGGATACCGGATTAAAATAGAGGCGTACATAAGCTGTATTCCGCGCCTCACGTGCCGGCACAGTGCCTCCCAAGCCAAGTTTCTGCGACAATTCATTGGCTAAGGTGTTCGCGGCATTTACAACCTCAGCCGTAGCGCCACCGGGTATTACAATGCCCACCGGGTAATCTCCTTTTTCCAAATATAATTTAAGCAATGAATCATTTAATAGCTTCCCCTCCACCGACTCTACTACATTGAAGTTTTTACTTTTTTTAAACCCCTGTATGATATCTTCCGACAACCTTCCTTTATCATTATTTACAAGCAATAAATCAAACTTCAATTCCTGATAATCTTTGAAAGGTGCATCTTGCACTAATGCCATTACGATGATGAGCATTACCGGCATCAGAAACAACAAGGCAATGCCTCCTAAATCTCGCTTTAGCAGTATCCATTCTTTAAGAATAGTGGCAATGGTTTTCTTCATGTTTCTATTAGTCTCTTACGGTGCGACCGGTGTAGCTTAAAAATACATCTTCTAGTTTGGCAGCACCGCTCGTGGCTTCAATTAGTGCAGCGGGGCTTCCATGTGCAATAAGCTTTCCTTCATCTAATATGATTACTTCCTCACACAGTTCTTCGGCTTCGTCCAAATGATGTGAGGTATATAAAATGGTCTTTCCGGATTGGTGGTATTCGTGCAGGAATGTGTGTATCATGGCTCGCGACTGTACATCTACTCCTGCAGTAGGTTCATCTAATATGAGCAACTCAGGATTATGTAAAAGCGATGCAATAATGTTGGCTCTGCGCTTCATCCCTCCGCTAAAACGATTCACTCTTTTGTCGGCGTGTTTGATAAGTCCTAATCGTTCCAACAAATAGGTTGCTCGTTCTTTCACTTGATGATTGGGTAGTCCGTACAAAGTGCCGATGTATTGATAGTTTTCCCAGGCAGATAAATTGCCAAAAAGAGCTATTTGCTGAGGCACCACTCCTATTCTATGTCCGATATTGGAAGAGGTATTTGATATAGGATTACCAAAAATTTGAACGGTTCCCTCATCGGCTTGCAGCAAGCCACAAATGATATTGATGCTGGTAGTTTTTCCGGCACCATTAGGTCCCAACAATCCGGTAATACTTTTCTCTTTGACACGTATAGAAAGACCATCCAAGGCGGGTGCCCAAGCATTTTTGTATTGCTTCTTTAGATGGTTTAGCTCTATTGCCCAAGACATTGATGATAGTTGGCGGATGGATAGAAAGTGAAAAACAAAAAGTAGCTTGTCTTTATTGAATTAACGAAACCTGATTGTAACAAATTGCGCCATTTGAATTGACACTGCTATTGATGGCTATGAACAATGAGCAAGTAATACCAAGAGGTAACAAGTTGCGCGGTTCGGCAAGATTAATAATCACCAAGCGTTTCGGGCAATTGTGCTAATGCTTGTGCCAATTGTGCGTCATTCGGTGCTATACCGTGCCACTCGTGCGTACCTTCCATAAAATCGACACCTTTGCCCATTTCGGTTTTCATCACGATGCAAACAGGCTTTCCTTTTCCGGCATGGGTTTGGGCAAGTGCTAATGTGTTTACAACAGCTTCCATATCGTTGCCATCCATCTCTAATACATCCCAACCAAAGGCAGTGAATTTTTCTTTTATCGAATCCAAGCCCATTACTTTCGATACGGGTCCATCTATTTGTTGTCCGTTGTAGTCAATCGTTGCAATGATGTTGTCCAGTTTATGATGAGCGGCAAACATGATGGCTTCCCAATTTTGCCCTTCTTGCAATTCGCCATCGCCGTGCAAAGAATAAACAAAACGATTGTCGTTATTCAATTTTTTGGCAGTAGCGGCACCACAAGCCACACTCAATCCTTGTCCGAGGGATCCGCTGGCAATGCGTACACCGGGTAAATGCTCATGAGTAGCAGGATGCCCTTGTAAACGAGAATTTAATTTGCGGAAACTTGCCAATTCGGAAACGGGAAAATATCCTGAGCGTGCTAAAACACTATAGAACACAGGTGAAATGTGCCCATTTGACAAGAAAAAGACATCTTCACCTTTGGCATCCATCGAAAACGAAGGGTTGTGCTTCATCGTGTGGAAATATAGGGCTACCAAAAAATCGGTACAACCCAAAGAACCTCCCGGGTGCCCGCTTTGACAACCATGAACCATTCGTACTATATCGCGGCGAACTTGCGTAGCCGTATCCTTTAATGTCTTTAAATCCATAAAATAATATGATGTGCAAAGGTAGTTGTAATGAAAGATTTTTCTAAACAAAAATAAGATTATCTTGACTGCTGTTTCTGTTTCAGAAGAGCCTTTATCCACAATGGATTTCATGGTTATGACACAATCTTCCAACCTATCTTTACGACTCATACTTAAGTGAAGCAATCCTTATGCAGTACTCCAGACCGGCACGAACTTTTTTTACACAAACTCTACTCGACTGGCACCGGAACGACAATCAGCGCCAACTACCTTGGAAACAAAACGCTACTCCTTACAGTATCTGGCTTTCCGAAATCATACTGCAACAAACGCGCGTTGCGCAAGGAACTCCCTATTATGAACGATTTATTGAAGCCTATCCGAATATTATTGCCTTGGCTCGTGCATCCGATAATGATGTGTTTCGACTATGGCAAGGGTTGGGTTACTACAATCGTTGTAGAAATTTACTGCATACGGCGCGGTATATTGCGGACAAGCTGAAGGGAGTCTTCCCCACTCGATATGATGACATCTTATCCTTAAAAGGCGTGGGAGCATATACTGCTGCAGCCATTGCCTCATTTGCTTATGAGCAGCCCTATGCCGTAGTAGATGGTAATGTGCTACGACTCTTAGCCCGATACTTTGGCATCACCACTCCCATTGATTCAGCCGAAGGAAAAAAGCAGATGGCACAATTGGCGCAAGACTTATTGTTGAAAGAAGCACCAGCAACCTACAACCAAGCAATCATGGATTTTGGTGCTACGGTTTGTACACCGGCACTACCCCAATGCGATGAATGTCCTTTTGCTACACAATGCGAAGCTTATAAAAAAGATAACGTTTCATTACTCCCCATAAAATCGAAAAAGACGCTAAACAAAACGCGACACTTTACCTACATCATATGGGAAAGTCAATCAAAAATATGGCTGCAAAAACGAGAGCAAAAAGATATTTGGCGAGGACTGTATGAGCCTTTCCTCATAGAAACGCCAAAGCCTGTCACAATGAAAAAACTATCAGCACTACTACAACAACGAGGAATGACAATAGACCAACTTAACGAAGCAGGAGCAAGTACCCAAAAGCTATCGCACCAAACGATAAAAGCACAATTTTATACGGCTGAAGTAGATGACCAATTTATAGACTCAAGTCAAGCCGGTATATGGGTAACGCACGAAGACTTAAAAAAGTATGCCTTCCCAAAAACAATCGTTTCTTTTTTTAAAAAAAATAATTACTTTTAAAAGTTCTACTATTTATACACATTCTAAAATCGAAAAACAACGAACACCATGAGAGGAGTTAATCGTGTAATGTTGATTGGCAATTTGGGGAGGGATCCTGATATTCAGATGCTGGAAGGCGATATTGCTGTGGCTAAATTTCCCTTAGCTACTACCGAAACTTTTAAAGACAAAAGCGGGAAGCTTGTTTCTCAAACAGAGTGGCATACGGTTGTCTTGTGGCGTGGCTTAGCCGAGTTGGCAGAAAAATATCTTCACAAAGGCAGCTTGGTTTTCATTGAAGGACGGTTGCGGACACGCAATTGGGAAGACAAAGACAAAAACAAGCGCTTTAGCACAGAAATAGTGGGCGACAACCTTGTGATGTTGGATAAACGAAAAGAAAATGGCGAATATCAGCAACACGAAGGACAAACAGACATGGGTGGATTGGATTCGAGCAGCAATATCAGCGACTCTCACGATGACATCCTGCCTTTTTAGTAATACATTTCTCTTATACAAAACACTCAAGAATAGAGCATGGAAACATGTTCTATTTTTTGGGGAGCAACGCTTGTAAGGACTGAGTTGTTTCAATTCAATAATCTTACAAAAACAATTACCCAATAGCTTTCTTGATGGCTCTTTTGATTTGTATAAACAACAGAATGGTACCCACTGCAATAACTAACCATATATGCCAGCTTGGAATAAAAGGCAATACGAGTTGATGCGACTTTGCCCAAAAGGCAATGAGGAATTGCGCCAGCAGTACCAATAGCACAGCAGTAAGAATGGCTGTCAACATGATGGGGAAAAAGCGACGAAACATAAACTGCCGTAAATAGGAAGGCGCATACCCAATTAAAGAAAGCAACTCTAGCGATTGCTTGGACTGTGCAATGGTGAGCTCAATAAAAAGGGTGAACACTAAGGTGCTGATGCCCATTATCAACAAAGCAAGTATGCCGGTGGCACCTACGATCACTTCTACTACCGAGCGCAATTTATTCCAACGTAAACTCTCTGTATTCGTTGTGTAGTTTTTGTCTTTTAGCAGCTTAATAAATGTAGGATTGGATGGGTCTTTAAGTTTTAGTATTAAACGAGATGGATTGGGGTTTGCGTGACTTCCAAAAACAGTATTAGCATAATCCATAAAAGATTGTGGCACCAATACAGACGATATCCTATCGGTAAAGCCAACAATATGTGCCGAGTACACCTGTTGATTTTCGGGAGTACCCAATACAAGGTCGAACGCTATGGCTTGAATGGTAGTCTGTGATAGCTGTGGTAACCCTTGGCTTAAAGCAAAACCATAATTATACAGGTTCAAAAAATCGTTTGAAAGAATAATAGGCACCTCTCTGCTATCGGCGCCCCAACCCCACTCTTCCGGCAAGGTGTCCATAAATTGGTCGGGGACAGATTCTAAAAAAATATCTGTAGCAAAACCCAGTGAGGTGTTCAGCTTTATCACCGCAGGAAATCTATTAGCCGTAAGCGCTCCAATGGACTCAACGCCGGTTGCACGCCTCAATTCACCTATTTCACTCGGCTTAAAACTGGTCAATGTTGGATTGCCCATGTTTTCTCCGGTAACTTTTTTGCTCACCGTAATAAAGCTGCTACCCAAGCTGTCATGAGCGCTTTTACCATAAAGTAATTCCTGAAAATTCCACCAAACCAAAATGGCAATTAAGAATAGTGTAGTACCCACACATAACGACAGCCACGCCAAAAACAAACGCGCGTAGCTATTATTTTTCAGCAATAAGGTGGCTAATATTTTCTTTCGTTGATCCATCTATAATGCTTACAAATACAGCTTTTGGTGGTATTGAAAATAATCGTTGTCTTCTAAACTGGTAATGAGTATGCCTGCTTGATGTTTTTGTGCCATCTCTAAAATTAACATCACCGCTTTTTCAATATTCAAATGATCTAAATGGCTAAAAGGCTCATCCAACAACAACCAATCGAAGGGTTGCAACAAGGCTCTGATGATGGCTACTCGCTGTTGTTCGCCATACGAAAGTGTTCTACACGGACTGTCTTTTTTTTCGGCAATACCTAATTGGTGCAACATCTGTTGCATTTTCTCCGGAGTGATGGTATTGGTAATGCCGCGCTTTAGTTCCAAATTTTCCCAAACGGTAAGTTGCGACAACAGACGCAAGTCTTGAAATACCGTACCTATATACATAGCTCTGAGCTTGGACAATTCATCCGAATCCATCCATCGCAAATCGCGGTCGCCCCAAGTAATGGTTCCATCATAATCGGTACGAATGCCATTGAGCAAATGAAAGAAAGTCGTTTTCCCTTTGCCACTGGGAGCTATTACTGCAATACGTTGTCCTTTTGAAAATCGATGCTGCTGCATCCATATATCTGAGCTATTAGCAGTGATGGCAGCTCGTAATGGATGGGGCACTACTTTCTGTATTGTAAGTTGCATCGTTTGGTGGAAGTAAGGCTAGGTTTATTTGGTCAGTACAAATCGCATTTTTTCGGTATTGGTAACAGCGCCAGCTGCATTCCTAAATTTTATTTTGTCAAAATAAACCGTATCGCCATGCTTGGTGCGATTGTCACGGAATATAAACATTTGAAAGGAAGGAGACAGGGTATCGCCCGGGCAATATTCCGATAGGTAATCGGTCATAACTACCGGACGACCATTGGCATCTTCATATAGGTTTCGCTCGCCATAGCTGAAGGTAAATCCTAAAATAGGAACATTATTTCCGGCGCTATCGCGTGCTTTTATCCCTTGCCGTATGAGTGAGTCAAACACATTTTTGGCAATCAAACCGCCGGTGTAATTGGAATTTCCTAAATATACCTTCACAGGGTTGTAGGGCTTCTTATCACCACCTGCCGTGTAAGACATCAAGATACCTGCCAGCAGTAAGGCGGCAATGTTATATAAAAAATGATATGCTTTTTTCATCGTATGGGTTGATTAAATACTATTTCAGCAATATGAAAATACAGCATATAGCACAAAAAACAGTCTTTTTGCAAAAGCATCGTTTGTAAAAAAATTATAGCGATTGCATGCTCTCTTCTATTGTTTTGATTTTGGCTAAGGCATCTGCTTCTTTCTTGCGTTCTATCGCTATTACTTCCGGCTTTGCATTTTGCACAAATTTTTCATTGGATAATTTTTTCTGCACGCTGGCTAAAAAGCCATTCATGTAATCCAACTCTTTTTGAAGTACGGCTTTTTGCTTTTCGGTATCTACAGTGCCTCCTTCAAAAACGATATATACTTTATCTGTGCCTACCACCACAGCAATGCTATTGGTTGTGGGTTGATTGAATTGTATCGATGCGGCATTTACTTGCTTGCAGAGGATGTCTTTAATATGTTGATAATACCCTTCGTTTGCGGTATCTACAACGAGGTGAACGGCATCTTTGTTTTTCAGTTGGTTTTTGTTTCGCGCATCGCGGATATTCGAAATCAATTCTTGCAAAAAATTCGCCTGTTGCAATATAGTGGCATTAGCGGATGTAGCAACTGGTAGTTGGCGAATGATGAGGTCATCACCGGGCTGACGCTCTTTTAATTGATGGTAAATTTCTTCCGTTGCAAAAGGCATAAACGGATGCAGCAACTGCAACAATCGTTCAAAATACTGAACTGTTTTCTCATATACCGCAGGATCAATAGTTGCATCCGGAGCCGGTTTCACCCATTCCAGATACCAAGAACAGAAGTCATCCCACACCAAGGAGTAAATATTTTTCAATGCTTCGCTGAGGCTAAATCGTTCAAATAATTCATCCAACGATTGTGATACCGACTGAATTCGTTGCTCCATCCAATCGGTTGCAAAAGAGCTTTCATCTGCCATAGAAGTTGCTGCTACACGGCTCTCCCACATCTTTACCAATTTTAATGCATTCCACATTTTATTGATAAAGTTTCGCCCTTGTTCTAAAGCCGATTCATCATAGAGCAAATCGTTACCTGCCGGCGAAGATATCATCACACTAAAGCGAACTGCATCGGCACCGTATTGATCTATCAAGCCCAGCAAATCGGGTGAATTGCCAAACTGCTTGCTCATTTTTCTGCCCTGCTTATCCCTTACAATGCCGGTGAAATATACTTTATCAAAAGGCTTTTTATCCAAAAACTCATATCCAGCCATAATCATGCGGGCTACCCAGAAGAAGATAATCTCCGGTGCCGTTACCAAGGTATTGGTAGGATAATAATAGTTGAGCTCGGGATTGCCGGGTTGCTCATTCCAACCAAAAACCTGCATAGGAAACAACCATGACGAAAACCAAGTATCCAACACATCTTCGTCTTGTTTCAACGTTGTGATATTCGGGTTTTGTGCTTTTGCTTCGCTGTATGCTTCTTCTTCGGTATTGGCTACATAAATATTTCCTGCATCATCGTACCACGCAGGTATTCTTTGTCCCCACCAGAGCTGACGACTAATGCACCAGTCTTTGATGTTTTCCATCCAATGGCGGTATAGGTTTTTAAATTTCGATGGGTAAAATTCGATTTCATTATCCACTACAGCGGCTAGTGCCGGCTGCGCCATTTCATCCATCTTGCACCACCATTGCATACTGAGGCGTGGCTCTATTACGGCATTTGTTCTTTCAGAAAAACCTACTTGATTGGTATAATCTTCGGTCTTCACCAAATGACCGGCAGCTTCCAAGTCAATAACAATTTGTTTCCGCACGTCAAAACGATCTTGCCCGATATACATGGTTGCCGCTTCGCTCATAGTACCATCGTCATTGAGGGTATCAATAACGGGGAGCTTGTGTTTTAGTCCGAGGTTGTAGTCGTTAATATCGTGTGCAGGGGTCACTTTCAAAGCACCGGTACCAAATTCTTTATCGATATAATCATCAAAAATAATCGGCACACGACGGTTTACTAATGGCACCACACAATACTTTCCTTTCAAGTGCATATAACGCTCATCATCGGGGTGCACGCATACGGCTGTATCGCCCAATATGGTCTCCGGGCGAACGGTAGCGATAGTGATATAATCTTCGCTGTCTTCTATCTTATAACGAACGTAATATAGTTTGGATTGGGTTTGTTTATGAATTACCTCTTCATCACTCAGCGCTGTCTTAGCTTTGGGGTCCCAGTTTATCATCTTTACCCCACGGAAAATTTTTCCTTTTTCATACAACTCAACAAACACACGAATAACAGCGGCATAATAACCTTTGTCCATGGTAAAGGCAGTTCTATCCCAATCCAACGACAAACCCAGCTTGCGGAATTGCTGCAAGATTATGCCGCCGTATTTTTCTTTCCATTCCCAAGCATGTTGAAGAAATTCTTCTCTACTCAATTTGTTTTTGTCAATACCATTTTCACGAAGCAAGGCTACTACCTTGGCTTCTGTGGCAATAGAGGCATGGTCGGTACCGGGTACCCAGCACGTGTTATAGCCTTTCATTTTAGCACGTCTCACCAATACATCTTGTACCGAATTATTCAACGCATGACCCATGTGCAGCACACCGGTTACATTGGGCGGAGGGATAACCACCGTATAGGGTGGACGATTGTCCGGTACGGATTTGAAATATCCGGCATTCTCCCAATGACGATACCATTTGTCTTCTGATTCTAAATGTGAAAAGTTCTTGCTTAGTTGTTCCATTTGATGTTGTCGGCCATAGCAGCCCTATTAAAAAAGGAAAGCAAAGATACTATTTGTAAGTATTTGACGGCAACGTACCTTTCTGAAAAATAGCACTGATTTCAGTCAAATTTCATAACGTCGTGACAATAACAAATAGCTAGTTTTTTTATCAACACAGGCAACGAATTGACATTACATTTGCAAAGCATATAGCAGACAACGATACTTTTTTACTACGGATAGAAATGAGAAAGTACATTATGATAGTACCGAATTCTAAAATGGATTTTCCTCGAAAAACATTGCCCATCCATCGTTTTGAGTAATTAGTTGCAGCTATATGATTCAAAAAAAACATTTTCAAAAGCAAGTGAAACCAACCAACCATATTTTCACAATAGCTACCTTTTGCTACTCACCTTCATTTCGTCTCTACATTTTTATTGGGATAATACTTTTCTGTAGCACTATTTTCTCTACTATAGGGTTTTGTGCACCGATGGACAGTCTAAAAGTGGTCAATTGGAATTTGGAATTTTTTGGAGATATAGCATCACAACGCGCCAAAGAAATGAAGGGTACACGAACCATTATGAACCACCTCAACGCCGATATATATGCGCTGGAAGAAGTTGTGAATGTGGACTCGCTTCATAGTTTGGTTCAATCCATCAATGGCAATTATCAGTATTTAATCTCGCCATTCGGAAGCTTTGCCAGCAGCCCATCGAGCAATGATTATGCTTCGGCGCAGAAACTGGCTTTTATCTATCGTAGCGACAAAGTAAGAAACGTTTCCGGCAGACCCTTTTTGAAAAATAGTGTCGGAAATGCCTATTACAACTGGTCAAGCGGTAGATATCCGTATTTTATTTCAGCCGAGGTAAAAGACAATTCGAATCACTGGCAGCAGGTATATTTTGTGGTTTTACATGCCAAAGCCAAAAGCGATAATAAATCTTGCATGCGCCGCTATGATGGTGGGTTGGAGATGAAAGACAGCCTCGACAAGCAATACCCGAATGAGAAAATAATCATTCTGGGTGATTACAACGACGATTTTGATATCAGTATTTGCGGTGGGCCTAGCAACTACGAGTACTTGGTGAGCGATAGTTTTGGCTCGCAATATTATTACTCTCCTACCCTCCCCTTATCTCGCATGGGGATTTCCAGTATTGATGGCTACCCTGGCTTTATAGACCATGTAGTGATAAGCAATGAAATGATAAATGACTACGTAGCCGGTAGTGCCAAGATGCTTCAAAACGAGGTGGAGCAATGGATTCCGAATTATACGAATGAGATATCAGACCATTATCCGGTAATGACTCAATATATACTCACCCACCCTACAGCCATTCCGGGCATTGCAGCACAGGAGATTTCGCTTTACCCCAATCCGGCGACCAATTATCTTCAACTTGACAATTCTTCAAAGGCATTTACTCATTATGAAATATGCTCTCCGTATCAGCAAAAAGTAGCTGTCGGAACCATTACGGCATCCCACACCACTATTTCGTTACCGCCATTGGCAAACGGGATTTATTATATTCGATTAACCGGTTCACAAACCATCATCAAAGAATTTATCATTCAAAAAAATGGCTACTAACACTTCTCTTTTGCGTCAATGGCTTTTTGTGTTGGCTACAATTTGCCCTTTTCTACTTCAGGCACAAACTCCGGTGCCCATGCTATCGCAGCCCATGCTCACGTATGTAGAAACATTTGACTCTATGGCTACTTGGGGTAATGATTTTGTTTCGGGATATGGTGCCGAACGATTTACATCTGTAGCCATAGGAGGAGCAGCTGCCATCCCAGACCCTAATAGAATTACAACCAATTCAAACAGTTTCATCACGGCATCGATGAGCGCCGGTGGGCTATACAAAGACACGATGAATGGAAGACTGATGATGTTGGTAACGGGTACTTCTAATAATACTAATGCCTTGGCAATCGATTTCCATTGCGACTTTACAGGTATCAATGCAGGCAGCCTCAGCTTCGATTGGGAAACCATTTTTAACGGCGCCAGCAACAGCAACCGACAAGCCATACTGAAGGTTTATGCCTCCACCAATGGTAGCAGCTTCACTGAATTGACAACAGCCTCTGTAACCATTACCAACTACGTGGCAGCAAATGGCAGTGTGGTACAAATTCCATTGCCTGCATCCTTTAATAACAGTGCCACCGCCCGACTTCGTTTTTATTACTACAATGCCGCAGGTGGTAGCACCGGCTCACGCCCCGCAATTGCATTGGACAATATTAAAGTAACCGCATCAGGTGTGCCCTGCAGTACGCCATTGGCAGCACCTACTGCATTGAGTTTTCCGATGGTAACAGCAACAACGATACAGGGTTTGTTTTCACCCGCCTCGCCACAACCGGACGAATACTTGGTAGTAGCCACCGACCAAAGTGCCTTGCATGCAATACCTGCCGATAGCACGGTATATCATGTTGGCGATATCATAGGAGATGGAACCGTTATTTATCGCGGTCGTGATACTTTTTTTACCGCTACACAACTAAATCCATTAACTACTTATACCTTTTATATTTTCTCCAGCAATATCTACTGCAACGGCAGCGCCCGATATTTGAGCAGCACCCCACTGACAGGTATTCAAACAACACCTGCCGGTCCGCCATGTGTAGCCCCCACGCAACAGCCCACAAATTTGCAATTCAATACTGTTACTACATCAAGCATCCATGCTTCTTTTAGCCCTTCACCAGATGCTACGGAATACCTCGTGGTGCAATCATTGAATAGCATGCTTACATCGCAACCCATAAACACACATAGCTACCATGTGGGAGATACCATGGGTGGTGGCGAAGTGGTATATCGAGGAGGTGCCACACATTTTACAGCACTCAACCTGCAACACAGTACTATCTACCACTATTTTATTTATGGGCTCAATAATTTTGCATGTAGCAATGGCCCAATATATCTGACCACAAATCCTTTGTCGGCAGCACAAAACACCAAGGCACTTTTCCCTTGTGTAGCACCCTATGAAACGGCTACGCAACTTCTTTTGCAACCGAATGAAACAAGAATAAATGGATTTTTTCATGCCGGCAATCCCAATACCGACGGCTTTTTGGTAGTCATGAGTACCGCCAGCAGCTTGACGACATTGCCTCAAAATGGAAGTCATTATACCATCGGCAGCAACGTAGGTGGTGGTACCATCATTTCATCGGGAAAGAACTACAGCTTTACCTCTTCCGGATTGCAACCCAATACGCCATACTATTTCTTTGTATTCCCATATAATGATGTGTGTATTGGTGGGCCTATTTATCAAACCACCAATTACCTGAAAGGAAATGCCTGGACCTTGGCAGTGCCTCCGGCAAAGCAATTTTATTTTGGAAATTTACACAGCCATAGTGCTTATTCAGATGGCAATAAAGACGACTTCACCAAAACACCTTGGGATGATTATGCCTTTGCACAAAATGCCCTCTGCATGGACTTCTTAGGTATCAGCGACCACAATCATTATACCGCACCACGCAATCCCGGCATGCTTTTATCCAACTACGCATTGGGCTTGCAGCAAGCTGATAGCTTCACCAACAACCATTCAGGATTCTTAGCCCTATATGGTATGGAATGGGGCACACAAACTAATGGCGGACATTCCCTCGTATATGGTATCGATTCATTGATTGGATGGGAAACAGTAAGTGGTAATCCGAACTATAATATTTATGTTCCCAAAAACGACTACTCCTCAACGCAAGGACTTTTTCAAACCGTCAATAAATTCACTACCAATAATGCCTTTGTATCGCTGGCGCATCCTTCGTTTAATGATTATCAAAACTTGGCATCGATTCCTTACAATGCAGCCTTTGATAGCGCTATTGTGGGTGTTGCCTTAGAAAGTGGTCCAGCTTTCAGTACCGATACCAACTATATGAGCCCAGGCAGTAATATGCAATTCCTTCCTTACTATTTGCAACTATTATCCAAAGGATATCATGTAGCTCCAATGATAGACCACGACAACCATAATATGACCTTCGGAAGAACCGCACAAACCCGAACCGCCGTAATTACCCAATCCATTTCGAAGTCGTCTTTTTTGCAAGCCATCAAAAACCGATCATTCTATGCAACACAAGATGGCGATACCCGTGTGCAATTCAGTATTTACGGCACGCCTATGGGCAGTACGCTAACGCATGAATTGGCTCCGGCTATACATGTACATGTAGAAGACCCAACTCAAACTTCCGACACGCCCATCATTCGATTGTATAGTGGCATTCCCGGCAGTGGTGTTATGCCTACTGAAATCACCAGTAAAAAAAACTATACATTGAACTATACCGACATCACACTACTCACGGCTAGCACTGCTTATTATTATGCCGATATTCTGTGGAGTGGCAAACGTACGCTTTCGGCTCCTATTTGGTACACTCGTGCCATCGACCCGCCTTTATCCGTACAACCGGTGCAGCCAACGAGTGCTACCGCTTATCGAGTGTCCATCATTCAAAATCCGGTAGAGCAAGAATTGCAACTACATGTTACTACCGAAAAAAGAGGTAAGATGCAAGTAGCCGTTTATACACTAACCGGTCAGATGGTATTGAAAGCAGAGTCGTATATCCATCCTGATAAAACGATATATCGAGTAACATTGCCCGAATTACCGGCAAGCATGTACCTGCTCGAAACAACCTTTGAAGGGATGCCTTATCGGTATAAATGGACTAAAAAATAATCGTTGTTTTCTGAAATAAGCACCCAATATCTGTTGATATATTTTTGAAAGTGGCTTTGGGCAACGCATTTAAGACTATTATATGATTGCATAAAAAGAAACAAGGCATACGCTGGCTCATGCACTCCGAATTATTATCTGTAGTTTTGCGGTCATGAATCAGACTATTTCCACATCAGCCTTATCTGAAAAATTTATACAACGAGAAGAAAAATACGGTGCGCACAACTACCACCCCATACCGGTAGTAATAGCTCGTGGCAAGGGAGTACACGTATGGGATGTTGAGGGTAAACAATACTTTGATTTTTTATCCGGATACTCCGCCGTCAACCAAGGGCATTGCCACCCTACCATATTGGCAGCCTTTATGGAGCAAGCACAAAAGCTGACACTTACCTCCAGAGCTTTTTACAATGATTGCTTGGGCGAGTATGAGGAATACATCACACGCTACTTTGGCTACGACAAAGTGCTGCCCATGAACACCGGCGTAGAAGCCGTAGAAACAGCAATTAAGTTGGCTCGCAAATGGGGCTACCAAGTGAAAGGCATTCCTGAAAACAAGGGAAAGATTATTGTTTGTTCCGATAACTTCCACGGTCGCACCCTCAATGTTATTTCCTTCAGTACCGACCCTACTGCTACCGGCAACTATGGCCCATTTATGCCTGGTTACGAAGTAATTCCCTACAATGATATACCTGCATTACAACAAGCTTTGCAAGATAAAAATGTAGCCGGTTTTTTGGTGGAGCCCATCCAAGGAGAAGCCGGTGTAGTAGTACCTAATAGCGGATACCTTCATCAAGTTGCCAGCTTATGTAAAGACGCCAATGTGCTCTTTATAGCCGATGAAATACAAACCGGATTGGCACGTACCGGCAAGATGTTGGCTTGCGATTACGAAGAAGTTCGTCCGGATATATTGATATTGGGTAAAGCCTTATCCGGTGGTACCATGCCCATATCGGCAGTATTAGCGGATGATGACATCATGCTTACCATACAACCGGGACAACACGGTTCAACCTATGGCGGCAATCCGCTAGCCGCTAAAGTAGCCATTGCCTCTTTGCAAGTATTGAAAGACGAGCGCATGGCAGAGAACGCAATGGAGCAAGGAGCTTACCTACGAGCTCAATTAGAAGCCTTAAACAGTCCCCATATACAATTAGTAAGAGGCAAAGGGCTTTTCAATGCGATTGTTATCCATCATGCAGAACAAGATGCTGCGTGGAAACTCTGCGTAGCCATGAAGGATAATGGTTTGTTAGCGAAGCCCACACATGGAGATAAAATCCGTTTTTCACCACCGCTACTCATCACACGAGCACAGGTGGACGAGTGTGTGAGCATCATCCAACATAGTTTATCCGTATTAGATTAATATTCCGGCTGATTAATGGAACACCAAAACGGCTTTATGTGAATTACATCAACACATAAAGCCGTTATTATTTTGGAATAATTTTTCTCACGCCCCCCCTCAACCATTCATTACAACGGAATATTACCGTGTTTTTTTCGGGGCATGGTAGCTACTTTGTTTTGCAGCATGGTAAAGGTTTTTATCAATTTCTGTCTCGATTGTTCGGGCATAATAACCTCGTCAATAAAGCCTCTGGCAGCAGCACGATAGGGATTGGCGAAAAGTTCTCCGTATTCCGCTTCTTTTTCTTTCCACTTGGCTTCTTTATCTGCGGCTTCTGCAATTTCTTTTTTGAAAATAATTTCAGCAGCTCCTTTGGCACCCATCACCGCAATTTCGGCTGAAGGCCAGGCATAGTTCATATCGGCACCAATATGTTTGGAGTTCATCACATCATAGGCACCACCGTAGGCTTTTCGGGTTATCAATGTCACTTTGGGCACGGTTGCTTCGCTGAGTGCAAACAACAATTTTGCCCCATTGGTGATGATACCATTCCACTCTTGGTCGGTACCCGGCAAAAAGCCCGGCACATCTACCAATACTAATAAAGGAATGTTGAAGGCATCGCAGAAGCGTGTAAAGCGAGCTCCTTTTTTGCTGGAGTTAATATCCAAAACGCCCGCCAAACAAGCCGGTTGATTGGCTACAATGCCAATGCTTCTTCCAGCTAAGCGAGCGAAACCAACTACAATATTTTCTGCAAAGTCTTTGTGTACTTCCAAGAAAGAATCGGCATCCACCACCGCATCAATCACTTCTTTCATATCATAAGGCTGATTGGGGTTATCAGGTATGATGGTGTTCAATGCTGCTCTTGTTTCATCACTTGCCTCGTATGGATATACGGGTGCCTCTTCTTCACAATTCTGCGGCATATAACTCAGTAGCTTTTTAAGATGGTCGATACATTCCAGTTCGTTGGTACAGGCAAACTGTGTAACACCCGATTTAGACGCATGGGTTTGAGCACCTCCTAATTCTTCACTGGTTACAGTTTCGTGGGTTACGGTTTTCACCACATTCGGTCCGGTAACAAACATGTATGAGGTCTGCTCAACCATCAAAATAAAATCAGTAATAGCAGGAGAATAAACCGCGCCACCGGCACAGGGTCCCATAATGGCGGATAATTGTGGAATCACACCGGAAGCTTTTACATTACGATGAAAGATATCTGCATAACCACCCAATGACACCACACCCTCTTGTATGCGTGCACCACCGCTATCGTTGAGCCCGATAACGGGAGCACCATTCTGCATGGCCAAGTCCATGATTTTGCAAATTTTTTCAGCATGAGTTTCAGATAGGCTTCCACCAAATACCGTGAAATCTTGTGAGAATACATATACCAACCGACCATTCACCGTTCCATAACCGGTAACGACACCATCCCCCAAATAGATTTCGTTTTCCATACCGAAGTCTTGGCTGCGATGTGCTACTAGCATACCCACTTCTTCAAAACTTCCTTCATCCAGCAAAAGGGAAATACGTTCTCTTGCAGTTAGCTTACCTTTTTTATGTTGGCTTTCGATGCGCTTTTCGCCTCCTCCTTTTAATGCTTCTTCAATTTTATTTTTTAAAACCGTGAATTTGTCCATGAATATTTTTTGAAAAAAGAAAAGCAAACGTACTAAAATCCATCTTTAGTTCTGCCATCAATTTACCCGATGCATACTTGCTTGCTTGGTAAATAAAAATGGCTGTATGATAAGTGGAAGTAGTACTCTTAGCCGCTACTATTTTATCTATAAAAAACATTGCCACGAAAAAATAATTGTCAGTAGCTTGCCGCAAAATGAAAGACATAATAGGATTCCTAGAAAAGATTCCGGTAGTGCGCAGCATCATTGAGCGTACTAACCACATCACTTTCCCGGGTACAAAAGGACTTTCTTTATACAAGGTATTAGCCTTCTTTTTTCAGCAAGTGCGCAATAGCAAACTGAATGAGCGAAGTGCTGCTGTGACATTTAGTTTTTTGATGGCACTGCCGCCTACCTTGCTTTTCCTTTTTTCACTGGTGCCTTATCTACCCATAAAAGGAGTGCAAGAAACCATCAATTATGCCATCATGTTGATGACACCCAACAACCAATTGCAGCAAAGCATCTTGCATGTGGTGGATGATTTTTTAAACAACGAACGACGCGACTTGCTTTCTTTTGGTATCTTCTTAACGATATTTTTCTCTTCCAATGGCATGATGGGATTGATGCTCAGCTTTGACCGCAGCCACGATGGCTATATTGCCAGAACCGGTCTCAAGCGGCGCTGGACGGCTATTAAGCTCACCTTTTTACTCATGTTGGTAGCCATGGTTTCATTGACGGCATTAATCATTCAATCCAGTGCTTTGAATGAATGGATTTTGATGTTGTTTGATAATGTGATAGTCGTAAAACTGGTAAGTATGTTGATATTAATAACCTTAGTATTCTTATCGATTTGTATCATTTACCGGTATGGGCCTTCGCTAAAAGACCCAATGCCCTTCTTTTCTCCCGGAGCTATTTTTTCTACTACACTTATTATACTTGCAACGGCAATATTCTTTTTCTTGGTCGAACATTTTTTGAACTACAACAAAATATATGGCCCTATCGGTACTATTATTGCCTTCATGGTATGGTTGCGAATTACCACATTAATCATACTTTTGGGCTACGAACTTAATGTCAGTATTATCTTAGGTAAGTTGAGCATGAAACAACATACTACTACGACTTAAACCAACATAGCATTATTTCACCCAAACATACCCAAACACCGTTTTAAAAACATACATGAAAAGAGTACTCATAACAGGTGCTGCCGGTTTTCTCGGTTCTCATCTCTGCGATTTATTCCTTAAAGAAGGATATTATGTAATTGGCATGGACAACTTGCTAACCGGCAACATAAAAAACATTGAACACTTATTCCCTTCGAAGAATTTTGAATTTTACCATCATGATGTAACGAAGTTTGTACACGTTCCGGGCGATATCGATTACATCCTACACTTTGCCTCTCCGGCATCTCCGATTGATTATTTAAAAATGCCGATTCAAACACTGAAAGTTAGCTCGCTCGGCACACACAATTTATTAGGTTTGGCAAAGGCAAAAGGCGCTAGAATATTGGTAGCATCAACCTCTGAAGTATATGGCGACCCCTTGGTGCATCCGCAAAAAGAAGAATATTGGGGCAATGTAAACCCCATCGGACCGAGAGGTGTGTACGACGAAGCAAAACGCTTTATGGAAAGTATGACGATGGCTTACCATAATTTTCATGGTGTAGAAACTCGCATCGTTCGCATCTTCAATACCTATGGTCCTCGTATGCGACTGGATGACGGTCGTGCCTTGCCCACCTTTATGAGCCAAGCGTTGCGTAATGAAGATGTAACGGTATTCGGAAACGGCTCACAAACACGCTCTTTCTGTTATGTAGATGACTTGGTAGCCGGCATTTATAAACTTTTGCTTTCGGATTATCACCATCCCGTGAATATTGGGAACCCGGTAGAAATCTCTTTACAGCAATTTGCAGAAGAGGTGGTAGCCTTAGTGGGCAACAATGTAAAGATTGTTTATGAACCCTTACCACAAGACGACCCCAAACAAAGACAACCCGATATTACCAAAGCGAAAACAATATTGAACTGGGAACCTAAAGTAGATCGGCAAGAAGGGCTGAGAAGAACGTTGGAATACTTCAAGCAACATATCTAACAAGCATTCAACAATAATACGACAGCAAGGGTTGAGGCGTCTTCGGGCAACTTAATCCTTGCTTTTATATTGGAGAAACCGGATGGACTTAAAACAAAATTCATGATATTTTAGCTTGTTGCTTTCATGCGCTAGTGCACTTCTTTGTGCAAACAGCCATCATGTTATTTCGATGACGCTTTAGAAAAACCGCTGCGAATAAGAGGAACAGCCAAATACAATAACCCAACCGCCAACCCCAAACCGGCTACATAAAAGATATAAAACAGCGGACGCATCCGATTCCACAACTCACCATAGGCAATGGTAGGCTCCGTCATTTGCCAATATGATTTTAAAAAACCGGCAACAATAAGTGCCAACCAAAAACTAGCTAAACTAATTTGTGTAATGTTATATGCAACAGAAAAACGAGAAGTTGATAATTGATACCGACTATCATTGCCCAAAATATTATAAGCAAAAGCCAAGAGTAGCATGGTGTTGATGCCAATAGTAGTGCCCATCGTATGCCCCACTATCACATGGGTGCCGTGCATGTATATATTAAATGCCGGTACCGACATAACGATGGCTAATCCCAAATTGGCAAACACCCAAGCATCTGCTGCAAACAAAAATTTATAGGAATAAATATGAGCGTACTTACGTGCCGTTGAAAGCGTTTGGCTCCATCCGTAGATGATACGTCCGAGGATGAAAAGCTCCGTCATGCTTACGAAATAAGCAATGTACTTTACATAAGGCGCTGTAGGCAATGTATAGATATGATGCCCCCAGTTAAACATCAGGTTGAACAAGCTCAACGCGTATAAAGCAAAAGCCATTGGAGAGCGACTATAGGTTTGATTCCCTGCAATTTTATCCATCAAAAAAATGGAACTACCGTATATCAACATATTCCAGGCACCCACCATCGATCCATACGACTTCCACTGTATCGTCATGTCTTGCACCAGCCGATGGCGCACACCCGGCAAGAGCCAAAGATTGGACTCCAAGTAAGTGAACAAGAAAAACACCACGCCGGTCATCCACATCCAAATGTAAACGGGTTGGTGCTTTAGCGTTTTGAAATAATGAAAGAAATTCAGCAAAAAAACAATCCACCCTATTACGATGAGTATCGAAAAGTAGGGATGAAACTCCCAGTATTCTCTTCCGCTAAAAATACCAAAGCAATAAGAAAGTAAAATAGCAGCAAAAGAAAAGGTAAAAAGATAGAATTGTACTTTTATCCAAGTCGGTTTCCGAACTGTATTCTCTCCTTCCGAAATATAGGTCAATACCGCTCCCATAGCTGCCATCAATATCCAAAACACAGCCGATGAAACATGTAAGGGGCGCAGTTTTTCAAATGAAAAAACATCTCTGCCCCAACCGGGAACAATGTATTGCATGGCTGCCAGCAACCCAAATAACAGCGCAGCCATCAAGAATAATAAGCCAACGGTAATATAGTTTCTAGCGTACGGAAGACGACTGTTGTGATATGGTTCCATCTAAATGTTTTGTAAAACTTCGCGGATCGGCAACTCCGGTAGTATTTGTGTATTTAAAGAAGGCAATCAGTGCGTTTATTTCACTATCTGATAAATGAAAGTTAGGCATTACCGTAGTGCCGGTACGCAAAAAGGCTTCGATGTAAGGCTGTTCTCTTTTGCCATACACATTCGTAAGGTCGGGACCTAAATGCCCCCCCAATCCGTACAACTGATGACAAGAGCCGCAGTTTTTTTGTTGCCAGATGTCTTTCCCTTTTTGTGCGAGAGCATCTGCCGGAACGGTTTCTTGATAGTCTTTGAAATACAAAACAAAACTATAGCACAAGAAAAGCACGGTGAGTACCGTAAATACAACAACCTTCAATTGATGATCCCTCATAATAAAGAGGTAAAAATACTTATCACAACTTCCTTAAAACATGACAAACATCATGCAGCAACCCATCAAGTAGTGATACTGATTAGAAAAATTGGCTCAAGAAAATATTGAGGGATTTAGAATAGGAATAAGCAAAAAAATAGGCTTCGTTTCATAACAATCCAACGTATGAAACGAAGCCTGAATCTATAATAGTTTTACAACTATAAGTGCATTTTGTCTTTTTTGGCAAGAAGTTCTTCAATTGTTTCGCGATACTTTTCGTCGGGTACGCAGCAATCAACCGGGCAAACAGCCGCACATTGGGGCTCGTCATGAAACCCTTGGCATTCGGTACATTTATCAGGTACGATATAATAATAATCCACCGCAATGGGTGCATGACGCTCATCTGCATCTGTATGAGAGCCGTTCATTAATACAAAATCTCCTTTTACAGAAGTGCCGTCTGCCACTGCCCATTCTACCCCTCCTTCATAAATAGCATTATTAGGACATTCCGGCTCACATGCTCCGCAGTTAATACAATCGTCAGTGATTATGATAGCCATATTTTCAGTTTTATTTGTGATAACAAAGTTACAACTTCGCACACACAAATAATAATGATGGAATTAGAAAAACGAATAGACCTATTGTTGCGTTTATCGGAATATATACAGTCTGACGATGCCAATTGGGAAGTAGCAAAGCAGCGTGCCATGAACAGCAATGCTTGGTTTACGGAAGAAAATATTCAATTAGCTATCGATCATATCACCCGTCGTTATCTTCACCCAACAGCACTACGGCAGTGGGTAGAGATGTATCATCTGCCGGTAGCTCCACAAAAAGTAGGCATTGTGATGGCGGGCAATATTCCTTTAGTAGGGTTTCATGATTTTCTATGTGGGTTTATCAGTGGGCACACCTTGCACCTCAAGCTTTCTTCAAAAGATGAATGGCTGATGCGACAAATCATTAACCAACTGATAGCTTGGGACCCGGCTCTATCAGACCAAATCATTATATCAGAACAATTAAAAAATGCTACTGCTTACATTGCTACCGGCAGTAATAATTCGGCTCGATACTTTGAGCAATATTTCGGGAAATACCCACATATCATTCGCCAAAACAGAACATCTGTAGCTATACTGGACGGCACAGAAACGACGGAAGATTTTCATGCATTAGCAAAAGACGTGTTCAGCTATTTTGGATTAGGTTGCAGAAATGTGACACAGCTTTGCGTACCCAAAGGTTATGTATTCGATCAATTGTTGGAAACATTCTCAGAGTACCGCTTTTATATGGATCATCATAAGTATAAAAACAATTATGATTACCACTTGGCTATTTATCTGCTCAACAAAATACCTTGTTTGACCAATGAAGTAGTGTTGTTAGTAGAAAACGAATTACCCTTTTCGGCAGTGAGTGTATTGCATTACCGTTATTATACCGATAAAGAAGCGCATATTTCATCGTTAGAAACCCATCAAGATATACAGGCTATCGTATGTAAAGAAAAAACACCATTTGGCAGAGCTCAGTTTCCAGCCTTAACAGATTATGCCGATGGTGTAGATACAATGAATTTTTTGTGTGACCTTTAGCCCCAATTTTTTATCACTATATTTTTTCTTAAAACAAATTAGGATGAAAGGCTCTTATCAATGATAACTACTGGTATGGAGCTGCCATAACATCATCTACATAAAACATTCTATGAAAAAACAATTCATTGCTTTTGCTGTACTCCTTTGCACTACCCTCACGGCATTTGCCCAAAGCTCGTTTAACAAAGCAAAGATGGATAGTCTGATGCACACCTTAGAAACCCATAACAAAATGATGGGCAATATTGCCATCATGGAAGGGGATAAAATCCTTTATTCAAAGGCACTCGGCTATCAACAATTAGAAGGTAAACACGCTGCCAATACGCAAACCCGCTACCGTATTGGTTCCATCACCAAGATGTTTACGGCTACCATAATTTTTCAATTGATAGATGAAAAGAAACTCACGCTTCAAACAACATTGAGTACCTATTTTCCACAACTGCCCAATGCATCGATCATTACAATTGAGCAGCTCTTGAATCATCACAGTGGATTGTTCAACTTTACGGATAGTGCCGGTGTGGCTTTTCTTTCAAAGCCTCATACAAAGGCAGAAATGCTGCAGTTATTCTCACGTCAGAAACCCGTGTTTCAACCCGGTGATAGCGTAGGATACAGCAATACCAACTACGTGTTATTGGGGTACATCATTGAAAGCATTACTGGTAAATCGTATCAAGCCAATCTAAAAAGCAGGATTGCTAAAAAAGCAGGATTGAAGAAAACAACTGTGGGCGGAAAGATAAGCCCTAAGAAAAACGAAGCCTATTCTTATGGTTTTGATGGCGTGAACTGGGGCATAGATTCGGAAACCGATATGAGTACACCCGGTGGTGCCGGTGCCATTGTTTCAACGGCACCAGAACTCAACCAATTTATTCAAGCACTATTTGGTGGGAAGCTTGTCAGCAAGGCTTCTTTGGAAGAAATGAAAACGATAAAAGATGGGTTTGGCAAGGGAATGTTTCAAGTACCATTTTATGAACATGCTGGTTTTGCTCACAATGGCAGTATTGATGGATTCAGCTCTTCCCTATGTTATTTTCCCGATAAAAAACTTAGCATTGCCTTACTATGCAACGGACTAGCCTATCAAATGAATGATATCATGATAGGCATCTTAAGCATTTGCTATGATAAAAAATATGAGATACCCGTTTTTCTGCCTCCCGTACAATTGAGCAAAGAGAAACTGAAACGCTATGAAGGCACTTATTCTTCAAAAGATTTTCCACTAAAGATAACCATCACCAGCGACGGCAAAAACCTTATTGGGCAAGCCACCGGACAAGGGCGTTTCATCCTTACCACCATCAACGAAGTGGAATTTCGGTATGATGCAGCTGGCGTAGTCATGATGTTTTCCATCGAAGCAGATGAGTCTGTAAAACGACTTCTATTACAGCAATCCGGTATGAGTTTTAGTTTCGATAAAGAATAGGAACATTAGCTTTGGTAATATGCATGTAATGCTTCAAAACAAAATGGAACCCCCTTTCTATTCTCCATTTCAGGTGCATTAAAGTGCTTTTTTAGAACAGACCAAATTGCATTGTTATCAGTTAATGTGGTTTCCGTCTTCTTTTTTCCGATAGTTTGAATCAAGCGATTGTTGATGAGTGTTGTCCGTCCATTCGTTGTAGGGATGGTACAAATTAAGTTTTGCATAAAAAGAGAGTTCGGCTGCGATTGCTTAATATCGTTAATGTCCTTAAACTCACCTAATTGACGAGGCAATAACGAAAATACATATTCGCTCATAAAATGGTTATGCTCCGGCAACCATTTACCCACAATAAAATCATTACCCTTCGGTTGAATTTGGTAGTAATGTTGCCCGTCAAATTGCGGATGGGTATTGTCAATTAACAGAGGTTTCATTGAAAAATCTCCAAAACCTACATCGACCAGCCATCGCTGGCTATCTATTACTACCACAAGGGCAAGGTGGTCATACAGTGGACCTATATTTTTCCCTTTGGTAATGCTTCCAGAGATATAGTACACTTGAAACCCTATTGCTTTTAGCAATGCCCCAAACAATCCATTTAATTCATAACAGTACCCACCTCGATTATTCAAAACCACTTTTCTAAACAAGCTGCTTGTGTCTAACACAATGGGGCACATTAATTGAATATCAATATTCTCAAATGGGACTGCCATTATATGCGCTTGGATTAATTTCTCCAAGGCTGAAAAATCAGCGATACCGGTTCCCCAAAAATGTATTCGTTTCAAATAAGCGTTAACATCCATATATACTAAAGCCCATCAATTCGACCACTAAACTAAAAATATTTTTTTCAATAATCTACCCCCCATGCGAGTAGAGGCATTTGCCCTAAAAACTATTATTACGAATGTTTTTTCAAGCCCAAAAGATATTTGCGGATATTTTTTTTATATTTTTTTGAATTGGAAATATATTTTTCCTACCTTTGCGTTCCTTTTTAATATGGCTAAACAGTCACTAATCAAACAAGACGGCGTAATTGTAGAAGCATTGTCGAATGCAATGTTTCGCGTGCGTCTTGAAAATGGGCATGAAATACTTGCCACCATCTCCGGAAAAATGCGTATGCACTATATACGTATTCTGCCGGGAGATAAAGTAGGTGTAGAAATGAGCCCGTATGATTTGAGCCGTGGTCGTATAATATATAGGTATAAATAGTTTTCACTTTTCCAAGAAATAGCAACAATCATGAAAGTAAGAGCAGCAATAAAAAAGCGCAGCGAAGATTGCAAAATCGTACGTCGCAAAGGCAAGCTTTATGTAATTAACAAGAAAAACCCTCGCTTCAAACAACGTCAGGGATAATCCAAATTATTAAAATAAAAATTCAAATTTATAATGGCTCGTATAGCTGGTATAGACCTTCCAAAAAACAAGCGTGGTGAAATAGCCCTTACCTATATTTATGGCATTGGCTCAAGCACTGCTCAGTACATTCTTGATAAAGCCGGTATTGATCGTAATAAAAAGGCAGTAGATTGGAGTGATGATGAGCAAACTGCTATTCGTAATATCATCGGCGGAGAGTTTAAGGTTGAAGGTCAATTGCGCTCAGAAGTGCAAATGAATATTAAACGTTTAATGGATATCGCTTGCTATCGTGGGCTTCGTCACCGTAAGGGATTACCTCTTCGTGGACAACGCACCCGTACCAACAGCCGTACCAGAAAAGGAAAACGTAGAACGGTTGCAGGTAAAAAGAAAGCACCTAAGAAATAATATTTGCCCACATGCAGATAACCATATCAGCATGTGGGTTATTTTTCACCCATATCGAGTAGCTGCCGGATGTGTCGGGTGAACATGGAGGAGCCACTCACAGCAGTTTGCACAACAACTGCTTATTATTTTTTGACTACCTAATAAAAAAAAATGGCAAAAGCACAAGGTAAAGCCTCAAAAACGGCTACCAAAAAAAGAATCGTAAAAGTAGAGCCACATGGCGATGCACACATCAGCGCTACTTTTAACAACATCATCATCTCATTAACCAACAAAAGCGGACAAGTAATTTCTTGGTCTTCAGCCGGTAAAATGGGCTTCCGTGGTTCTAAGAAAAATACACCATATGCTGCACAAACCGCAGCTGCAGACTGCGCTAAGGTAGCTATGGATGCAGGTTTGAAAAAAGTAGATGTGTACGTAAAAGGACCAGGTTCTGGACGTGAAGGTGCTATTCGCTCGCTCTCTCAATCCGGTATCGAAGTAGTGTCTATCAAAGACGTAACACCGCTTCCACACAACGGTTGTCGTCCTCCTAAGAAAAGAAGAGTTTAATAACATTATTGCAAACACTAAACATAGCCTCTCGCTTTCCGGTTTTGCGATTTTGATGAAAGGGAAAGGCTAACGAAAAATAAAATCGCATAAATACAAAACATGGCACGTTATACAGGACCAAAAAACAGAATCTGCCGCATCTTTGGTGAACCCATCTTAGGCTCCGGCAAAAACTTAGCAAAAAACAGCAACCCTCCCGGTATGCATGGCGCTACACGTAAGCGCAAGTCTCAATCTGAATACGCTATTCAGTTGAAAGAAAAACAAAAAGCAAAATATACTTACGGTGTGTTGGAAAAGCAATTCCGCAACATCTATGTAGAAGCAGCTCGTTTGAAAGGTGCTACCGGCGAAAACTTGATAAAATTGTTGGAAGCGCGTTTAGACAATACCGTTTATCGTATGGGCATTGCGCCTACTCGCCCCGCTGCTCGCCAATTAGTTTCGCACAAACACATCATGGTTAACGGAAGCATCGTAAACATTCCTTCTTATACTTTAAAACCAGGTGATGTAATTGAACTAAAACCCAAATCAAAAGCCAGTGACAGCATTAAAGCTATTGTTGGTACAAAAAATCCAAAAATCAATTGGGTTGAGTTCAACGAAAAAGAATACAAAGGAACCTACATCGCTAACCCAGAGCGCGAAAATGTTCCCGAAAATATCAAGGAACAACTTATCGTAGAATTGTACTCGAAATAATTTGTTTCCATATCTTTCAAAGTAAAGGCTGTCTATTATCGGACAGCTTTTCTTTTTGCCCAATATTAGCGACAAGGATTTCGTCTTGATAAAAGCAGAGGGAATACAATAATCGTAGTTTCCTCTTCGTTAATAACACCATTAGTCTATTTATATATTTTCGAAACAATATTATTAACACATAACTTTACTAATCCTAAAAAACAAAGCCAACTTATGTTGAAATCAGCCCTTACGTTTTTGGTATTCTTTTCTTTTATATCAGCAGCAACAGCACAAGATGTTCTTTACAAGAAGAATGGCATCAATGAACAAGTAAAAATCATTGAGGTCACCAATAAAACAATTAAGTACAAAAAATGGAGCAACCTAAATGGTCCTGATTATGTGCTACCAATGAGAGAAATACAACGAATTAAGTACGAAAATGGGTCTGAAGAAAGATGGGCAGATACGGAACCAAGCAATGGTACTACGAAGAAGAAATTTTCGGATCCCGGTAGTTCCGGAAAAAACATCATCGCAATTGCGCCGCTTTGGATGACCAACACTAGTGCCGTAGGTGTAG
Source organism: Bacteroidota bacterium (assembly GCA_029573235.1). Classification (GTDB taxonomy): domain Bacteria; phylum Bacteroidota; class Bacteroidia; order Chitinophagales; family Chitinophagaceae; genus JAFIGV01. Next base: position 73,620 of record JAKQGX010000007.1, read on the forward strand.
GTGTTAGCTATGAAAGATTATTGGGCAAAGATGCCTTTGTTTCTATCGTTTTTCCGGTTGCATACAATTTTCGTAACTATTCCAATTACAGTTTTAATGGTGACAATAGAAGCTCTTCCATGCTTTGGTTTTACCCGGGTACAAAGGTTTATTTAGGTAGTCGTAATGACGGTAAAGTGCGCTACGGATTAGGTGTAGCTGTACCCATTGGTACGGGCTCTATATCGGAAGACCGTATGGTATTTGACCCCATTACACAAACCAATACCTATACTTCGCTTAAGAACGATATTTTCTTAATGGGAATAATGGTCAACAATTCATTAAACATACAAGCGACCGAAAAGTTGTACTTGGGACTTGAGTTTGGATTGGGAATACCCTACTTCATCAATGTCAATAAAAACTACAACCCAACCAATACCTACCTTAGTATGCCATACGAAGACGGAAATCCTATCGTCAATTTCAACTTCCGATTTGGGTATCGTTTCTAAGAAATTCCTACAGAACGCCACCGACGATACGCTATACGTCGGTGGCGTATTCTTTTACATTGTGATGTATGATTGCTAGATGTGTGACGGATTAGCTCCTGTAGAAATGCTTCTATTCCGTACCTTTGCCGCCGAAATATGATGTCCACAAAATCAGTAGCCTTTCATACACTGGGTTGCAAACTTAATTTTTCCGAAACCTCTACCATCAGTAGAACATTGGAAGCGGATGGCTATATCAAGAAAGAATTTGATGAACATGCCGATATCTATGTTATTAACACCTGCTCTGTAACCGATAATGCCGATAAAGAATGTAGGCAGATTGTGCGCCGTATCCAACGCCGAGCACCGGAAAGTACCGTTGTGGTTATTGGCTGTTATGCCCAATTAAAGCCCAAAGAAATAGCCGAAATAGAAGGCGTGGACTTAGTGTTGGGTGCTACCGAAAAATTCAACTTGGCTAAGCATTTAAAAGAATTTTCTAAAGGAGACAGCACGAAAATTTGCTCTTGTGATATCGACGATGTGGAGGGTTTTCACAGTTCTTTTTCGATGGGCGACCGTACCCGTACTTTCTTGAAAGTGCAAGACGGTTGCGATTATACATGTTCCTACTGTACCATTCCATTAGCCCGTGGGCATAGCCGCAGCGATAGCATCGAAGGAGTGCTTCAAAATGTTAGAAACTTAGTGAAACAAGGAACAAAAGAAGTAGTGTTAACCGGTATCAATTTAGGCGACTTCGGAAAGGGTACCGATGGTGGCAAGAAAAGAGAAGAAGATTTTCTGGAATTAATAAGGGCATTAGACTCGGTGGAAGGTATAGAACGGTATCGCATCTCTTCTATTGAACCCAACTTGCTTTCCAATGATGTCATTCGTTTTGTTGCAGCTTCAAAGAAGTTCATGCCTCACTTCCACATACCATTGCAAAGTGGTAGTAATAAAATATTAGGACTGATGCGCCGTCGTTATGTGAGAGAATTATACGCCGACCGTGTCACAGAAATTAAAAAATTGATGCCGCATTGTTGCATTGGAGTAGATGTTATTGTGGGCTTCCCTTCAGAAACAGATGACGACTTTAATGAAACATACGATTTTTTAAACGCTATGGATGTATCCTATTTCCATGTGTTCACCTACTCGGAACGCGCACATACACAAGCGTTAGAGATTAAGCCGGTTGTTCCAATTGCGATTCGTAATGAACGAAATAAGGTACTACGCCAATTGTCATTTCACAAAATGCAACACTTCACCATACTGCATCAAGGGCAACAAAGACCGGTATTATTTGAAAGCTCCAACAAGAACGGTATGATGGAAGGATATACCGACAACTACATTCGCATTGAAACACCTTATCGAGAAGAATGGGTCAACCAAATTGTAGATTGGAGAGTATAATCATTTCTTGCCTACCCGAACATTTCGTATCCTTAACTGAATCCATCTATCTTGCGACCATGACACAGACCGAATTTATAGCTGCCGCATTGAAAGAAGATATTGGCAGTGGCGACTACTCTACCCTTGCCAGCATTGATGCTAAGGCGCAAGGAAAAGCCATTTTGAAAGTAAAAGAAGACGGGATATTAGCCGGTGTTTCTTTAGCACAAGCCATCTTTCATTACCTGGAGCCCGAAGCAAAATTCAATCTGTTTTTGAATGACGGCACACCGGTTAAGTATGGTGATATTGCCTTTGAAGTAACTGCAAAAGTGCATACGATCTTAATGGCAGAAAGACTCAGCCTAAATTGTATGCAACGCATGAGTGGCATTGCTACCCTCACGCATCAATTTGTAGAAAAGATAAAAAACTATCCTGCTAAAATATTAGATACCCGAAAGACAACACCACTCTTTAGGCAATTCGAAAAAGAGGCAGTAGTATTGGGTGGAGGGCAAAACCATCGAATGGGTTTATATGATATGGTCATGCTGAAGGACAATCATATTGACTATTGTGGTGGTATCGAAAAAGCCATTACCCAAACGCAACAATACTTAAAAGAAAACCAACTGTCGCTAGCCATTGAAGTAGAAACCCGTACCCTTGAAGATGTACAAAGAGTACTGTCAGTAGGGAATGTACAACGAATCATGTTGGACAACTTCAAACCAGAGGATATAAAAACTGCCGTAGCGCTTATCAACAAACAATGCGAAACCGAAGCGTCTGGCGGTATCAACATAGATAATGTAGTGGCTTATGCCGAAACCGGTGTGGACTATATTTCGGTTGGTGCCATTATCCATCATGCTGTCAGCATGGACCTCAGTTTGAAAGCACAGTTATTATGAGGAAGAAGCAGCTTGTGTTTATCATTAACCCTCATGCCGGGACTGATAGGAACAAAACGCTTTCGAAAGTCATACAGCAACAATTAGACACAACCCAATATGAGTATGAGCTGTGCTATACTCAATATGCCAAACACGGAATTGAGCTTGCAAAAGAAGCTGCAGAAAAGGGCGTGTACGGAGTAATAGCTGTTGGTGGCGATGGCTCACTCAATGATGTTATTGCAGGGCTGCGCCAATACCCGACGATTGTAGGCATTATCCCGATGGGCTCCGGTAATGGATTTGCACGTGCCCTTCATATTCCTTCGGATGTAAAGAAGGCAATTCATTTGATAAACCAAAACCATACTGTTGCAATAGATGTTGCCACTGCCAATGAACAAGTATTTGTTAGCAATGCCGGAGTAGGTTTTGATGCTTGTATTACAGATGCTTTTAAACACAGTAAAAAACGAGGATTCCTTTCCTATGTCCGCATCATCTTGCAGCAAATATTGCCTTTCCAAGAGAAAGAATATCTCCTTACCATCGACGGAAATACCATGCTTGTAAAAGCCTTTATGATTACGGTTTCCAATGGTTCACACCTCGGTTACAACTTTGTAGTGGCACCTCATGCCGATTGTACGGATGGACAGCTACAGGTAATAGTCATAAAGAAATTCCCCAAGCCCATGGCCCTACTCTTAGCCCTTCGAATGATGACACAATCACTCCATAAGAGTCGCTATGTACAATGCTTTTCAGGTAAAGAGATAACGATATCAGCACCGGGACTAACCACCATGCAAACCGACGGCGATGCACACACAACTCATACCGACGAAGTGCATATTTGCTTATCAGGGAGACAAAAAGTTTGGGTACCTAAGAGTATGCTTGCCGTAAAATAGTTGTAGAGTACATAGCTTGATGAATGTGAAATTTATGTACCTTAGAGTCACTCATTATCAAACATATATCAATCGAAATTTTACGTTAACATGAAACTACCTCCTATCAAACGTTTACTAGCGATGTTAGTATGCTATATAGTGGTTTCATATTCGTTAGTAAATGCACAGTCATTGCCCACATGGGGCTGGGCAAATGGTATTACTGGATACTACAATGAAGAAGGGTTAGGCATTGATATCGATCGAAACAATAACTGTTACATCACCGGGTATTATGTAACAGCGGGTATTCAGATTGGAAACCTGGCTCCTACTCCACCCAGCACCAACTACGACTTCATTCTTGTAAAATATGACTCAATTGGAAATCCAATTTGGTACCGAACAGCCGAAGGAAATGCTTTTGAATTTGGCAATAAGATAAAAGTAGATAGCATGAATAATATACTTGTGTTGGGGCAATTCAATAGCTATCATCTCAAGTTTAGCAATTCTACTGTATATCTTTCCAATGCCGGCTACAACTATGATCTATTCCTAGCACAATATTCTCCCAATGGTGGACTTGCATGGGTAAAACGATTTGGAGGGATCAAATCTGAATGGGGAAAAGGAATGACCATAGACCGGAAAGGGAATATCTATTTGATAGGACATTTTGATAGCCCCGATTTTCCGGTGGAGAACTATACGCTTACCAACCAAGGGAAAGATGATATTTACTTGATAAAACTAAATAAATATGGCAACACACTATGGGTAAAGTCCATCGGAGGTAGCCAAATGGAGCGTGGCTATGATGTAGTAACTGATAAAAACGACGATGTATATATCACCGGTAGCTTCGATAGCCCACAAATAATGGTAGATACCGCAGTGCTTACCAACTCGGGTATTACTAATTTTTTTGTAGCTCGATATGATGGAAATGGCAATTTGAAATGGGCAAAAAAGTTTGGGAATAACCAAAACGATGAATGTATTTCCATAGCTGTAGATGATGACTTTAACATCTATATGACCGGTTGGTACCATAGCAATTACATTCTATTCGACAGCATACAGCTCAATAAACAAGATGTGAACAGCGGATACATTGTCCAATTAGACAGCCTAGGAAAGGTAAATTGGGCTAAATCTATTTATGGAGACTCTACTACTTACGGCACTAATGTAACCGTAGATAAAAGAGGTCATATTTACCTCAGTGGATTTGCTTATGGTATTTCATATTTTATTGACACAACCCAACTACCCACACCCGGAGCGAATCCTTTTTATCTCTATTTGTACTTAGCAAAAATGACCCCAAAAGGAGAAGTGGTTTGGGGACTTAAATTTGGAGGAGGATTATCGTATGACCCCGATAAGACTGACTATTGCTCAGACATGGTAGCCAATAATAAAGGGTCATTGTATGTAGTTGGGAACTTTGGAGGAGATGATAGTGCATGTTTTGGAAACAAAAAAATTCAAGGTAATAACTATCTTACGAATAGCGATATTTTTGTGGCGCAACTGATCGATAACCCTACCTCAGCAATCGAATGGAAGCAAGCTAACGAAGTCTTGATAGCGCCAAACCCTACGTCATCACAGCTAAGAATAACAACCCAAACCATATTGCAAAACGCCACCATTACCTTATTCAATACTCAGGGGCAGGCAATGAAAACAGTTGATAATATTTCCGGACACTCAACAACGATTTCAGCATCCGAACTACCCAACGGAATGTATTATCTTCAACTAATAGACAAAGACAAACTTCTTACAATACAAAAATTCATCGTAGAAAAACCATAGTCAAGTAGTATCTCTTGGATGTAAATAGGGAATCAGCATAGCTTTGTACAATGCACTTGAATGATTATTTTTGAGGCATATAAATTTCACGTCTTTTGAAAACGCTGTTAGATTCTCAGCAATTAAACATTACGCTTCAGCGGCTAGCACATGAGCTTATTGAAAACCATTTGGACTTTTCTGACACGGTTATCATTGGCTTGCAACCTCGCGGGATATGGCTTTCCGACAAAATAGTTTCGCAGCTAAAGACGATAATACCACATGCTACCATCACATACGGCAAGCTAGATATTACCTTTTATAGAGATGATGTGCATCAGGAAGGAGCACTGTTGGTACCCGCACAAACAGATATTCCCTTCAGTGTAGAAAATAAAAAAGTGATATTGATAGATGATGTATTGCATACCGGACGCACTGTAAGAGCCGCTATGGATGCCTTGTTGGATTTTGGAAGACCCGGCAATGTAGAACTGCTGGTGTTGATAGACCGTCATTATAGTCGTGAGCTACCGATACAAGCAGATTATATAGGTATGGTGGTGGATACCATCATTTCACAAAAAGTAAAAGTAAACTGGAAAGAGCAACATAAAAAAGATGAAGTATTGCTGATAGATTAATGAGCAAAAGCTTTCATAAACCCCTTCGACCAAAACATAACATACCAACGATAACAGCGCATGTCACTTTCTGTAAAGCATTTGTTAGGAATTAAAGAACTCAACAAAACGGATATCGAAACCATATTTCGTACCGCTGATAATTTCAAACAAGTATTGCAGCGACCCATTAAGAAAGTACCGGCACTGCGCGATACTACTATTGCCAATATCTTTTTCGAAAACTCAACCCGCACACGCATCTCTTTTGAATTGGCAGAAAAAAGACTGAGTGCCGACACCATCAATTTTGCAGCATCCGGCTCCTCCGTTTCAAAAGGGGAAACCCTCATCGACACAGTCAAAAACATCTTGTCCATGAAAGTGGATATGGTGGTTATGCGTCATGCTGCCAGTGGTGCTCCCTGGTTTTTATCCAAGCACATTGATGCCAGCATTATCAATGCCGGTGACGGTGTCAACGAGCACCCTACACAAGCCTTGCTGGATGCATTTTCTATGCGTGAGCGACTAGGAGATTTAAAAGGAAAACGAGTAGCCATCATTGGCGACATCATGCACTCAAGAGTAGCACTGAGTAATATTTTTTGCTTGAATAAATTAGGCGCAGAGGTGATGGTTGCAGGTCCACCCACCCTAATCCCCAAGCATATAGAATCCCTGGGCGTAAAGCAAACTTACGATATCAACAAAGCCTTGCAATGGTGTGATGTAGCCAATGTGCTGCGCATACAGTTGGAGCGACAAAACAAACCGCTATTCTCTACCCTGCGGGAATACGCCTTGTATTATGGCATCAACAAAACCATGTTGGATGCTATTCAAAAAGAGATTTTGGTGATGCACCCCGGCCCCATCAACAGAGGTGTAGAACTGAGCTCTGATGCGGCAGACAGCTCCCAATCCATCATATTGGACCAAGTTGAAAACGGAGTAGCCATTCGTATGGCTGTCATTTATTTGCTCTCCGGCAAAAGGGAAACAATGGAATAGTTAGCGCAGTTTATAGGCTCGCACAATAGTACTGTTGCTCACTTTCAGATTTACAAAAACACTGTCAAAATCGTAATCTTGCGGATGTCCTCTGAAGTTGACAATATAATAAGAGGCATGATTAATGTCAGCTTCTACGATGCGCTTACGATCGGATGGAGGTAAGAACAGCACATTATTTACAAGCGGGTCGGAGTGTAAATTGACTTTGATAGAATCGCTTTTGTCCTGTTGTATTATATATTCTAGCGCTTGTTTGTACGAACTACCCCAGTAATCACCATCATAATTTTTTCGCCTGTACTCGTCGGCATCAGACACCAATTCGTTAAAATAGACTTGATGAAATGGATGTGCCGCCCACATGTTTTGCAATATCACTCCTACTTGTATCAACACCAATACAACGCCAATATTCCGAAGCATCTTTGACCGCAACGAAACCTGTTGCAACCCGTACATCGCCATCATGACCATAGCCGGGTAGATAAAATATACATGACGCCAATCGTCATACACCACCGATTTCAACACGATAACTGCCGCCACCGGACCAAAGAAACACATGACATACAACATCATGTTTCGAGTATCGTTATTGCGAATAAAAGAAATTGGATTTCGGAAAAAGCCTACTCCAATAAAGCAAAACCCAATTGCAGCGAATAGTATCCATACTAGCGGAGTAGTAAGGGCAAACCATCCCGGTAGATAAAACCAAGGTATCGCAGTGCTGTTGTATGTAACGCCATTAAAAAGTACCGTTCCCTCCCATCTAAAATGGGAAAGACTTTGATAGGATTCAATAAAATTGCCGATAGGGTTGACCCACAACGTAGGCCAGAACACATAAACACCGATAAACGAGCCCAACAACAACAGCCCCAAATTGCGTAAAATAGTTGAGGTCTTCTGTTCTTTGCTTTTGCTTATTAAATCGAATAGCAAAAAACCAACCATACAAACGATGAGGTAAATGCCTAAGATACGAATGCTGGTAGCATATCCGGCTATTAAGCCCAACAAGAAAAAGGCACGTTTCTTTTGGGTTCTAAAACTCCACTCTGCCAATAAAAAAGCAAATAAGTATGTGGCTAGTAGCGGTGTGTCTTTGGAGTTAAAAAAAGAATGAGCATAAAGCCTTGGATGCAGCACCAATAAAAGGAATGCCAGCACTGCCAACCCTTGATTTTTGAATAAACGCAAAGCCAATACATAACCGGAAAAGCAAGCAAGCAAGTAAAAAATATTACTGGCTAAATGCCGCGCCAAAAATATATCTCGGAAGTCGGTAGCACCGGTTAGCTTCTCTACCCCTAATAGCAACAATTCAAATCCGACTCCGTGGTCTCGTTCGATGTATGTATGTAGTGTAGGGTCTTGGTGAAAGATATAGTTGTAGCTCACTTCACCAATGGTTCGCTGTATCGGTTCATCCCAACTAACGCCATAATCTTGATACGTACATAACGATACGATTAATGCGATGACCCATACTATAATTCCGGGTGCATAGTTTTGCAGCTGCTTCATCATGAGCGAAACGATTATTGAGCTCCCTCCGGTTTCAGATACAAGTCAAAATAATCCGTAATCTTTTGCATAAGGTGCGCTCTGTCTTTGCCCCTTACATTATGCTCATAACCCGGATAAACGAAATAATCTACTTGTACATTATCATCCACCGTCTTTTTTAAGAAATTAATGCTGTGCTGCCAAACTACGGTAACATCATCGGTGCCATGTATCAAGAGTAATTTCCCTTTTAAGTTTTTAGCTTTGGTAAGCAAGTTGGCGGTTTCGTATCCTTTGCTATTGTTGGCGGGAGTACCCATATAGCGTTCAGTGTACATTACTTCATACATTTTCCAATCTATTACCGGACCACCGGCAACCCCCACTTTAAACACATCTGGGTGGCGAAGCATTAAGGAAGTAGTCATAAAACCGCCAAAGCTCCATCCGTGCACACCCATCCTTTGAGCATCTACATACGGTAACGATTTTAAGTAGTCCACTCCTTTCAATTGGTCTTCCATTTCTACGGTACCCAATTGATGAAACGTTGCTTGTTCAAACTTTCTTCCTCTGTTGGAACTGCCCCTGCCATCCATTGAGAAAACAACATAGCCTCGTTGTGCTAAATATTCATACCATAAATTGCCACTAGCCGGAAACACATTGCGTATCAACTGTACGTGTGGTCCATTATACAAATACACAATCACAGGGTATTTTTTGGTTGCATCAAAGGTAGTTGGCAAGATTAGTTTTCCATATAATGGTGTGCCATCAGATGCTTTCAATGTTACATTTTTTATGGTAGGTCGGTTGAAATCTTTGAGCGTATTCTCTGCTTTCAGAAGAACTTTTTTATAAGCGCCATCGGTGCTTCTGACCATGCACACCTTAGGCACGTTGGCTGCCGTGTAAATGTCGTATAAATATTGTCCATCTTCACAGCTGCTCACCGTATGTGTTCCGGTTTCCGTATCAATTCGGCGCATGGCACCACTATTGTAGTTTACGGCATATACATTCTTTTCCAATGGAGATTCTTTGGCACTCGTAATAATTACTTCCTTGCTTTGTTCATTGAATCCTACAATTTCATTCACCACATAATTGCCGGGAGTCAGTTTGCGCAACATCGTTCCGTTGGTGTGGTAGAGGTACAATTGGTGATACCCTTCTGCTTCACTCCACCAGATAAACTTGTTGGTGCTATTTGGCAAAAAGGTAAGCTCGTGCTGGGGTTCTACATATTTTTTTGAAACCTCTTCAAAAAGTGTTTTGGTTTTCTCGCCGGTTTGCGCGTCATATTGGTTGAGCCACATATGGTTTTGTTCGCGGTTCAGCAGGGCTATGTAAATATATTTTTCATCGGGGCTCCAGGTTACGCAAGTCAGGTAGTGATCTTTGCCCACGCCTGTTTGCAAGGCAATGGTTTTTTGGGAATGGATGTTGTACACCATCAATGTTACCTGATGCGAAGTACCTCCTGCCATCGGATACTTTACATTCTGGTTGACAGCCGGTGTGGTAAGCCAATTGATCACCGGATAATCTGCCACCATTGTTTGATCCATACGATAGTATGCCACACTATTCCCTTTGGGCGAAAAGAAAATACCATTATTTATTCCAAATTCATTTCGATGCACTCCCTGGCTGGCACCGTTAATGATGTTTTTGTCAGCATCATGTGTCAAGGCAATAGCCTTCGTATCGTTGTTGTATAAGTACAAGTTGTTTTCTACGGTATAGGCTATCTTGCCCGACTTGTCCACGTGTAAGTTATCATAGCCTTCCGGTAGCTCCATCCATAGTGCCGCCTTCGATACCTTTCCATGCTCAATGGTGGATCGCACTATTTGTCGTTGGTTCATAAACCAAACCGTGTTTTTATCCAGCCATTGAAACATGGGTAGCGATTTGGGTGTCTTCACTACTCTATCTACGTAACTGCAATTTTCCAGCTTGGCTAAAGTGTCGGTTTGCATCTCCGGAAATGAGGTACGAATCCATACATTTTGATCACCCACTTTTACCACTTGACAAAAACGATGTGTGCCCGGTTGCCAGCTGGGTTGACGAATTGATTTTAATGCCAAGGTAGTGGACAATCCATTGGTGGCTTCTGCGATGGTGTACTTTTTAGTTTGTGCATTGGCAGCTATACTTTGCAAGAGTACCATGCTCCAAACACCTATTTGGCGTAGCTTCATAAACTGTAATTATTGTGGGGTACAAACTTATAATTATTCAGTTAGTATCGATGTGCTTCACGTATTATTTTATTGAAATAATCAGCCGAAAAAAACAAGCATTTGTGCATATATACAAAGGATAAAAAACTACTTATATACTGTGAATTAGCCTTATTTTTACGGCATGAAGTTGCGCCTGTTATTCGCTTTTATCATCACCTTTATCCCTAGTATTATCATTGCCCAACAGCCCTCTTCAAGGGAATGGACACTTCAACAAGCTATTGAATACGCACAAGAACACAACCTATCTATTCGTCAAAATGAATTAAATGTTCGATTGGCAAAACTTCAACTATTGCAAACACAGCTTTCACAACTACCGAGCATCAATTCTAATGTAGGATACGGTACTAGCTTTGGTCGCTCTATCGATCCTACTTCCAATCAGTTTATCAACAGTAGCTACAATTTTGTAAGCTTCAGTGGCAGTGCCAATGTATTGTTGTTCGGATGGTTTCAAACAAGAAATAATATAAAAGCCAACGAGCTATCCCTGCGAGCCGCACAAGCCGATAAAGAACAATTGCAAAACGATGTTTCTTTAAATGTAGCAACCGGATACATGCGTCTTATTCTGGCCAAAGAACAAGTGCGTATTAGTCGTAAGCAGGTATCTTTATCAGCAGCCCAATTAGAACAAACAAAAAAATTTGTACAAACCGGTAGACTACCCGAGTTGAGTGCCAAACAAATGGAAGCGCAATTGGGAAACGACAGTGCCACACTCATTGGAGCCATTGCCAATTACGACAATGCTATCATTGATATGAAAGCATTGTTAAACCTCGATTTCACCACTCCATTTGATATTGTAGAACCCGATGTAACAATCGAAAAACAATTTTCTTTACAAGACTTAAACCCGGAGTATATCTATGAAACTGCTCGGCAAAATTTTTACAGCATTAAAAGCAGTGAATGGAATAAACAAGCTGCACATAAAAGAGTACAAGCGGCTAAAGGAGCGTTGTACCCACAGCTGGCATTGAGTGGGCAATACGGCACCAACTATTCTTCCAGTTATAAAGAACTAACCACCTACACCATCACCGGTGCACAACCCACCGGCTCGTATGCGGTAGATACGCATTCCAATAAAATATTGCCGGTGTATCAACCGGTGTTTCATTACGAAACACAACCCATTTCTTTAAACCAGCAATTGCGCAACAACGCCCGTCAAACCATTTCATTGGGATTAAACATTCCTCTATTCAATGGATGGCAAGCTACCAGCCTATTGAAACAAGCAAAGATAAATTGGTTGGCTAGCGACTACAATCAGCAAGCTGCCATGCTAAAATTGAAGCAAGATGTGTATAAGGCTTATAACGATGCTCACAACGCCATTCAAAAATATTATGCCGCACAACGAGCCGCAGTAGCCGCACAAGAAGCATTTATCTTTGCGCAAAAAAGACACGAATTGGGGCTTACGAATACGGTAGAATACCTTACCACACAAAACACACAGTTTGTTTCTGAGTCCAACCTGCAAAGTGCTAAATACGACCTTATCTTTAAACTCAAAGTCATCGATTACTATTTAGGGAAAACGATACAACTTTAACTATTTCTATTACTATGAACCAACTAAAAGCAACCTTACTACAAGCCGCCACCGAAGCCGGAGACATCATCCGTTCTTATTTTCACGGCAGTTTTGCTGTAAGCAACAAGGAAGGCATCAATAATTTAGTAACCGAAGTAGATATGCTTTGTGAAGCGAAGATTATTGAAATCATTCAACGTAATTTCCCCGATCATACTATTATCAGCGAAGAAGAAGGCTCTGAAGAGCACCACTCCGAATATAAATGGATAATCGACCCGATAGATGGCACTGTAAATTTTGCCCACCATATTCCTATCTGTTGTGTCAGTATTGGATTGAGTTATCAAGACAACATGTTATTGGGTGTGGTGTATAACCCTATGATGAACGAACTGTTTTTTGCAGAACGTGGAAAAGGAGCGTATTTGAATGATGTGCGCATACAAGTATCTGATAAAACAGACTTTCGTAAGGCTTGCTTAGTAACTGGCTTTCCTTATAAATGGCCACACGAAAACGAACACCCTATCAAAGTATTTGAACGATTTATTCTACAAGGATTGCCGGTGCGGCGTTTAGGTTCTGCAGCCATCGATTTGTGCTGGGTTGCTTGTGGACGTTTTGATGGATTTTGGGAATACAACCTGAACCCTTGGGACATTGCCGCAGGGTATCTGATAGTAGAAGAAGCCGGTGGAAGAATTTCCAATTTTGATGGCGAACACTATAGCGTATTCGATAAGCAAACCCTTGCCACCAATGGGCATATACACGAAGAAATGATTCAACTGATAAAAAATAAACCATAAATATCATGAGCGAAAACAGAACTGAAATAAGTCAACTGGGCGAATTTGGATTGATAGAACACCTCACTAACACAAATGAAACCGTGCAAGCGAGTACCCTATTGAGCGTGGGCGACGATGCCGCCGTGATAGACCATTTTGGCAAACAAACGGTTATCACTACCGATATGTTGTTAGAAGAAGTACACTTTGACCTGACCTATACACCTTTAAAACACCTCGGCTATAAAGCTGTAGCCGTAAACCTTTCGGACCTCTGCGCCATGAATGCCACCCCTACACATATTACCATGAGCATAGGTATTTCTAATCGATTTTCGGTAGAGGCATTAGATGAATTTTATGCCGGTGTTTATGCGGCTTGCGAAGCCTATCAAGTGGATTTGATTGGGGGTGATACCTGTACTTCAAAGAAAGGATTCACCATTAGTGTAACGGCTATTGGAGAAGTAAGCCCCGATACTTTTGTTACCCGTAGTGGCGCCCATCCTAATGACCTTATCTGCGTTTCCGGTGATCTGGGAGCGGCTTATGTGGGATTGCAATTATTAGAACGAGAGAAAAAAATATTTTTAGAAAACCCTAAAATACAACCCGATTTACAAAACAAAAAATACGTTATCGGACGCATCTTAAAACCGGAGCCCCGTACCGATGTAATAGAATGGTTGCAAGAAAAGCAAATCACGCCGACAGCAATGATAGATGTAAGCGATGGGCTTAGCTCTGACCTGTTGCACATCTGCCAAAAGAGTCAAGTGGGCTGCCACCTCTATGAAGCGAAAATCCCCATTCATGAAGAAACACGCGAAGTCGCTTACCAATTCAATATCGACCCTACCCTTTGTGCCCTCAGTGGAGGCGAAGACTACGAACTGCTCTTTACGATATCACAAAAAGACTATGATGCAATAAAAGACTATAGCCAAATTAGTGTTATCGGCTATGTGACAGATATAGACAAGGGCACTAAACTAGAAACCAAAGGAGGTAATATGCATGACCTTATAGCTCAAGGTTGGAATGCTTTTAGGAAATAGTTGATCGGAGGTTCCGTCTTATCTATTCACAACATCCAACATTACTATTTTACTCTAAAACAAAGTTTCCAATTCTTGTGGAGCTATCCATCATCTTTTTTCGGACTCTAAATACTAGTCCGGAAGAAGAAATGTATTTTGTGTATTCCCCCGATATTGGCTAATGTAAACTTCTGATTGGGTTGAAATAGCTGCTTTTGAAATAATAATTGGTGCACACAACCCTTGACTTAAAACAGTAATGATATTGGGCTCATCACGTTGTTGTAAGTCCAGCCCATAAACATTATTTAGGAAAGAAATCCGGTCAATATAGGCACTCACTTTCTCGAAGGATTGATTATCTGGTTGGTACTTTACAATGATACGGTCTGAAGTATCGGACAAGTTTTGATACACCATGAAAATGGCGTTATGGAATACGTTAAGCATGTTGCAACTAAATTTTTTCAATAATAAATTTGCTATATTTGAAAAAAATTATTTAGTAAAATATACATATTGTTTATGCTTAGTTTAACCAGCAATTGTTTACAGTTGTATTCGAAATGGAGATAATGTTTGACATAAAATTTATTCAAGATGAAAAAACAATCATACAAAATACTATGGATATTTGGATATTTCTTTTTGAATGCGCTAAGTTCTTTAGCGCAGCCTATTCCAACACCAAGTGCCGTTCAGCAATCAACAGGGATAAACGGAGCTGTTACTGCAATGACTGTATATAACGACAAGCTGATAATAGCTGGAAGTTTTACACAAGCAGACGGTATTCCATGCGATGGCTTGATAGTTTGGGACGGAACAAGTTATGACACACTGCCTGGTACACCTGCATTCGGCACAACTATTAGTAATAGCATTTATGCTATGCTTCAATATGGAAACAGCCTCTATGTAGGAGGAAAATTTCAAGCACTAACAACAAATTTAGGGTCTATTAGTTTTGGAAATATTATTCGATACAATGGTGCAGGGCAATGGTTGCAATTAGGTACCAACACTTCACACCCTGCATTTGCTGCCACAAACGGTCCGGTAAGAAGTTTACATAACCATGACGGAGAATTATTTATAGGTGGTGATTTTACTATGGTTGATATTAACGGGAGTAATATTAGTGCGGGACACATTGCAACATTTGATATAAACACAAAAGGCTGGGACTCTGTAGGACTTGGATCTATGGGGCTAAAAGGTAATTCTGCTACAGTTCATGCTATGACCTCATATAAAAATCAAGCTTCTATCAACGCACAGCTTGTAATAGCAGGTAGATTTGAAAATGCTGACAATACGACTTCTAGAAATGTAGTCATTTGGGACAAAGTGCTAGGCTACAATACAATCAATACGGGTAGTTTCACCTCGCAAATTGGAAGTGTTCATTGTATTGATACAATAGGTGGGAAACTATATGCCGGTGGTGATTATAACAACATAGGTATGAACAATTATTTTGGATTAAATGCCTATGACGGAAGTGTATGGACTTCGCTAAACGCAAATATTGGCATAGACAGAAGGGTATTGTTTTCTTGTAACAATGATTATATATGGGTAGGTGGTAATATAGCAGATTTGGGGAGTCCCAAAATTCAAAATGTATTCATATACGATGTAGCAAAAGACTCTGTAATACCATTTTCAAATACTTATACTGGTGTTGATGGGATCGTGAATGCAATGACTGAATATAAGGGAGAACTCTATATTGCTGGAGATTTTAACAACTTATTGGGGAACGGTACTAGTTCAAATATTGCATACAATAATATCTTTAAAGTTAGCGGTTATTGTAACAATAACACTACTACAGTTAACGAAGTAAAGTCAAAGACAGATATTCAGATATTTCCAAATCCTATAAAAAACTTAATCAATATTACGAATATTCCAAGTGGATCAAAACTCAAAATAATGAGTATCGAAGGTAAATTGGCTTATAACTCATTTACCGAAAATGAACAAACAACTATAAATACATCAGATTTCACAAATGGAATATACATCCTTCAGATTGAGAACAATATTGAAATAGTCAGTAGGAAAATAGTAGTAAACAAATAATATTCATTTTTGAATGCTTTCAATATTTGAGTACATCTTTAGCGGACAATTCCGAAAACAAAAAACTCCGTTTCAAGAGTATGAAACGGAGTTAGATAAAAAATATGGCAGCTACCTACTCTCCCGCATTGTGGTGCAGTACCATCGGCCATGAGGGGCTTAACTTCTCTGTTCGGAATGGGAAGAGGTGAACAC
>JAKQGX010000010.1 GCA_029573235.1 Bacteroidota bacterium
AAAGAAAAATAATTAAAAAATATGCCCCCTTGTTTTTGCCCTATGGAGTATATGATTTTGAACAAGAAGAAGGAGGTGTTGACATTACGCCTTTATACCATAATGGGGTGCCCACTATGGGCTTGTTGCCCGACCCACAGCGTTATTTTGACTACCACCATACCCATGCCGATACCTTTGATAAAGTAAACCACCGGGAGTTGAAACTGGGTGCCGTTGTGATGTCGCAATTGGTTTGGCTGATTTCCGAATATGGTTTGTAACCTCGATGCAATAAACGATACTTTCATCTTTGCAAAACGAAACGACATATTCCTTCTGGCAAAAGCGAATGCTGAAACCGCCCGCTATTGTTGCTTTACTACTGATATTGACAGTAGTATTTACCAGCATCTTTTGTTATCTATTGGCACCCGATGATACACCTTATGCTAATCGCATGATTGTAGAGTATAGCGTCAAGCAACCGGGCTTTTCCAATCCGGTATTATTGCTTCCCAAAAAAATAACTACCCCTGCCACTTCCACGTTTCAACAATGGTGGAGCGGCACTCCGTCTGATGTTACCCATTTGCCTTGTAATACTTATTGGATAGAAGACAGCACGGTTTGGGTACAACATTATATTGATGAAGGCATGAGTGATACCCTGCATTTCTCCATATTTGAACTGATACCACCCACCTTGCTTCCATTATCACTACCACAAGCAAAGGAGTATATTCAGAAGAATAGCTTTAAAAAGCCAACCTATTATCTAGGTACCGACCGTTATGGACGGGATATTCTTTCTCGACTATTAGTAGGGGCAAGAGTGAGCATTGCAGTGGGCATTATTGCAGTTGTCCTATCATTGACCATTGGCATTGTACTGGGCGCTATCGCCGGTTATTATGGCGGATGGGTGGATGATGCAGTGATGTGGGTAATTAATATTCTTTGGGCTATCCCTACATTGTTGTTGGTGTTTGCCATTACGCTTACGTTGGGCAAAGGTTTTTGGAATATTTTTATAGCCATTGGATTGACGATGTGGGTAAGCACGGCACGCCTTATTCGAGGGCAAGTGATGGCTTTGAAAGAGCAAGAATACATTACGGCGGCTAAAGCACTGGGGCTATCGGATGGAAGGATTATTTTCAAACATATACTGCCCAATATTGCCGGACCAATTATGGTGTTAGCTGCAGCCAATTTTGCAACCGCAATATTGGTAGAAGCCGGATTGAGTTTCCTTGGCATCGGGGTGCAACCTCCACAACCTTCTTGGGGTTTGATGATAAAAGAGCATTACAATTTTCTCATCACCAATCGCCCGATGCTGGCTATTATACCGGGCATTGCTATTATGGTATTGGTGTTTGCTTTTAATATTTTGGGTAATGCGCTGCGAGATGCATTAGATGTGAGAGCATAAGAAGCACAAGTATCGTTATCCTATTTTCCCGTTTGAATGAATTGATATGCTTTCCCCATACATTCAATGATGTCGCTTGCTATCAGGGCTTCTTGGCTATGAGTTGCAGCGGCTATATCACCCGCTAACCCGTGTAGATACACACCCAAAAGTGCGGCTATGACCGGCTCATAGCCTTGTGCCAACAATCCGGTAAGGATACCCGTCAGTACATCGCCGGATCCGGCAGTAGCCATGCCGGCGTTACCTGTAGTATTGTAATGGCATATTCCCTCCGGTGTAACTATTACTGTATGATGTCCTTTCAATACCAAAACCAGGTTATATAGCATAGCTTGTGTTCGTGCGATTTCAAGTCGTTGCAGGCTATCGTTGCTCTTGCCAAACAGGCGATCAAACTCTTTGGGATGCGGGGTGAGGATAGAAAACGGAGGCAACTTGTGCAGTAATTCTTTCTTCATCGACAGAATGTTTATGGCATCTGCATCCAACACAAAAGGTCGGTTTTCGTTTTCTATAAATTGCTCCAATGCTGCTACTGTAGCGGCGGCAGTTCCCATTCCCGGGCCTATGCCTACTGCTTCGGCAGCTATATTATTTTCGATAGAGGTAATAAAATTATCACCATTAGTTTGGCACATAGCTTCTGCCACCTGCGATTGTAATATGGTGTATCCAACAGAGGGTACTTTTACCGTAACTTTTCCCACACCGCTTCGCAGGCAAGCCTTTGCAGCTAAGGTTATGGCGCCTATCATTCCTTGGCTTCCACCTACCAGCAGTGCGTGTCCGAAACTCCCTTTATGCCCGAAGGGATTGCGCTTGCGAAAACAGGATCGTATCGTTGCTATATCGGTGATGTAGTGGCGCGTTGGGGTATCGTGAATAAAACGTGGATGAATACCGATATCCAACAACTGTAATTGTCCAACATATGGTGCGCTTTCGGGATGTAAGAAACTTTGTTTATAAAATTGAAAACTTAGCGTTACTGCCGCATGAAGAATGGTATCGTTCGCATGGGGGAGGCTATCGGCTACTAAACCACTGGGAATATCGATAGCTATTTTCTTATTGGGTAAAGCATTGATGTGTTCAATAAATTGTGCTACCCAGCCTTCTGTCGGGCGATTGAGTCCGGTGCCTAATAGCGCATCAATGATAATGATATGAGGAGCTATATCGGCAATAAACGTATCCTTTGGTATCAGGGTTACTAAATCATTTCCCAAGTTTTTTAAGAGATGATAATTGGTGTTGCAATCTTCTCTAAGGGTATCGTGCCATTGAAGCAGAAAAGCCTTTACGGCATAGCCTTTATCGTGTAGTAGTCGTGTGATCGCCAATCCATCGCCACCATTATTCCCCGTGCCACAGAGCACAATATACAGACTGTCGGTAGGTATGTTAGTTTGCAACCAATGAACTACTGTTGATGCGGCTCGTTCCATCAAGTCCCAAGAACGCATGCCATAGGATTGAATGGTGTATTGGTCACCTTCTTTGATTTGCGCTGCCGAAAATAGTTTCATATATAGTTTGGTTGCAACGAATAAAAACAATTGAAAGCTAGTGTGCGACTACAATGCTGATTTCTTATTGTAAAAATAACCTCAATATTCAATAGATGTCGAAGAAATAAAGTGCTTTCAAAACAATAATAAACTACGCACTTTCTCGTTTTGTTATGTGTCATTATTTGGTTGGATATGGAGTTTATTTTCGGTTATATCTATTCCTATTATTTGAAAAGAAGTACGTTGGGCTGCAATGCTCTAATCCCTATCTTTGTTCACTTAAATTTTTTTTCAACACACCTTACATGGGCTTTAAAAAATATCTAATAGGGCTGCTCATCTTATGGAGCAATTTAGCGTGGGCACAAAATGCAACCATACGTGGTTTTGTATATGAGAAAAATTCGGGAGAGCCGATGAGCTACATCATGGTAGTTTTGCAAGGCGCTGATATGGGCGTGCAAACGGATATAAATGGTTATTTCTCCATTCCGCAAGTACGTCCAGGTACCTATCAACTCGTTACTACTACTATGGGATATGATACCGCATTGGTTTCGGTTACCGTTTCGGGAAATGAGATGATTACCCAAAAACTCTACATCAATATCCTGCCTCGAACCTTAAAAGATGCTACCGTTAGCGCGCATCAACAAGAGAAGATATCCAAAATAAATGCGGGCACCACAACGATTACCCCTAGGGAAATTAAGTTGTTGCCGAGCTCCGGCGGTGAGCCTGATATTGCCCAATACTTGCAAGTAGTACCGGGTGTCATCTTTACCGGCGATCAAGGAGGACAACTGTACATACGTGGTGGCTCACCGGTACAAACCGGAATATTGTTGGATGGCGTAACTATATACAACCCCATACATTCCATTGGGCTTTATTCTGTTTTTGAAACGGATGCCATTCGTAATGTAGATGTGCAGTCGGCGGGCTTTGGTGCACAATATGGCAATCGCACCGGTGCCATTATGGATATACGTACCAAAGATGGTAATAAGAATCGCTTATCCGGTAAACTGTCGTTGTCGCCCATTATGGCAAGAGCCATGTTGGAAGGTCCTCTTGTAAAGCCTAAAAAAGAAGGGGCAGCCAGCGTTAGTTTTTTGCTATCTGCTAAACATAGCTATCTGGAAAGCACCAGCAAATCGTTGTATGGTAGTTTGGGGGAACCTTTTAAAAGTGGACTACCATATTCCTTTACCGATCTGTATGGTAAAGTAACCGTAAGCGGTGATAATGGTAGTAAGCTAAATGTATTCGGTTTTAACTTTGATGACAATGCCCGAGTTTTAGACCCGATTACGAAATCGGAAAAAGCAAATTTTGATTGGAAGGCTACCGGTGGAGGTACTACATTCGTAGTGACTCCGGGCAACTCTGCCACATTGATTAGCGGACGATTTGCCTATTCCAAATATGATATTGCAGCACAAGAATCCGGAGCTGCTATATCAAAAGATACCGGTCGTCGTAGCAGTATCAAAGGCTTTGAAGGGGCTGTTGATTTCACCAGTTTTTTGCCCAACTATAGCATGATAAAATACGGACTTGAAGTGAGTGGGCTGAACACAACACTGAACTACGTAAATGCAGCAAATATCCTTACTGAGTTGAATAGAAACAATACTACTGCTGCCTTGTATGCGGTTTTTCGTAAAAATTTCGGATCAAAATTGATTGTTGAACCAAGCATCCGCATGCAATACTATTCTTCACTTTCAAAGTTATCGCCCGAGCCTCGTTTAGGAATAAAATATAATGCCATGCCTTCACTACGCTTTAAAGCAGCTGCGGGCCTGTATTCCCAAAATATTATCAGCACCAAATCGGATAGAGATATTGTTAACTTCTTCAATGGTTTCTTGTTGAGCCCCGACCAAACCATTACAGACCTTGATGGGAAAACCGTACCCACCAACCTGCAAACCGCTTATCATTTGTTGGGTGGGGTAGAAGTGGATATCAAAGATGTAGAGATAAACATTGAGCCTTGGTATAAAAACTTTACACGCAATATTGAATTGAACCGCGTAAAGAGAACCAATAATGATGCAGACTTTATCTCCGGTTACGGTAGTGCTTATGGATTAGACCTATCGGTAAAATACTCTAAAAACCGCGTGTTCATTTATAGCTCTGCATCGTACCAAAAGATTGTGTACACTACACTGGTGGCGCAATCTATCATTGAAACACCTACTGAACAATCGTACCCTCCGCCCTTTGACAGACGATTTAACATGAACCTTGTAGGCTCGTATGCTGCCGGCAAGAAAAAAGACCTTGAAATTTCATTACGCTACAATTTGGGTTCTCCCTTCCCCTTTACCCAGACACAAGGCTTTTATGAAAATCCCAATATTTTACAAAATGGTATCAACACCAATTACCTCCAAACAAACGGAAGCATCGGTATTTTTTATGCCAATGACATCAATGGTGGACGCTTATCTTGGTACCATCGCTTAGATTTATCTATCAAGAAACGTTTCGAAATAACCGAGCATAATAATCTTGAAACATCCTTCACCATTACCAATGCATACAATCGGAATAATATATTCTATGTAGAAAGAACACAAAATGTACGGGTTTACCAATTGCCGTTATTCCCCAGCATCAATGTAACATGGAATTTCTAATGAAAAGTAAGAATGAAATACCTGAAGACTCATAAGCTAATAGTGGCTGCTATCAGCTTCCATATAGCTATTTTTTTTTCGCCCTTTGCCCATGCCCAAGAGCCTCTTCACCATCAACCGGAGCGATACTTACTGCGGTTGATGCAAGAACAATATGACCAAGGACACTATGCATTGGCAAGACAAACATCGGACAGATATTTGCAATTGCCGGCAAAGTTTATTTGGGGCGATGCCGTTCAAAATAAATCGGTAGCGCAATATTATCAGACTCTTTCGCTGTTAAAGTTACACGCCGACGGAGCTGCCGATTCGGCAATGCGCTATTTGGAACATACCGTTAATCCCAATTTCAAACAACGCACTTCATTAGCCTTAGCACAATATTATTTTGAAACCAAACAGTATCCGGCTGCTATTGCTTATTATGAGTCGGTGAACAATCTCAATATGACCAATCAAGAGATTGTAGAAATGAAATTTCAATTAGGGTATTGCTATTTCTATGATAGAAAATTTGACAAGGCAGCACCGTTATTTGAAACCATAAAAGGATTGGGCGGCCGCTATGCTAAAGCCGGTAATTATTACAATGGGATATTAGCCTACAACCAAGGGAAGTACGAAGAAGCCATGACCTGCTTTAAACGAATTGACAGCGACCCCGAATATGTATCAGTAGTGCCGTTTTATGAAGCAGAGATATTATACTTCACCGGAAAACACACAGAAGCACTTGCTCAATCAAAAGCTTTGATGGCAGGCAATCCCAAGTCATATTACGATAACGAGCTGCACCTACTTGCCGCACAAATACTTTTTGAAGCCGGTAAATATGCTGATGCCATCCCTTATTTTGAACATTACTACGACCAAAGTGAAGAGATACGAAAGGAAGTATTGTATGAAATGGCTTACAGTTATTATCAAAACAAACAATGGAAAAATGCCATTGAAAAATTCAGACCCCTCAGCACCAACGAAGATTCATTAGGGCAATCGGTATTGTACCTTTTGGGCGATGCTTACCTCCATATAGCCGATAAAAAGAGCGCACGTAATGCATTTGGTGTTGCCGGTAATATGAATTACAACCCCAATCAACAAGAGCTATCCTTGCTTACATACGGCAAGCTTTCGTACGAAATGGGCTTTGCCAATGATGCCTTACAAGGTCTTTCTTCGTTAGTAAAATTATTCCCACACAGCCCCAGTGCTGCAACGGCTAAGACCATTCTTTCTAGTTTGTTATTGCGTACCAACAATTTTGAAGACGCTTATAATACCCTGAAGGAAGCAGACAAAACGAGTCCGGAATATGCGGCATTGTACCAAAAGATCACGTATGGATATGCCTTGCAGCTATTGCAACAAGGGAGATTAACAGATGCTGCCACATTTTTGGATTATTCATTGCAAAGACCGGTTCATAAAAACTATGAATTGGCTGCTCTTTTTTGGAAAGGAGATATAGCCTATCGAAATGGTCAATACCAAGAAGCGTATAGCTACTCTAAACGTTTTGTAGATGCGAATAGCAATGCTGCTACCTACATCAGCTCTGCGGCGAACCTTGCAAATGCTACAACCAATATGGGATATGCCGCCATGAAGTTGAATGACTTTGCTACCGCTCAAGTTGCATTTAATAAAGTGCAGCAACAAGCTACAGCTTCTCAGAATACGGCGCTTGCCACTAATGCCCTCATCCGCGAAGCAGACGCATTGTTTATGATGAAAAACTACAAAGCTGCTGTCGCATTGTATGATAAAATCATTGCGGCGAATACAGATGATGCAGACTATGCACGCCTGCAAAAAGCGATCATTGCGGGTGCCAACCAAAATAATGATGAGAAAATAAAAATACTCCAACAGATGGTTGCCCAAACACCTCCTTCTGCTTATGCAGGGAATGCTCGATATGAATTAGGCATAACCTACATGGAGGAGGACAGATACCAAGCTGCCATCATTGCGTTTAAACCATTGTTGGACGGGGTTATTGGTAAAGAATACGCTTTGAAAGCGCGTATGAAAACCGCTTTTGCATATCAGCAGTTGAATAAAAACAACGAAGCAATAGAGACCTATAAATATATTGTAACAAACTATCCTGCATCTGAAGAAAAACAAGATGCTCTTGTCGCATTGCGCAGTTTGTATATTGAAAACAATCAGCCGGAAGCATATGCTGCATTGTTGAAGGAAAACAATATCCAGACGGATATAAACCCCACACTCGACTCTACCTATTATGCTACAGCAGAAGCACAAATAGCATCGGGCAAATGGGCAGAAGCCAAACAGACTCTTTCCAACTACCTTACCAAATTCCCAAATGGTGTCTTTACTACAAAAGCCCATTACTACCTTGCGGAGAGTTGCAATCAACTGAAGGATTACGATAATGCCCTAAAACATTTTGATGAAGTACTTCGATTGCCATGGAATGAGTTTTCTGAAAACAGTGCCAAACAAGCAGCCGGCATAGCTTTCAGCAGGAAGCAATACGCCGCTGCACAAACCTATTATCAGCAACTTCGCAATACTGCACTGACCTCCGAACATTTGCAATCGGCGTATAATGGGATGATGCGTTCTACCTATTTTCATAAAGATTTTAAACAAGCCATCACATTTGCTGACACACTGCTATTGTTGCCAGAGCTAGAGGCAAAGATGAAGGAAGAAGCTTTGTATTATAAATCACGTTCCTTGCACCATATGGGACTTTTGGAGGAAGCAGGGGATATGTATGCACAATTGTCGAAAGCCGGTAATCCGACGTTTGCTGATGAAGCAAAATATAGAATGGCAGAAATATTATTTTCAAAAGATAAATTGACGGAGGCAGAAACACAAGCTGCATCGGTTATCAAATCATCTTCCGGTAATAATTATTGGGTAGTGAAATCGTATCTATTATTAGCCGATATTCTCACTCGGCAAAAAGACTATTTCAATGCTAAAGCCACCTTGCAAAGTATTATCAAAAACACCAAGTTTGATGATATGAAGCAAGAAGCCATCACTCGTTTGAACATCATTAAAGAAATAGAAAAGAAGCAAAGTAAAGTGTCGGGAAAATAAGAGTGCAATAAAGCACTTGACTTACTTGAAGCTACGTGTTGAGATATTGATAAAACATAATTGAACTCCAGATGAAAAACACAATACTTGTATGGGTAGCCCTGCTTTTTTGCGCTACGGAGATATGGGCTCAGAAAAATGATTCGGTATTGAATGACCAAACCATTGAAATCATACAAACTTACAAACCACAAGTGAGGCAAGCGCTAAAGCCCAGTTTCTCATCAGAGTTGCCGCCCAGCGATACGGCTACACCACGCTACCAATATTCACTGCCACAACAAGCACTTTCCTATAGTTACAGCGCACCATCACTACGTCCTTTAGCACTGGATAAAGACACTGCCTCTTTACCCTTTCCCAATTACCTCAAGCTGGGTGGTGGTAATCTTTCCACTATTTACTTGGATGCCGGCATCGGACAGTTTAAAAACGAACGGTATGAATCGGCTATTCATATACATCATTTGCAACAACAAGGAACCTACAAATACCAACGAACTTCTTTCAGTGGGTTGGAAGCAACAGGCAGCCTGCGCACGCAAAACCTGCGCTACCACGGTGCATTGGATGTATTGCGCAACAGCTATGCTTTGTATGGAGGTTTTGTAGATACCGGAAGTGCGGCACCTATGTTTACGTATAGTGGTGCTACCGTTGCAGTGGGGGTTACCAATGAAATACAACATTTTTCAGATATTGACTACAACTCATTGTACAAATTTGGCTACTACCATCGTAAAGGAATATCTGAGAGTAGTTTTGATGGTGCCATAAATGTTTCCAAACCTTTGGACGAACATTTTAAAGTGACGGTGTCCGCTATTTGGGGCATTGCATATTTGAGCTATTCATCCGGTGGAAGTGCCAACAATAACCTATTGCAACTTGCACCACGCTTGCATTATCAGCAAAATGGTTTTACCTCTTATGTAGGCGTAAGACCGGCAATAGCAAGAGGCAATACCGGATATTTACTACCTGATATTTACCTTAGCTACCTTATTCCACACACAACACTTGGCTTTTTTGTAGGTTGGGAGGGTACATTGCTACAAAACACGTTTCGACAGTTAACTACCTATAATCCGTATTTGCAAGCAGGATATGCCATGCACCCTACGAAGCAAGATGAGCTATATGGTGGAGTGAAAGTAGGCATTAATAACAATTTTTCTTTTACCGGAAAGGTGAGTCATCGGAATTATCAGAACCTTCCCATGTTCTTAAATAATTGGGTGGGCGAAAATACTTTTTACCTACTTCACGACAATGTAAAAGCCTTGTCTGTAGAGGCGTCTATTCGGTATGATCTTGCTTCTACTTTTAGTTTGAAACTAAGCGGTGCATATTACGATTATTACCAAAGTACCTATGCGCATGTATGGCAAGAACCCTCTTTTCGTTTCAATGCTGACTTCGCTTTTCGTCCTATTGATGACTTGAAAATAACCGCTTATTGTTCGCTGTTGGATGGGTTGTATGCTTTGGATGCGCTCAATCAGATTACGTATACATCAACTATTTTTGATTTAGGAATGGGGGGTGAGTATCAGATTGTATCTCGTCTGGGTGCTTTTGCCAATGTTAACAATCTACTGAACCAAAAATACCAACGTTGGTACAACTATCCTTCTTACGGATTTAATATATATGGAGGGTTGAGGTTTAAATTTTAATTTTTGACGGTTATTCTTAATTTCGTCACCAACACAAGCGCAAAATAAAATGGATGTAGCAAAGTATATTGGTCTCTTTTTGCTAAAAAACAACTTCGTTTATATACATGGTTTAGGAAACCTGGAAATAAAAAAAACTCCGGCACGTCATAATGGTGAGGCACTCATAGCCCCTTCGTATAAGATCGTAATGACCCCGATGGGCTCTATTGATGATGTATTGGCAAATTATATTGCTACCAACGAACAAATTAGCATCAGCAAAGCATCTAATGCCCTACGGGAGTTTAGCATGCAAGCACGTTCTGATATTCAAAAAGGGAAGAAGATTGATATACCAGGTGTCGGGCATTTTACCATGGAGAAAGGCAATACCGTGTTTGTTACGAATCCTGATTTCACCTATTCACCACCTGCCATACCCACCATAAAAAATTCAAAAAGGTTGGATGAAATTATTTCGAAACCCATAATTGAATCTGCAGCAACGAGTGTAGTGGGTGATTCATACGGATTGCCCGAATATCCGGAAGAACAAGGAGGAGGAAGTTCTTATAACTGGGGTAAAATTGCAATTGTATCTGTAGGGGCTTTAGTAATAGCTGCGTTGTTATTTTTCGGCGTCCGATATATGAATGAGCAAAATGCCACTTCCGACTTACCTTTAGTGGTAGAAAAAGATACTATACCAACGCCTACTTTAGACACGACTATGTCGGCAACACCGGCAATCGATGATAGCACCACCTTGACTGACTCTGCTACCGTACCGGAAACTACAGCAAGTACCATTACTACCAATACCGCAGGAGCATTAAGTTTTGAAGTACTCGTTAACACCTATGATAATATTACCAAGGCGCAAAGCCGTACACAAAAGCTAAAGAGCTATGGACATAATGCTGTAATGAAAGTAGCCAAAGACTCTACATCCTTTTTTGTTGTAATACCGGTATCAAATATTGCCACAGCGGACACAGCACATCTTTTGGACTCCTTTAAAAGGTATTTTAATCCTAATGGTGTTAGCATCTACAAATAGTAGATTGATGCTATACACACTTGTAATGCAATGAGAGTGCAGAAAATGTTGTGTTTACAAACAATCCTATTTCATGTAAAAAAAGGATTGCCTTATGCTTTTATGGATGGATACTGAATTTTTTATTCACCACGTCTTTGTGGATAGCAAATACCCAAAGTAAATTACTATTTTTGAAGCCTTAAAAAACGAACGACTATATTATGGCAGATGCAATAAGAATGCCTTTACTGAGTGACACGATGAAGGAGGGAGTGATTGCTGCTTGGCACAAAAAAGTGGGTGACACGGTGAAAAGTGATGATGTGATAGCAGAAGTTGAAACCGACAAAGCCACTATGGAAGTAATGCCTTATGTGGATGGAACCTTGCTATATATAGGCACTGAAAAAGGAAAAGCAGCAAAGGTGAATGATATCATCGCCATCATCGGTAAGCCGGGTGAAGATTTTCAATCTTTGTTGCAAGACAATACCGCTATTACTACGAATACTGCTGAAACGTCTGCTACTACACCGGCGAGTGAAGTAGCGACTCCCGTAGCAGCACCGGCGCCACTTCCGGGCGATGCTACCGTAATCAGAATGCCATTGCTAAGCGACACCATGAAGGAAGGAAAGATTGTTGCTTGGCATAAAAAAGTAGGCGACAACATTAAGAGCGATGATGTGTTGGCAGATGTAGAAACCGACAAAGCCACCATGGAAGTAATGCCATACGTTGATGGAACACTATTATATGTTGGGATAGAAGAGGGTAGCGCCGCTAAAGTAAATGATATCATTGCCATTGTTGGGAAAGCCGGTACGGATGTTACTCCCTATCTGCAATCTGCTACTGCTAATAATATTACTCCATCTACGACAAACGCTACACAGACTGCAGCAACGACTACCATCACTACTACTTCTTCTTCAGCTTCTATTTCTACTGATGCTGACACCGACCGTATAAAAATATCTCCATTAGCAAAGAAACTTGCAACTGATAAGGGGATTGATATACGTTTGTTGAAAGGCTCCGGTGATAGTGGTAGAATTATTAAAAGAGATATTGATAATTACCAACCACAAGCTACGTCCGCTGTAGCTGTTTCGGCACCGGCACGCAGCGTATCTTTAGGAGAAGAATCTTATACCGATTTACCTCTTTCGCAGATGCGCAAAGTGATTGCTCAACGCTTATCTGACAGCAAGTTTACGGCACCACATTTTTACTTAAAAATGACAGTGGTAATGGACCAAGCTATGACTGCCAGAAAAGCTATTAACGAGGTGTCGCCGGTGAAAGTGTCCTTTAACGATATTATCATAAAAGCGGTAGCCATGTCGCTACGCAAGCACCCCGATGTAAACAGTTCTTGGCTGGGCGATACTATTCGTCAAAACCACCATATACATATTGGCAGTGCAGTAGCCATTGAAGATGGATTGATTGTCCCTGTAGTAAAATTTGCCGACCAAAAATCATTATCGCAAATTGCGGAAGAGTCCAAAGCCTTATCGGAACGTGCGCGAACTAAAAAACTACAACCTCAAGAATTTACGGGAAATACCTTTACTATTTCCAACTTAGGTATGATGGATATCGATGAGTTTACCGCCATCATCAACCCGCCGGATGCATGCATTCTTGCTGTTGGGAAAATTGCAGAGACCCCCGTTGCCGAAAATGGACAACTGGTACTACGCCATCTATTAAAACTCACCCTCAGCTGCGACCACCGCGTAGTAGATGGAGCAGTGGGTGCTAAGTTTTTGCAAACACTTAAATCTTATTTAGAAAATCCGGTTGTGATGCTGGCATAAAGAAGTCTGCCCACACAGCATATAGTTGCTTGTGAAAGAAGCCACCGATACAGGTATCGGTGGCTTCTTCGTTATATTTATCACTGTTTGATGTATGCTTTTAATGAGAGGAAAAAACTTAGCTGTGATGTACTCTTCGAAGGTATATTTCATTACCGGTAGTTACAACGATGGGGTATTTTTCGAGGGTAACATCCGAAGTGTCCAATCCAAAGGCTCTCTCTTCTGAAAGGCTGAATTTTTTCAAGATAAAATATCCCTTCATGATAATGCTTTGATACAAGGGTAGCTTATTGTCACGTGAAAGGAATTTCTCAATTACGATAAATCGGAAGTCTCCTACCACATTGTTTTTGCTGAGCGATTCATAACGGCTCACTACATTCACTTCTTTATTCGCTACCATATCCTCAACCACTTGTCGGAACATAGCTTGTATTCTATGCTCTATACGGAAACCCAGTCGGAATTCTACCCTTATGATTTGATTAGGAACAATTGTTTGTACCTCGTATTCAGTAGTGTAAGGATTGTCCAAAACATCTACATGCACCAGCCAATAAATATCGGCACGTTTGGGTTTTCGGTATAGGATCGAGAAAATGACTTTGTGTTCAATTTCTTTAGGATTATTGGCACTGGTAAGGTACACTAAGTGAGTAGCATATTTGGGGATACTACGGTCGTTGCTCAACTCCTGAAGGATAGAAGTATAATCTTCCAACTTCATAAACTCTACATAGCGGTTTTTTATTTTTCTCGCCTTGAACCAAATAAACATGGTGCTAAACAAACAGAGTGCAATAATCAAGGCAACATAACCGCCATGCAAGAATTTCTGCAAATTAGCAATCAAAAATGCTACTTCTACTACAATGAACACCACTAAATATGTAACAATCCAATACAGCTTCACGCGCTTGGTAAGCATATAAATGGACATCAGAATGGTGGTTGCCAACATACATAAGGTAATAGCCAAGCCATAAGCAGCACCCATATTGGCAGATTTTCTAAAAATTAGTACGATGACAATACAGCCGATAAACAACAATAAGTTGATGCCCGGTATGAAGGACTGCCCACGTTCTACCGTAGGGTAATTGATTTTCATTTTCGGCCATAAGTTCAATTTCACCGCCTCACTGATTAAAGTGAATGACCCTGATATCATTGCTTGGCTTGCAATAATAGCTGCTACTGTTGCCAACGCAATGCCGCCATACATAAACCATTCCGGCATCAGTGCATAAAAGGGGTTTTGTCCTTCTGCATCCCATTTAACACCATTTTTTTCAGATATCAACCATGCCCCTTGACCAAGATAATTTAAGATAAGGCACAGTTTTACAAAGACCCAAGAGGTATATATGTTATGCCTTCCACAGTGCCCCATATCCGAATACAAGGCTTCTGCCCCTGTGATACATAAAAATACAGAGCCGAGAATCCAAAACCCTTTAGGATATGTAGTGAGTAGTTGGATGGCATAATATGGGTTGAACGCTTTGAATACCGCTGGTTCTTCACCAATATGTGTAATACCAAGCGTAGCCAATAGTATAAACCAGGTGACCATTACCGGTCCGAAAGCCTTGCCGATTGTGACGGTTCCAAATTGTTGAAAGAAAAATAAGACACTTAATATGGCTATAACGATGAGGATGATAGTCCACTCTGTTATATGCGAAAAAGCAGGTACACTGCTCAACCCTTCAATGGCGGAGGTAACGGTGATGGGGGGTGTAATCATACCATCGGCCAGCAAAGTAGCGCCTCCAATCATAGCAGGAAACACAGCCCATTTGCTGTGTCGCCGTACCAAGGTGTAAAGCGAGAAAGTGCCTCCTTCCCCTTTGTTGTTGGCTTGAAGCACCAACAATACATATTTGATAGTGGTCTGTAAAGTGAGCGTCCAAATGATACAAGAGAGCGCGCCAAGTATTAGACTGTCGCTTATGACTTTGTCATTGCATATTTCGTTCATTACGTATAATGGCGATGTACCGATGTCACCGTAAACAATGCCGAGAGCAATGATAAACCCGGCTGCGGTCATTTTTGAGTGTCTGCCCACAAAAAGTGAAATGAGGGAGGCAAAGTTATAGTATTCTTTTTTTTACACAATTATTAATAGCTGTTTTTTATCTTTCATAAATTTGCCCTTTTCATTCATAATATGGTGAAGATTGATAGGATTGAATTAGGAGAATTTCCGCTGCTGCTGGCACCCATGGAAGACGTGAGCGACCCACCGTTTAGAGCCGTTTGTAAAGAACAAGGTGCGGATTTGATGTTTACCGAATTTATTTCCTCTGAAGGATTGATAAGAGATGCTATTAAGAGCCGTCAGAAGTTGGATATATACGACTACGAGCGACCAATAGGCATTCAGATATTCGGTGGCGACGAAGAAGCCATGGCATTATCTGCCAAAATTATTGATGCTACTCAACCTGATTTGTTGGACATTAATTTTGGTTGTCCGGTAAAAAAAGTAGTATGTAAAGGTGCAGGTGCTGCGGTGTTAAAAGACGTTGATCAAATGGTGCGCCTTACACAGGCATGCGTAAAAGCTACGAACCTGCCTGTTACCGTAAAGACTAGATTGGGATGGGATGAAAGCACAAAAAACATTGAAGAAGTAGCAGAGCGCTTGCAAGATGTTGGTATCAAAGCATTGAGCATACATGGCCGTACACGTACACAGATGTATAAAGGTGAAGCAAATTGGGAACTGATAGCCAAGGTAAAAAACAACCCACGCATCCACATTCCCATCTTCGGAAACGGTGATATCGACAGCCCACAAAAGGCTTTAGCCTACCGTGATAAATATGGTGTGGACGGTATCATGATTGGAAGAGCAGCCATCGGATATCCTTGGATATTCAGAGAAATAAAACATTATTTCCAAACCGGCGAACAACTGCCACCACCTACAATTGAAGAGCGAATAGCCGCCTGTCGTCAGCACTTGAGAGGCTCTGTTTTGTGGAAGGGAGAGAAGTTGGGGATACTGGAAATGCGTCGCCATTACAGCAACTATTTAAAAGGATTACCAAACATTAAAGACTTTAGATTGAAACTGGTAACCATGGATAATGTGAGTGATTTGGAAGCCGTTTTTCAAGAGATAACATCTTTCTATTCCTGTTCCGAAAATGTAGTACCTGCATAATATGCATAGAAGAGGATAGTTAGTTTTATTGTTCTTTGGGGAACATTAAATTCTTGCTTATCTCAATTTAAAATACTTTTTGTACCAATCTATTTCGTGGTGGTCAAGTTTTGTAGGATCAATAGGGTAGGATGGGTCAATTTTGGAATACAAAATCTCAAGAGAAGCATAGTCTCTTTGGCTGATTACTTTATAGCCATTTCGTATTAATAATGCCGAGGCAACTCCAGCTCCAATTTGATATACTTTATTATCAGAAAATCTATTGCCATTATAGATTACTTGACTACCACAAGCGGCACTAATATCCATTAATAGGGCAAGTTCAATATTTTCTTGTTGTGCTATCTTAAGCATTTGTGCGGATGCTTCTAAAATCCCTTCTGTCCAATCATGCCCGCTTTCCGTTAGTAGTTTTGCTTTTCCGTCTAATACATCAAAACCAGTTCCTCCATGTATATCGCACATTTCCCTTGGTGAGCCGAATGAAAATTCTTCAGGGCAGAATTTGAATACTTTTACCGTATCATACTGAAGTACTTTTAATGCAGAAGGGTATTCTCCATTAGCCGTACCATCCCAACCGCAAGTAATTCCCGACAAACAAGCACTCATTAATATCCTTAGTGGATTATCCTTTGTAGGTATTCGAAGGCTATTTAGATATTCCTTATCTGTCATAATTCGAAACAATAGTGTTATGAGCGCGACTTATGATGATTTCTTTTAGAAAGGCTTATTCCAACACCTCAGTAGCATCGCTTATTGTATCGGAAGTAGCATCCGAATCTTCACCTTGTCCTTTCCATTCAAGGATGAAGTTGTTTCTACCAGTGCCTATCAATATGGTGAAGAATTTTTGTTGAATCAACTCCAACATGGCCAAAAACATAAAAATGGCGTGAATCCGATTTTCGCATTGTGAAAACAAGGTTTCAAAAGCTATCCGGTTTTCTGTGTACACATAAGAAGTAAGAAATTCACGCTGTCCTTCGAGGCTGTAGTTATATTTTATTACTACGTGCTGTGGTTTCTCTCGACGTTCTTTAAATCGCTTCATCACTTTTTCGAACGACTGCATCAGTTTGTACATTGTCACGGTTTGTATCTCTGTACCTTCCGCATATTCTTCGCCTAGTACTTCTAGTTCTTTACGGATATTGCCACGTTTTTGCTGTAGTAGTCGCTCTGCTTCCAACACTATCATGGCTTCTGAGGCTTCTTTAAAGCGTTTGTATTCTAAAATCTTATCAACCAGTTCTTGCCGCGGGTCTATTTCATTGCCTTGTGCATCTACTTCTTTTCGGGGCAAAAGCATTTTGGCTTTTATCCGCATCAAGGTTGATATAAATAGGATAAACTCACTAGCCAATTCGATGTTGAGACTTTCCATTTGCTGGATGTAGGATAAGAAATCATTCGTCAACTTGTGTATCGGAATGTTGTAAATATCCAATTCATCACGTTCTATAAAGAAGAGAAGCAAGTCAAAGGGACCTTCAAATTGTGGCAGTTTTATCTGATATGTATCAGCCATCTAGAATAGTTCTTTCAATTAGAATCGGTACTCTACACCTATCGATAGGGCTTGCTTAATTTGCCACCAACCAAATGCTGCACCGGGTTCATTTTTCTTCACTGTATTACCGGTTGTAGCATCCACATAACTATCTTGGTAAGGCAAGTCATTATCATAAATGGACGTAAGCCCTATCGTCACACTCATCAATTTGTTGAATTTATAAGAAAAAAAGTTGTCCCACAAGATATCTATATTACCCGGATTGTCTTTTTTGATAACGGCACCTGTAGCACCATCTTTCACATCTTTGGCAAGGTAGTTAGAGTAGAGGTCTAAACGAGTGCGATACAATAATTTTTTATTCAATTCAGTTTGATACCTTCCGGAGAAATAGGCACCTAATTCGAAGCGGGAGGTTTTACCATTTTCGATGCCAAAAGCACCTGTTGGGCTGAGGCTGGTATAGTATTTATCTGCAAAAATAATTCGTGCAGCTGCCGGAGAGAAAAACACACTGAAGTTGGCGTTTTTACGGTATTCAACCCCCAATGCCAAGGTGAGATAGGCAGGAGAAAACAAGTTGGAAGTAGGTTTATAGCGCCAATCGGGAACATTGTAATCATAACCTTTTGCAAACTGCGTACGGAAGTTTAATAACCCGGAAAAAAACAAACTGCCTTTTTTGTCAATTTGATAACCGTACTTAGAAGTGAAGTCAAAGCGATCATCTATTTTTCGAGGAACGAAATTATTGGAATATGCATACAATAATCCATACGTCATATCGAGATTATTGCTCCAAACATGACGATGATAGATACGATTGAGGAAAGCAGAGAAAGTTCCGTTTAATGTTAATGAAAGAACTTCTCCGCCGGCAGACCAGTTGTGTAAGAAGGCTTGGTTTGCTCCAACTGATGCATATCCTCCATAAATCCAGGCTACGGTATCCTTCGTTTCAATAGATAGTTTCTTTTTGATGTCGTCTGTTTGTTTTAACTGTGCAAACAGGCTGGTGCTAATAATACTAATAGTAGTAGTTAACAGTACTTTTTTGAGCATGATTGGTTGTAAATAGTATTTATAAAAAAGTGGTGCAAATTACAATATAATATCCGAATCAGCAGGCATTGTATCTATTGGTTATTCAATGGTCGACTACGGATGAAGACGTGTAGATAATTAACAGCATTCAAGGAGCCGCTTTCCCATTACCACTATTTTGTCGAATAGCTATAATAGATAGTAAAATAAAGGGAAGCGAGCAGGCAATGATTTTTGTATTGGCACTCATTAGTCCGATAATAAACAAGAAGCCTAACAGCAGCCCAATACCACCGATGCCCAAATAGGTTAATAGTTTGTTGGGTGTTTTTTGAAATAACGTAACGATAAGCAATAGTTGTCCTAATAAGGGTAATATCGTAAAGGGGTGCATAGCTGTTAATGGGGATGTAAATAGCT
>JAKQGX010000016.1 GCA_029573235.1 Bacteroidota bacterium
ATACCAGAGCCTTCCAATAGGCAGTATCATCCTTGCTTTTCCGGAGTAGCAGGTAGTTTTATCTTCCACATGCCTCGCAGTTGTCCCAAGCGATAGTTATATGCTTTGTCTTGCGGGTATTTCATTTGTAGCTGTGCCCAAGTCTCGGCTGCAATGTCTTTGCCCTTTTCACCATGGCACGATAAACAGGTAGGTGCCCCCAACATAATGGCTTTATAATAGTAAACACCATCGTTTTCTTGTGCAATAAAATGTTTTTTGCTCGCACCGCCTTCGGTCATTAGTCCTTGCAGCTTTTCCCATGCCGCCATATCCATTTCTGATGTAATAGCATTAGCCGGATTGCGATTCTTATCACTCAGTCTGGTGATGGAGGCTTGATACACTGCTGCCGTTTGCTGTGTAATAGGCAGGGCTTTTTCATTACAAAAATCAACTGCTCCTACTTCTCCATGTAGCTGTATAGCCGTAAGCACATTTTCGAGCAATATCTTCTGCGCCTGTGTGGCAATGCTATCGCCCATGTACAAATACGAAGCGGTATCTACTTGGCTGGTTGCAGTGTTGCTGCTATCGTTGCGACAACTCGTGAATGCCAACAGCAAAATAGGTAGTATA
The DNA here is from genome assembly GCA_029573235.1 of Bacteroidota bacterium. GTDB lineage: Bacteria > Bacteroidota > Bacteroidia > Chitinophagales > Chitinophagaceae > JAFIGV01. The sequence continues at coordinate 619 of JAKQGX010000016.1, forward strand.
GTGTATCTCATAGCTATCGAATTATTATGAAGGTAACGCCAGTAAAAACTGACCAAGTGCCAATCAATCGAAAAACGAAAGTAGGTTTTTTATTTATTCAAAACATGCATCTTAACGAGCATCAACGCTACTGGGATTGGGTGCCGATTTCTTTCGTTGCAAAATATTCCCAACCATCATTGATTTGATCACTATAAATTTTACGCTTTCCCAATTAGCGACAATTGTAATAAAACAAACGGATGATTATTTGCGATAAATTTGTCTTTAATTTTGTGTGTTAATTTCATTTCTGATATTTCTCTCGTGCAACCATCCATATCAACGAATACACCAAAGCGCACACCCCATGAATGGGTAGCTGCTTTTCCGGCATTGGCACCTATAATAGCGATGCAACCCACGTTGTGGCAAAATCCCTTTTTGGCTTCCATGAATGAGCCTTTGCAGTTTCCGATAAGCCGGCTTGATATGGAGCAAGGGAAAAAACTATTGGAGAAATACGCCCCCTATCTTTCAGAATTATTCCCAGAAATGAAGGTTTCGAATGGCAGAATTACGTCTCCTTTGCAAGAGATAAAAAACTTTGCATCCAACCCGCAATATGCGCCAGCAGCCAATAGTGGCAGGATGTTCTTAAAACGTGATGATGCTTTGTCGGTCGCCGGCTCTATCAAAGCACGTGGAGGCTTTTTTGAAGTACTTCAATGGGCGCACCATCTTGCCGTACAAAAAGGGTTCATCAAAGATGAAGAAACACTCAACTTGCTGGACCCTGTTATCAAAAAAATCTTTAGCGATTATACCATCGGTGTTGCTTCTACCGGCAATCTGGGGTTGAGTATTGGTATCATCAGTGCGCGGTTAGGCTTTCGGGTGAATGTATATATGAGCCAAGATGCCAAAGAGTGGAAAAAGAATTTGCTTCGCGAAAAGGGAGCCAACGTGGTGGAAGCCAGCGGTGACTTTGGCGTTGCCATTGCAAAAGGGCGTGACGAAACCATCAATAATCCGACGGGTTATTTTGTTGATGATGAAAATAGCATGTTACTGTTTTTAGGTTACAGCCAAGCTGCGTATGAGCTGCAAGAACAATTGAATGTCGCATCAATACCAATAGATGAAGAGCATCCGCTTTTTGTCTATTCCCCTTGCGGTGTGGGAGGCTCACCGGGAGGCGTACTTTGGGGTTTAAAACAGCTTTATGGCGATGCCGTTCATTCTTTTTTTGTGGAGCCTACACATGCACCTGCTATGCTCACCGGACTGATAACGGGCGAAAAAGAAAAGATTTGCGTTCAAGATATCGGATTGGATAACCACACTGAAGCAGATGGGCTTGCCGTAGGGAGACCATCTTCTTTTGCCAGTAGCATTGTCCATCGGCTTGTCAGTGGCATCTACACCCTTGACGATAGCACATTGCTCTCTTTGCTAAAAACATTGTATGCAGCAGAAGGGATGTTCATCGAGCCATCGGCAACCGCCGGTTTAATAGGCCCTCAAAAGATAATAGCTTCCGACTACCTCACTCGTCATAAGTTAGACCCGGCAAAGGTGACACATGTAGTTTGGTCCACTGGTGGAAGCCTGGTACCAAATGACATTCGAACGCAGTTGTTGGGGATATAGGCGAAGGAAGCTAGGCGCATTGCCTCATTGTTTTTTGGCTATTTATTATGCCCACTCTGCTCTTTATTTCAATAACTTTATAGCTATTCAATCATCCATTATTATGAGCAAAGCAACACCACAATGCAGCCAAACAATTGCTGTCAATGGCAACTCTTATCAATATTGCTCACTGCGCCACCTGCCCGGTGGTAGCATAGCTCACTTGCCCTTTAGCATTCGAATATTATTAGAAAATGTTCTGCGCCACTATGATGGTTTCAGCATCACCCAAGAGCATATCGACACCTTGACCCATTGGACACCTGCTCCCGTTGATAAAGAAATACCTTTTATGCCGGCACGCATCCTCATGCAAGACTTCACCGGGGTACCTGCCGTTGTAGATATGGCTTCTTTGCGAGCCGAGTTTGTACGGCACGGAAAAGACGGTCAGAAAATTAATCCGGCTATTCCGGTTGACTTGGTCATAGATCACTCCGTCCAGGTAGATTATTTCGGAACCGATTATGCTTATGATAAAAATGTCGCTTTAGAATTTGAACGAAATAAAGAGCGTTATGAATTACTTAAATGGGCACAAAAAGGGTTAAAGAATTTCACAGTAGTACCACCTGGAATGGGCATCTGCCATCAGGTCAATTTGGAGTATTTATCCAAAGGGGTTATCGCACGCGATGGATGGCTGTTTCCGGATACCTTAGTGGGCACCGACTCTCACACACCCATGGTCAATGGTATTGGGGTGATTGCTTGGGGTGTCGGAGGCATCGAAGCAGAGGCAGCGATGCTGGGGCAGCCGATATTCTTCACTTGCCCGGAAGTAGTAGGGTTAAAGCTCACCGGAAAAATACCGGAGTTCTGTACAGCAACTGACTTAGTACTTTCTATTGCCAACTTATTACGAAAGACCGGTGTGGTAGGCAAGTTTGTAGAAGTGTTTGGAGATGGGCTAGACCACCTCACTGTAACGGACAGAGCAACCATTGGCAACATGTCGCCCGAGTTTGGATGCACCGTTACCTATTTCCCCATTGATGATCGTACGTTGGAATACATGCGCTCTACCAATCGCTCCGAAGAACAAATCAACCTCGTAGCTGCTTACTGTAAAGAAAACCTGCTTTGGAGAACCGGTGAGGAAAACATTACTTACTCTACGGTGGTATCATTGGATTTATCCACATTAGAACCAACCGTATCCGGGCCTAAACGACCACAGGATAAGATATTGGTGAAAGACCTAAACAATACGTTTTGTGAGGTATTGAAAAATGAATTTAACCGCGACTACCAAGCCAAAGAAGAACGATCGGAATCAGCATGGCTCAAAGAAGGTGGCTCCGGCACTGAGTTTACGTTTGGGAAAGTGCCTATGCAAGGTGCTGTTCTTTCGGAAGTAGAAGTGGACAACCAGCATCATTCAGTTCGAATCAAACAACCTCATAAAGAATTTGTGGTTAGTGATGGAAGCATTGTGATTGCCGCCATCACCAGTTGTACCAATACGTCCAACCCTGCCGTCATGATAGGTGCAGGGCTATTGGCACGAAACGCTGTTGAAAAAGGATTACGTACAAAGTCGTGGGTAAAAACATCCTTAGCACCGGGCTCAAAAGTAGTCACCCAATATTTGGAGCGCTCCGGCTTGAATGTCGATCTCGATGCCCTACGTTTTCATACCGTGGGCTATGGCTGTACATCCTGTATTGGCAACTCAGGCCCATTGCCACCTGCTATTGCTACGGCAGTGGATAAGGGCGAGCTGATAGTGGCTTCTGTGCTATCAGGCAACCGAAATTTTGAAGCACGTGTTCACCCGCAAGTAAAAATGAACTTCCTGATGTCGCCTATGCTGGTAGTGGCTTATGCCTTAGCCGGACGCGTAGATATTGATTTAATAAACGAACCCATCGACTATGACCCCAATGGAGCACCAGTGTACCTCAAAGACATTTGGCCCAGTAGAGAATCGATTATCAACACCATTCATGAATGTGTCAAAAAAGAAGATTTCAAAGAAGTGTATGATGTCATTTTCGACGGTTCCTCCGACTGGCAAAATCTGGAAATAAGCCTTTCAGAAAGCTATACTTGGGATGCGGCATCAACGTATATAAAAGAAGCTCCTTTCTTTGAAAACATCTCCGTAGAAGCACAGCCCATATCCGATATCACTGATGCCAGAGTGCTTTTATACTTGGGCGATTCGGTAACCACCGATCATATTTCTCCTGCCGGTTCCTTTAAAGAAGACAGTGCTGCAGGTCGTTATTTATTGTCAAAAGGTGTAGCAAAAGCAGACTTCAATTCATACGGTTCGCGCCGCGGCAACCATGAAGTAATGATGCGTGGCACCTTTGCGAATGTGCGAATCAAAAATAAAATAGTAGAAAAAGAAGGAGGATATAGCAAATACTTCCCCACCGGTGAAGTGAAAACCGTATTTGATACCGCCATGTCATACCAACAAGACCGCACACCGCTAATCATCCTTGCCGGTAAAGAATATGGCTCCGGCTCCTCACGCGATTGGGCTGCCAAAGGCACTTTTTTATTAGGGGTAAAAGCCGTGATAGCCGAAAGTTTTGAACGCATCCACCGCAGTAACTTAGTGGGTATGGGCGTGGCACCACTCGTGTTTGTTGATGGACAAAATGCTGCCTCACTTGGGTTGGATGGTACCGAAACCTACTCTATTAGTGGGTTAGCAGAGCAGCTCACCCCACACAAATTGTTAGACGTAACAGCGGTACACCCCTCCGGGAAAACAACCCAATTCCAAGTAGAATCGAGGATGGATGCGGCTATAGAAATTGAGTACTATAAAAACAACGGTATCTTGCAGTATGTGCTACGCAATTTTCTAAAAAATAATTAGCAGATTTTTCAATCGACCCGCGAATTACCATCCAATGTTTTTCAAAACGTAAAAGATTATTTTCAAACACTTTCAAAAAACAATTTATTATCAACCCAACATGAGCCAAAGAATTGATTATAACCAAGCAGATCCGCTTGCTATCAAAAGCATGATGGCATTAGAGAATTATGTACACCAAAGCGGGTTGGAATCTTCGTTGTGCGAACTCGTAAAGACCAGAGCCTCGCAAATAAATGGTTGTGCCTATTGCTTGGATATGCATACCAAAGATGCGCGCAAAGCCGGTGAAAGCGAGCAGCGCCTATACTTGCTATCAGCCTGGCGCGAAGCACCTTTCTATACCGAGCGGGAACGAGCTGCCCTCACATGGACTGAAGCATTGACATTAGTATCGCAACAGCCTATCTCTGATGAGTTGTACGAATCCGTAAAACAACATTTCAGCGATAAAGAAATGGTCGCATTAACGATGGCAATTGTAGCTATCAACGGATGGAACCGAATTGCCATCGGGTTTGCAAACGTTGCCGGCACCTACCAACCTTAATCATATCGTATGCAATTACAAAATAAAAAAGCCATTGTAACCGGTGCCAGCAGCGGATTAGGAGCGGCTTTGGCTACGGCACTGGTACAGAAGGGAGCATCCGTATGGGGGCTGGCTCGTAATGAGAAACGCCTCATAGATTTGCAACAGCAGTTAGGCAATGCATTCATACCGGTATGTCTGGATATCACGGATGCCAACGCTGTTACAAAATGGGTTCAACATACGTTCAACGACAACCCGGCACCGGACATCCTCATCAACAATGCGGGCATTGGCGCATTCGGGAAAATAGATACCATGTCTGCAGCTGAATGGTTGGGCATCCTACAAACCAACCTCATCGGTATGTATCATATCACATCACAGTTGGTGCCGTATATGAAAGCTGCGCAGCACGCTGCACACATCCTCAATATCGGTTCTATCATGGGTACCGTAGCCAAAGAAGAAGCAACAGCATATTGCACGTCCAAATTTGGGGTGCGCGGGTTTAGCGAATCGCTCTTTAAAGAACTGCGCAATCATCATATCAAAGTGACTTGTGTTAATCCCGGGTCTATTGAAACGCCCTTCTTTCAACACACAGGAATAGAAACACACGCTCACATGCTACAACCGGCAGAGGTAGCAGAGCTCATCATACATTTGTTGGAAACACCCGACAATTTGTTGGTTGATGAAGTCACGTTGCGCCCGTTAATACCCACAAAGCCACAATAGCAAAGAGTCCTTTCATCATAGATAACGTAACACAAAAAAACAGCGGTCTGCTATAAGACCACTGTCATATTGTTTGCCACATGGAGCATTATTTCATAAACTTCAAGAAGGAAGTTTCTTTTCCGTCTTGAATGCGTACAAAATAGGTACCCGTTACCAAAGAGGATACATCCATGATGTATTCAGTACTGGCCAACTGTGCATATATAATGCGTTTTCCGGTGATATCATATACGGCTACTAAAGGATGGTTATGCTTGTCGAAATGTAGGTTGTTTTCGCTGTACCAAACTTTCATATCCGTGGCTATCTTGCACACCTTTGCAGCAATGATTTGGCTGTATTCGTAGCTGCCATCTTCTTTTGCTATTTTCAAACGGTAGTAGTTGCTTTTGTAGGGTTGCATATCGGTGAAAGTATAACTGCTGCCATTCACTTTCATACCGGTTTGCTTGCCGATGGTTGCAAAGCTGGTGCCGTCTGCAGAGCGTTCTACCACATACTCTTTTATGCCTTCTTCCACTTCTGTTTTCCAAAACAAGCGTACGCTATTGTTGTCGGGTATCGCATCAAAAAATTTCAAACGGAGTGGCAATGGATTGGTAGCAATGTTTTTGGTGTACACGATATTATCAATGTACATATTGCCACTATTGCCGGTAGAGCTAACACCATAAAACATGAAGGCGCTAATCACACTGTCCGCAGGCAACTGTGCTTTGGGAAGATTGCCCACATACACACCATTCATATACAAATCCCAAGTGTTGGAGGCTAACGAGCGGGAAACATTATCCACACCGGTATAGGTTACCGAGGAGGCATTGCCATTCATGTAAAAAGTGAAATCAATAGATGTACCATAGGCAATGGTAGGCGTGGTAGCACTCGCCCATGATGAACCGGCTCTATTGGACATGGTAACGCTGCCCGAAGAAAAGCTCCATTGAATACCGGTGAAGGTTTGTGTACCACTAAACGACCCTGCTCCGCTATACGAACTTCCGTGTCCGGCAAAGAAGTAAAACTGTCCGCTGGGTGTAGCAGGAGCATTGTTTAACGAATCACCAAAGGATGCCGTAAAGCGAATCCCAAATGTTTTAGAGGGGCTCGACATATTGTACAAATCAAATTTGTTGGCAGAGGATGATGTAGGTGCTTGAATGCGTAAAGCACTACCCGTACCAAAGTTGGTGTAATTGCGCACCGCTAACTTGCCACCGCCGGTACCTACACGCGCATAGGCAGTAGCACCATCCGAAGGGGCGGGAAGAAAGGTAGGGCTGGTAACGGCTCCTGATGTAACCGAATCGGATACGGTGCCAAAATCGTATGTCCACACCTGCCCGAATGATGGGGCGGCATAGAGACAAATAGTGAGTAGAAGTAATCGTCTTATCATAATATAGAATTTTTAGCTAAGTTAACACTTTATAAATGAGATATTCATTTTTCATCACGAATATTTCTGTTAAGAATTGCGCTTGGCATGTTACGGTTGGGTTATCTTTTTTGCAGAATGAGATCGGAGCAAGATCACCCATCTTTTGTGGCGATTGGCAAGGGTTTGCGGGGAGTGGGTGGTATCCATTTGCAGAGGTATAACGCCCATAACAAACGCTCCGTTTATCAAACCGTTTCAATAGGAAATCGGGACGATGAACGGAGCGTCGCAAGTAAAGCTATATAGTAGCACTACGGCTCAGTATCCAAAAGAAAAAAACTAATCTTCTTGCAAGAATGGATAGCGGTAATCGGTGGGAGCTACTAAGGTTTCTTTTACAGTTCGGGCGCTGAGCCATCGGTAGAGGTTCAGTTGCGAGCCGGCTTTATCGTTGGTGCCGGAGGCGCGGGCACCACCAAAGGGTTGCTGTCCAACTACGGCGCCGGTAGGCTTGTCATTGATATAAAAATTGCCGGCTGCATTGACCAATTTGCGGGTCATCAGCTCGATGGCATAACGGTCTTGAGAAAAGATTGCACCGGTGAGGGCATAGGGCGAAGTGCTGTCCACCAGGTCTAATGTGGCTTCCCAATCGTTGGCTTCGTAAACATATAACGTGAGTACCGGTCCGAACAGTTCTTCGCACATGGTTACGTATTTCGGGTCGGTAGTTTCAATGATGGTGGGCTCTATAAACCAGCCTTCTTTTTTATTGCATTTGCCACCGCACAAGATACTGGCTTTGCCTTTGCTGTTGGCAACACCATCAATATATTTCTTCAGGCTGTTGTATGATTTTTCATCAATAACGGCGTTGATGAAATTGGTAAAATCATCTACACGTCCCATTTTCATGGTCTTCACTTCTTTCACCAACTGTTCTTTGATTTCTTTTGCCAGATTAGAAGGGATGTATGCACGTGAGGCGGCGGAGCATTTTTGCCCTTGATACTCGAAGGCGCCACGGGCTAAGGCTGCCACCACCATTGCTACATCCGAGTTGGGATGTACAAACACAAAGTCTTTACCACCGGTTTCGCCCACAATGCGAGGATAGGATTTGTAGCGGGAGATATTGTTGCCAATGGTCTTCCACATGTCTTGAAACACACCGGTAGAGCCGGTAAAATGCACACCGGCAAAATCGGGATGCGCAAAACACATTTCTCCGATAACGGGACCCGGAGGATAAACCAAGTTGATAACACCTGCCGGCAATCCGGCTTCGATGAGTATTTCCATAAACACACTTGCCGAGTAGATTTGGGTGTTGGCCGGTTTCCAAACTACTACATTGCCACACATGGCAGCCGAAGTAGGCAGGTTGCCACCAATAGCGGTAAAGTTGAAAGGTGTTACCGCCAGTACAAAACCTTCTAAGGGGCGATACTCTAAACGGTTGTGCACACCCGCAGGCGATAGCGGTTGTTGTTTGTATATCTCGGTAAGGTAATACACATTAAAGCGAAGGAAATCGATCAGCTCGCAAGCACTGTCTATCTCTGCCTGATACGCATTTTTGCTTTGCCCCAGCATCGTAGCTGCATTCATTTTCCAACGGTACTTGGTTGCCAGCAAGTCGGCAGCCTTTAGAAAGATGGCGGCGCGGTGCTCCCAAGGCATCTCTGCCCAGTTGTGGCGAGCAGCCAGTGCAGCGTCTATAGCTTTTTTCACATGCGTTTTATCCCCGGCAGAAAAATACCCCAACAAGTGCGCCGTCTCATGTGGAGGGCGTATTTCTTTCTTGTCTTTGGTGCGCACTTCTTTGCCCCCAATATACATGGGAATGTCGCGTGTTTGTGCTTTCATACCAGCGATGGCGGCTTGCAAGGAGGCACGCTCCGGAGAGCCGGCGGCATAGCTGAGTACCGGTTCGTTTTTAGGTTCCGCAAAATGGAAATAGGCGTTATGCATATAAAGGTATTTGGTTGTTGTTCTAAAAAAAGTGTGGCAAAGGTACAGGGAATATTTGGATTGGTGCAATGACGCCTGTCAGTAGGGTATAGCAGCACCACAATAAATGTAAGCCCGGCTAACGAATAGTGAGGATAGGCTGTATGGGAAGCTTTTGCAGCCCACACCCTAAAAAACCATCGCCACCGCTCTCTTATGGAGGCGGTGGCGATGCGGATAAAAACTTCTTGAAATCTTGGGCTTGGTTTTATTCTACTCACTTCACAAAACGGTGGGTTTCGTTGCCGCAT
>JAKQGX010000014.1 GCA_029573235.1 Bacteroidota bacterium
TTGCTGAAGACGTTGTTGCTACCATTGGCACCGGCTGTTGTAGCCGATATGGGCGAGCCACTCATGATCACACCACCGGTTAAGGAAGAAGTAGCTGCTATATTAGCCGACATGGTACAACTGTCAAAGGTATTCCAATTAGCACCGTTAGATAAATGCAGTGCAAAACCATAGCTCATTCCACGAGCCTCAATATTCAGGTTTTTAACCGTGATGTAGTCGGCACCATCTAAACGTAAGGTAGCGTAATTAGCACCTGTTGTAGCAATACTATCGGTGAGTGTAGCCCCATTACCATTAAAAGTTACCGTATTGGTAGCCGTAGCTCCGATGGTAGCGGGTAAGGTCACTTGTTCGTTATAGGTACCCGGAGATACATTGAATACTACCGGACCGGCAATACCACAGTCCATAGCATTTACTGCCGCATTGAAGCTGGTAAAGTTGTTGGGACCTGAGCCGGAAGGATTGATGGTATAAGTACCACCGGCAAATGGTGTCGGTACAAATACCGAGTCAATTACCGAATAGGAAGTAGAGGCTCCACATACCAATTCGCAACGGTAGTAGTTGTACCCAACGTTAGCAGGAGCCGCGCCTAAATAGGCCGGTAATGTTTGTGCAATACCTACCGGAGTCCAAGGCCCGGAGATGGATGCAGCACTTTGCCATTGGTACGATATACCGGTTGCAAACACATTGCCCACTAAGCCCAAATTAACCGTAGCGCCCAAGCACGTAGTGTCTTTGTTGATAGTGGTAGATCCGGCAGTGGGAGGGCCGGAACAAGCCGATACCGAGAACTCATACGCACCGATATCGGGTGTAGTAGCGTTTCTGGAAACGCCATTAATATCTGTAGTAATGGCAGTAATAGGCGTTCCTAAATTATCAAAGGTAGCATTGAGCGGTGTATGATTGCCCAATGCCGGTGCAGCAAACATCGGATCCATGCTCACACTGTTTTGATCCCAAGCATTGCTATTAGCACCTTGCCATGCAGAAAGTGTTGTAAAATTCGCAGCGTAGTATCCAATGTGATTTGCCGTACCACCGGTAGAGCCCATGTATAGGTCGTTGTAGTTAGAGGTTTTACCTGCTCCACTGAAATACAAGCAGTATTTAGTACCGGTACCGCCTTGGGTAATGCTAAATATATTGTTTTTGATATCTACATTGGTAGTACCGGTGCTATACAGCCCATATATTGTACCCGTAGTAGCGGCTGCATTATCTATAGAAACCGTATTGTTGTACACCTGTACATTGGTAGCACTCGGTAGGTAAATACCATAAGCGGTGCTATTCCCGTTAAAGTTACTAATCTGGTTATTGAATATCTTGTTTTCGGTGCCCACTGTAGCGGAACTAGAAATAACATAGATATTGTAAGAAACACCACTGTAGGTAGGGTTTGCGCCAAACTGATTGCCTATTCTGTTTCTTTCTATTGTCAAATCCGTGCAACCGGTTGAACCATATACACCATAAAAAGATGACAACACAGTTCTGTTAGGGCGCTCTATAGTGTTTTGTGAAATCAAGTTTCCGGAATTTTGAATCAAGTAAAGCCCGTAAACATAGAAGTCCTTAATTTGGCAATTGATAACATCATTATTCTGATTACCGGTAACAGCAGCACCATACGAAGAATATGCAAAATAACCTCCCGAGAGGGTAGAATTGCTAAAGGTATTATTGCTACCATTTGCTCCACTTGTAGAGTAAGAAATGGGGGATCCACTCATCACAACAGCCCCCGTAGTAGTAGCTGTAGCGGCTATGTTAGCACTCATGGTACAGCTATCGAAGGTATTCCAGTCAGCATTGTTGGATAAATGCACCGCAAAACCATAGGTCGGTCCTTTGGCTTCAATGTTCAGGTTTTTAAACGTAATGTAGTCGGCACCATCCAAACGTAAGGTGGCGTAGTTACTGCCGATTGCTGTAATGCTATCTTTTAACGTAGCTCCATTCCCATTAAAGGTAACGGTATTGGTAGAGGTAGTTCCGATGGTACCGGGTAAAACTACTTGCTCATTGTACGTACCGGGTGATACATTGAATACCACCGGACCGGTGATACCACAACCAATAGCACTAACAGCCGCATTGAAACTGGTAAAGTTATTAGGACCGGAGCCAAGCGGATCGATGGTATAAGTACCGCCTGCAAATGGTGTCGGTACAAATACCGAGTCGATGTTGGAAGCTACGGTAGAAGTGCTACAAGTAACCTGGCAACGATAGTAATTGTATCCTGCACTGGCTGGACTTGCGCCTATAAGGGTAGCAAAGGCTTGAGAAGATCCCTCATTCGTCCAAGGTCCGGAAGGTGAAGAAGCTTTTTCCCATTGGTACGTTTGACCGGTACCATTGCTATTGCCCGATAAACCAAGATTCACGGTAGTACCTAGGCAAGTCGTATCTTTCGAAATAGTGGTAGTGCCGGCAGTAGGTGGGGCAGTACAGGGCCCAGCCGGTATTAAATCAATACCAAAATCAACTAAACCACTCCCTGTGCTTGAAGCAGAGCCATTGTATGCACCCCACACCCTTTGATTCCCAGTACCATTAACTTGATACACAGAGTGTCCACTCGTAGAAGATACTTGCATTTCAAAAACTAAGGATAAGCTGGGGTCATATAGAAAAGGAGTTTGTAAGGTTACGGACACCCATCCAGGACTTGAAGTGCTTATCTGATGACTGCTTAAATAAAAACTTTGTGTAAGACCGGATACAAAAGCAGCACTAGGAAATGTTGTTGCGGTACCCATTGATTGCCCCAACGAAATAGTGAAATTTGAATAGGTAATAGTACTGGATGTCGACGTACGAAAATAAATCGTCGTAATGTACCCATAATAAGATGGGGTACCCGATGAACCGGCACTATTTAATGTACCCGGACCATATATCCACTGAACCCTGTTGCTTGTTGCTGAATTTAGAGGGAAACTGTTGGAAGATGTACCAGAGTTGTTGTTGTAAAACTGTGGTTGTGCTTGCGCAATATTGGCACCAATGGATAATAAGGCGCAAATAAGCAAGCAATAATAAAATCGTATCGATGAAAACATGAGATAACAAATTTTTGCCTACTCTAAATAGGTTTTCGGCTCCCCCCCAATAAAAATTTAATAGTCAATAAAACAAAGTGATAACATAGAACAAAATTTATAAAATAATAACCACATAGAACATAGAACAATTTGAGGTTGGTAGTTCATCGCGCAGAAAGGTATCAAAAAATAAGAGCAAGCAATTTAACAAAAAAAGTGAAAAACGAAAAGCGACAGAATTAATACAAACTAAAATAAAGCACTTTCTTGTAACGGAAGCAGTGCTCGCCCCTTCAAAATAGGAACAACGGGATGTAAATTTGGAGTGGTACAATATTCCAAATCTCTTTTCAATCCAAAGCCGGATAAGCGCAGATAGTGAGAACTATCCGTTAAAAAAGATAAATAATTGCCATGGGAAGCATGAAACAAATGGGTGGCAGCACGAGCACTATCACAGTTGGTTTCAAATGATCCCTTTAACATATCGATAACAGCACCGGCAAATAAACTATCCTCTAAATTGAAGCGGTCTTTCCATGAAGCGCAAGCGAGTAGTACCCTGCGTTGGCTATTCAATAAAAATTGACAAACCGCATCAAGATTCAAAAAGGAACCGGTAATGATAGCTGCAGCATTTTGCACCATATGTAGTAATCGAGTGCCATTGGTAGTGGTCAAAACGAGGGTCTTTCCTTGTATAAAAGAAGGAGGGAAGTCCAACGGAGAGTTGCCATAAGAAAGTCCCTCAGCAATTTTCCCATCACGCTCTCCGGCGGTAATATGGTTACTATCTTGTAAACCCAGTTGAATACATTCATCCACACTAGCAACAGGAATAACACTATGGGCACCGTTGTGCAAGGCTGCGGCAATGGTGGAAGTGGCTCTAAACACATCGATAATAACCACAATGGCACCGGCAGTATTGTATAAATGCAATAAAGCAGGAGAAAAACAAACTTCTATAGTGGGTTTAATATTATTCATGAAATATGTAAAAATTTGTACAAAAAAAGCGTCATGAAAAAATCATGACGCTTGTATATTCGTAACGAATGGGATTAATACACCCACATGTCATGTTCTTTGTTAAATAGTGTTTCACTCACACGCTGACCTTCATACAGCGCATCCAAATCAGTAAGGTTCATATCACGGAAGGAGTTATCAAATGGATTGCTCACCTTGGTGATATAGCTGGAGAAAAATCTGTTTTCAAAGAATTCTTCCCAGTTCATGCGAGCCACATCATTCTGAGGATTGTACACTTCATATTGAGCCAATAAATCTCTGATTTCGGGGTAATACAACCAAAACATTGATGCAGAAGCACGATATGTACCATCTTCTTCATAGATATCTCGAACCGGTGCTAAGCCAATGATGCGAGTAACCATTCTACCCAAATTGCGATCAAAAATAACATCTTCTTTCAAACGAAATTTGGTAATCAAATCAGGGTTGAAATCTTTGCGAGTAATTTTGATAATTGTTTCACCGGTAATAGGGTCTTCTACGGGAGTGCTATCTACGGTGCCTTGCGTCATTTCTACTATTTGCTGCTTGTCTAAAGCAGTAGTAAACCGATCGTCAGAAACGGCGTATGCTTTTATCTTGCCTTTCTTTAAAGCATCCAATAAAATTTCGATAAACATACCTCCACCTGTAAATTCATCTCCAGGATAGCGGAAAGCAACGTTTTGTTTTTGACGAGTGTCAATCTCCCGCCAAACACGCTTCTTCCACATCACATCCGCCTCTCTTATGGGTTGCCATTCAAGAGGACGATTAATGTGCGGAATACGATCATACACACCATCAATTACTAATGAGGGAGACCATCCTTTTTTTACGGCTTCGTTAGCAGCGCTAGTTACAGGTTGGTCCATGACATTTTGCGCTTGAGCATTATTACCAAACAGTAATACCATTGATAATGCCGCAATACTTAATTTACTTGCTTTCTTGATATTCATAATCCTTAGGCTGATTTGCTAAGTTAATTAATTTAAGGTTAGTACAATTGAACTTAAAGAGCGGGTTCTTCCATCCGGTCCTCTCGCTTTGATATTTTCAATAAAAATTTTATCTCCAATTTTTGCATTCGGCATATACGCTTTAATTAATGCATTGCCACTTCTTTCGAAATATGGAGAGTTTACAACGCCGCCTACTTGGTACTCACCACGTTTAGGCAACCAACTCATTTCATAACTGGTTACAACAAATTTCGCATCAAAATCGAAATTATCTAAAGCAGCAACAATACCATCTTGAGCACGAAACATAGCTGCAGACATCACACCACCTGATTTGCCACCAACTCTTGCTACAGGATCCGGAATTTGTTTTACCCGGAATTCTTGCGATTGAATACTCTTCATGCCCTGTGCAGTCTTAGCCATTACAGAGGCAGTCAATTTTCCGGGGGCAGATACTGTTACATCATAGTGACCTTTAGAAGTAGGCGTAACCGTAGCACCAGGAATAGAAACGGAGATATCTTCGATAGAATAACCCGCTGCACTAATGGTAATGGGGTTAGGAACACCAATATAGAACACATTCATTTTATCAAGTTGTATAGAGGCGCCGGTAGAACCCACCATGTACTGGAATTCGTATGGGCGACTTTCCGTACGTCCACCACCCAAGTTTACACTAACGGTTCCACGAACCGTTTGAAGACCAACACCAGATGCAACTGTTTCCCAGTAAGCAACACCATTTTCTACTTTAGTTACACGACCACTACTAGAAGCTACCGTAGGATTTGCTTGCTTGTTGTATGCCGCTAATAGAATGTTTGCTTTTACAGTTTGACCAGCCAAAGCATAGTTATTTTCGGCAACAGCTATGGCTTTGATTTCATCAAATTTGATGTCATCAGAGCCCACTTCGCTCATAAGCTGATTGGTTATCATTGCCTCACTATTTCTAATGTCATTTTGGAATTTAGACATTAAAGTAATAACTGCGACGGTAGGCATATTGAAAAAGTTAGCAACTTTCCAATCACCGGTGGGATTGTTATCATTTTTCTCAACATCGGCAATAGTCAGGGGCATTTGCTTGGCAATTTCTTCCTTCATAGAAGGATTCACCAAGGTTAAAAGAAATTCACGAAGTTCATTGATACGTTGTTTAACGGTATCACCGCCCTTGGCATCAACTAACAAACGAGTAGAGGCATCGATATCACTCTGTCCTTTGATTTCTTTCTTCCCATTATCTGCTATTTCATACCCACCGGTTGCTTCAATCATTCTTGTTTTCCAAGACTCCAAGTAATCGATAAGCTCTTGTGAAGCAGCTTTGGCTTGTTTAGCTTTTTCATTGTAAGGGCGAGCTTTTTCACCTTTTACATTATCATCCGCTAATTTCTGTAATTGATCATATATCCTCTGGTTCTTATCCTGTATAGATGAGTTAGAGGAATTGATACTTTGATTAATTGTCTTAAAGGCATGTAATATTTCTGACGATACGTTTAGTGCCAGCATCGCTGTAAGCACCAAGTACATCAGGTTAATCATCAACTGCCGAGGCTCTTTAGGTAGAGACATCCTAGTGTTTTTAGTTTTGTATTATATAATAAAACGATTTCCTTATTCAAAAGATTACAAAGCAATCACTATCTTCCTTGCATAGCAGAAAGCATGTTGCCGTAGATTTGATTTAACTTGGTCAAGTTAGTAGAAAGGTTAGCTATTTGTTCTTTAGCTGATTGTGCATCAGAAGCACTGGTTGCCATTGCATCAGAAGCAGACACCAAACTACTATAGAATTTATTCATAGCTTTCAAGTGATTGTTAGCATCTTTCAACTCAACTTCATAAATCTGATTTAGTGAACCCAAGTTTTTAGAAAGTACTTGCACTTGTTGATGGAACTTCATAGTATCATCAGCAGCAACGTTAAATGCATTCATGGTAGTAGCAGCTCCTTGGAAGGTTCCTTTCATTTCACCTAAAGCATTAGCAGCTTCGCGTGCACTCTGAGAGTATGCATTGGTAGCAGATGTTACTTCGGTAATATCCTTTACTTGATTTACAACTTGTCCAAATTTTTGGAAATTATCGTTTAGCTTAGAAAGATTAGCCGGTGTAATCTGAGCATCTTCCAACATTTTATCAAGTGATTTGGATGAAGAAACACCCAACTTTGACAAATCTTTGCCACCTTTTCTATAAGCCTCTACATGTGGGTTTTCATCCAAATTAGGATAGTAGCGTTCCCAGTAGTAATCTTTATGAGGAGGAATAACACCTAATAAAGCAAAGATAAATGCTTCCGTACACATACCGATGGTTAGTGCAGGACCAGCCCATGACCAGTGTTGGATTTTTGCCAAGGCGCCTATAAGTACCAGCGATGCCCCAAGACCAATGATAAGGTTCTTAATATATTTACCTTGTTTAGTTTCGAAAAAAAGCACTATTGAGTTCATGATGACTATTATGTGTTGTTTGTTTGTAGATTGTTTTTTATTAAAGTTTGTAATGGAAATGCTTAGTTTTTACCGGTTGTACCAGGATATACTTGTGTATATACGCAGCGGAAACCGATGTAAGATTTTGCCGTATCAGCTTCTTCCCAATCTCTAGTACCCACTTGCAAATAATACTGTACATCTCTCCAGCTGCCTCCACGTACTACTTTGCGGCGCAACCAACGAGGATCATTTTCACGAAGCTCTGTACGAATATTGGGGTTTAAGTCTGCTACTGATTGATAATTGGTACCACCATAGTTGGTAGAAGTCCACTCACTTACGTTACCGGACATATTGTACAAGCCATAGTCATTGGGCCAATATCTATCAACAGGCACCGTGTAAAGACCTCCATCAGCTGCATAGTTACCACGTTGCGGTTTGAAGTTAGCCAAGTAGCAACCTTTTTTATTTACTACATAAGGGCCTCCCCAAGGGAATGGCGATTCATGACGTCCACCACGAGCAGCCCACTCCCACTCCATTTCGTTGGGTATGCGGAATTGACCTTCAAAATATAATTTGTTTTTTTCTCTTTCTGCTTTCCAAGCATTGGTACGCCAATGGCAGAATGCTTCTGCTTGGAAATAATTTACGCCGACAACAGGATAGTTGTTGAACGCAGGAAACCAGTTGTACTGAAGTGCAATAGGCTCGTTGTAAGAGTAATTAAATTGACGCATCCAAACAGCCGTATCGGGATAGATGGCAATGTCTTTTTTACGAATAAACTCTGTTTGAGGCTGATTGGGGTTCGCTACTGAAGCAGCGTAGTCAAACGTTTCGTAATGATACACCAACTTAGAGTTATCGAATATTTTCTTACCCCAACCGGATTGAGTAGCATCTAAATACAAGCCGGCTAATTGGTCTTGTACATCCGGATTGTTGTAGTTTATTTTCTTTCTATAATCGATGCGTTGTCCACCATTATCATCTTCAATAAAGTCACCCAATAAGGTGTGACCTATCGAGTCACGAACGGCATTTGTAAATTGGCGATACTCAGCGTTAGAAATTTCAGTAGCATCCATGTAGTATCCTGACATCTGAACCGTACGCAACAAGGCGTCATTTCTGCCACGAACATCTTCATCGCTAGCTCCCATCTTCAAAACTCCCGGAGGGATAGATACCATACCTAGAGGAACGGGGGCTTTATAATTAAGTGTATTATTCACACCTACAAGCTGGCCTCCTGTTCCCGAACTTCCACAACTTGCAGCTAATGCTAAAAAAGCGAAAGCAGAAATTTTCAGGGTAAGTTGTCTCATACTTTGTTTGTTATTGTTTAAATTTTGCAATTAGGCAAATAAAGGTAATTTTTTTGGTTATTAACACTCTGTTTTCAATAAACCGCACACAATATTTAAAGTTTTTTTCAAAAATGCAAGTCTTTAAAAAAAATAGTTCTGCTGAAATATCATTATCTCAAAAGGTGTAGCGTCTTCTTACAAATATTTTTTGGCAGTTGCTACGTCCTTTACAGAAGGATAACACACTCCATCAGAGCAAACAAATATAGAGGTTTCATTTGAAAAATCCTTGCTCTCCACCAAAGGAATTTTAGAATTATTTTCTACCCATTTTAGCAACACTACATGGGGCAACGCTATAGCTTCTAATTCTTTCATTACAGGGGAAGCATCTGTACCGGAAACCACTACCGTTTTCCATTGATAATAGTTGCGCTGCAACAATATTGCCCAATAAGCAAACGACAGTCCGTACTTTTCAGTAGCCGGTTGTAATTGTTGCAGTAAATGCTGTGCGTGCTCTATCCAATTGCTTTTGCCCATGCACATGCCCAACAAAAAAAGGTTGTGTGCCATCAGCGAATTAGCAGATGGGTGGCTTCCATCATACAACTCAATCTTACGAATAGGAATAGCCTTATTCTTGACAGAAGTAAAGTAAAAGAGGACACCGTTTTGCTGCACAAATTCCTTCTGAACGGTTTCGCTATAGGCTGCTGCTTTCTGCAAATAAGAAGTATTACCGGTAGCCCATCCAACTTGTACCAAAGCCTGAATCAACAGCGCGTAATCATCTAAGTTCGCCGGTATGTTGGCACTTCCATTTTTCCAAACATGATACAGCACTCCTTCTTTTTCAAAATGTGTTAACATGCTATCGATATGCGTTTGCGCTTTCTGCAAATAAGTATCGTCTTGCAACGCTTTGGCAGCTTGTATCCATGCGGTATTCAGCATTGCATTCCACGAAAGCAAACACTTATCATCCGTTGCCGGACGTACTCTTTGCTGTCGAATGGCGTGTAATTTTTCTTTTGCTTTTTCAATGATATCCATCAGATTTTCGGTAGCCTTTTGATGTGTATGTGCCAGCGTTGAAGCATCTGTTGCTACGTGCAAAATGTTTGTTCCTTCCCAATTACCTTGTGGTGTTACACCCCAATATTGGCGCAGTATTTCATCTGCTTCACGAGGCCATTCTGCCGCCTTCCATTGCTCCCAATCCCATGTATAAAATTTTCCTTCTTCGCCTTCGCTATCGGCATCTAAAGCACTATAGCAAAGACCGCTCGTGTCAGTCAATTCACGATCAATGAAGGCTATGGTTTCTGTTATTACTTGCTTATATCGCTCTTGTGGCGACAAGCGATAAGCCGTGCTATACACTCCAATCAAAAGTGCATTATCATACAGCATTTTTTCAAAATGAGGCACCAACCACTGCGCATCGGTGCTATACCTTGCAAAGCCTCCGCCCAATTGATCATAGATGCCGCCGGCTGCCATCTTATCCAAGCTAAGACAAGCTTGTTTCAACGAGTCGGCATTGCCGGTATATTGAAAATGTTCTAACAAGTACTGTATAGCCATCGTATGCGGAAACTTGGGGGCTGCACCAAAGCCACCATCAACGGTATCGGATTGTTGTAACAATTGTATGGCGATGGTATCAAAGAGCTTTTTTGTTGTAGTACTATTCGTTGGTTGAAAACCAATATTGGATGCGTTTTGTAAGTAGCGTATCATCTGCTCCGATTGCGCTTGCACCTCTTGTGGTCGATCGTTCCATACATGTACCATCTGCTGCAATAACTGTAACCAAGATAAGCGCTGATACATGGGACGCGGCGGAAAATACGTACCTCCATAAAATGGAATTCTTTCAGGAGTCACAAATACATTCAGCGGCCAGCCGCCATTTCCGGCGATTGCTTGCACGGCATCCATGTATAAATGATCTACCTCCGGATGTTCTTCTCTATCTACTTTTATGTTGATAAAATGCTTGTTCATAAACGCAGCCACTGTTGCGTCTTCAAAACTCTCACGCTCCATTACATGGCACCAATGACAAGCCGCATAACCAATGCTTATGATTACAGGCTTGTTTTCTTTTTGGGCCTTTTGAAAGGCTTCATCACCCCAAGGATACCAATCAACAGGATTGTGCGCATGTTGCAACAAGTAAAGGCTCTGCTCGTGAATAAGTCGGTTGGGCATAACTGCAAGATAGGGCAATGGTAGCATTCATTGATTATAGAAAGTATTATCATTGCTACCGATGCCCTATTCAGATGTTGTGCATACAATGGTGCCTTCACACAAAGCATTACAAAAGGCGAATGTTAATATGGTCGTTGCAGAAATACATTTTTTTATCAAAAAACGGTTGTATTCCTTTTATACATTTTTGAAGAGGAGTTTATATCAACATCCATCACCAATAGTTATCGCTTACCATACCGTATTTTAAAGTATTTTGCAGCCCTCAAACACCCCTCTTTTCTTGGAAGGATTAGTATATAAATCGACCGGCAGCTGGTACCTTATCAAAGACCAAACGAATAAGGTATGGCAAGCCCGTATTAAAGGGAAGCTCAAGATAGGTGGTACTATTTCATCCACCAACCCCATTGCCGTGGGCGATCATGTGTCTTTTGAACCGGAAAACGAAACACAAGCCATCATTGCCAACGTAAACGAGCGCAACAACTATATCGTTCGGGTATCGCCGCACAACAAAAACCAAAAGCATATCATTGCTTCTAATATCGACTTGGCACTGGTAGTGGCTACCCTCCGCTCCCCGCGCACTTCTACGGGATTTATTGACCGTTTTTTACTAACCGCAGAAGCCTATCATATACCGGCAGCCGTTGTAATTAATAAAACTGATTTAGTAACAGATAAAGACCGTACGGCTTTCGAAGAGTGGCAGCAGTGTTACACTCGGGTGGGCTATCCGGTATATCCCATAGTAGCCTTAGAGCCCGCGTCTTTACAGCCGTTGAAAACATTATTGCAACACAAAACCACCTTATTTATCGGACACAGCGGTGTAGGCAAAAGCACCCTCATCAACCAACTGATACCCGACATTGCACTGAAGACTACCGAAATTTCGGAATGGAGCGGCAAGGGACAACATACTACCACTTTTGCCGAAATGCACGACCTACCGGATGGAGGACGCATTATCGATACACCGGGAGTAAAAGAGTTTGGACTCATCGACATCGAAAAAGAAGAACTGGCACACTACTTCCCCGAGATGAAACAACGTATGTCCACCTGCAAATTCAACAACTGCCTGCACCTCAACGAACCCGGCTGTGCCATTATCGAAGCGCTTCATCGTGGTGAAATAGCCATTGAGCGTTATGTAAATTACCGCACCATTTTAGATTCTATACCGGCTAAATATTAAGCCCCAACAGTCGGCATCATGAGCCATTCTGCACGACACTATTAGTATCTATTTTTCAAAACTAATAATATCATTTTACCTGCTAAATTACCGCAATGGCTTATGAGCATTGCATTTCGGGCGATGGTAAAAAAAAATTAAAAATACCATCAAACTTAGCTACTTTTGAAATTCTTACCTTTTAAAAGCAATTCAAAAAATGGCATCCGACGAAAAATTAAAAGCCCTCAAACTCACCCTCGACAAAATAGACAAAGACTTTGGCAAAGGCTCTGTGATGATGTTGGGCGATAAGCAACAAGATAAAATAGACACGATCAGCACCGGCTCATTGGGCTTAGATGTGGCCTTGGGTGTAGGCGGTTTCCCACGTGGCAGGGTTATTGAAATATACGGGCCCGAAAGCTCCGGTAAAACGACCATTGCCATTCATACCATTGCCGAAGCACAAAAGAAAGGTGGCATCTGCGCCATCATTGATGCGGAGCACGCCTTTGATGCTGTGTATGCACGCAAGCTGGGAGTGGATGTAGATAACCTCATCATCTCGCAACCCGACTATGGTGAGCAAGCCTTGGAAATAGCCGACAGGCTGATATCTTCCGGTGCTATTGACGTGGTGGTAGTGGACTCGGTAGCTGCCTTGGTACCCAAAGGAGAATTGGAAGGAGAGATGGGCGACAGCAAGATGGGCTTGCAGGCAAGACTGATGAGCCAAGCATTGCGCAAACTCACGGCTACCATCAACCGCACCCAAACCATTTGTGTATTCATCAACCAGCTACGTGAAAAAATAGGTGTGATGTTTGGCAATCCCGAAACAACCACCGGTGGTAATGCCTTGAAGTTTTATGCCTCCATTCGTTTGGATATTCGTCGTGTCAGCCAAATAAAAGATGGCGATCTGGCATCCGGCAATCGCACCCGTGTGAAGGTGGTAAAAAACAAAGTGGCTCCTCCATTCCGCCAAGTGGAGTTTGATATTATTTTCGGTGAAGGCATCAGCAAAACAGGCGAGATTATCGACATGGGTGTAGAGCTGGGCATACTGCAAAAAAGCGGTTCTTGGTTTAGCTACGGTGATAGCAAGATAGGACAAGGGCGCGATGCAGTAAAGCAATTCCTGAACGACAACCCCGAAGTACGCGATGAGGTGGAAGCCAAAATCAGAGCGGCTTTGCAAGAAAAACAATAACCTTCGTTTTTTTGTGTTTGTGTGATAACGAAGACGGCTGCGTACCTTGTTGATGCAGCCGTTTTCATTTTCATCTATCCATCATTGTGCGGACATTGCATACTATACTTCAGAGTCATATAGTATTCCAAAGCGTATCAGCAAATGAACAAAGCTGCTATAATCTATTTTGGAGAAAAGCCTCTTTCAGCATACGACCCACCACTTGGTCAATGGGCAGGGTAAACGTAGCCTCTTGCAAAGACGATAGCGGCAACCAAAAACTACGCTCAGTGGCTTGTGTATTGCAAAGCACTTCCGGAATATGCGCAACGGCAACGCGGTAGTAGATGCTGATGACTTGCGAATTGTCGAAGGCGGAGGCTTGAAAAAAATCGGTGGTATAAAAATGATGCTGTGCGGTAAGGGTGAGATTGAGCTCTTCTTGCCATTCTCTTGCCAAACAGTCGCTGATGCTCTCGCCCAGCTCTAAACCGCCACCGGGGAGTTTGGTAACGAGTTTATCGGCAAACCATTCTTCATTCACCAACAAACAATCTTCTTTTATCAGAATGCCATATACCCTGATATTAAAACGGGAGGGTGCTGCCATTAAAACCAGCGTTTTTTATTAAAATAATAAACCACTACTGCCGCCACCACTATCGATAAGATAATGGCTATATAAAATCCGGCAATCTGTTGTTCGAAAGGCACCCGAACATTCATTCCAAAAAAGCTGGCAATGAGCGTGGGCAATGAAATAAGAATAGTAATACTGGTGAGGCGTTTCATCACCATATTCATATTATTGTTGATGATGCTGGCAAAGGCATCCAGCGTACTGGTGAGTATGGTTGAGTACTTTTCCGCCATCTCTACCGCTTGCGAAAACTCTACAATAAGGTCACTCAAAAACTCACGTTCATCTTCATCGCAATTCAAAAAATTGGTGCGCTCCATTTTCATCAACAGCAGCTCATTAGCCCGTAGCGAGGTGACAAAATATACCAGACTTTTCTGAATGCGCATCAGGTATAGCAACTCTTCGTTCCGGTTGGAGTCGTAAAGCTTTTGTTCTAAAATATTGCGACGATGGTTGATCTCTTTCAAGGTTTGCATGAAGTCCATTACTACCTTTTCAAAAATCTTAAACACCATCATGTTGGGGCGCTCGGGATGGCGCTTTGCAAACGTATTTAGGAACCGGCGGATGGCTTCGTTTTCAAAAGAATTAACCGTTACAACCTGGCTGCGCTCTGTAATGATAATAGAAATGGGAATGGTGATAAAATAGGCATCACTTTCATTCAGCGAATTATTTTCTACCGGTGTTTTCAGCACAATGAGCTTCACCCCCTCATCACTTTCATAACGGGCGCGCTCTTCTATATCCAAGGAGTCAATAAGGATATCCCGCTGTATGTTCAACGACTTTGAAATAGTTTTGATTTCATTGTCCTGAAACGGTGGCGTGATATTAATCCAGTTGGCCCCATCCGGCTGACTAATTTCGATAGTCTCTCTATTGATATTTTTGAAATACTGAACCACTTGTAAAAAACGAAGCAAAGGTAGTAGCTATACTTTATAATCAAATCGTATGGTCATTTCTTTTTTGTCATCATTTAATAGGGCTGCTGCATCTTTTGATTTTGCCCCTATTGCACACCGCTTGTATGAAGGAGGAAAGTAAGCTGTTTTTTTCAACGACTGTTTTATATTCCCTATTTTTGAAATCAAATTGCTATGCTATGAACCATAAAATCGTATGCTTCGCTGCCATGAGCCTATGGGCATTTGCCGCTTGTAAAAAGAGCAACAACACAACCGTACCCGTCAGCGGACCGGCGGCCAAAGGGCTTTTTATTAATGCTACTTTAAATGAAGATTCGCTGCGAGTGAATATTAACGACACCTTGCAAAGCAGTGTGGGCAACTTGCTATTCCTATCGAATGGTGGATATAAAAATGTTCGTGATGGTAGCAAAGTGAAGGTCGATTTTATCGTACCTAAAACCAATGGTACCATTGCTTCTACCACCCAAAGCATCATCAAGAACAATTACTATAGTTTTTTTGCTGTGGGCGAAGGCACTGTTGCCAACCCTCCTTCCATTGTTTTTGTAGCAGATGATATGACTGCCCCCGGTGCCGGTAAAGCTAAAATTCGTTTTGCTAACCTAAGCGTAGAACCGGGTTTCACCATGACTGCCGTTATTGACAATGCCAGCTCGGGCATCCAAAAACTAGACTCTAACCTGACTTACAAAACCGTAACTCCCTTCATTAGCATTGCCGCCGGCACCTATAATGTAACCATGGGCGACCCCGGCAGTTTGAAATCGGTTACGCTGGCAAACCAAAGCATTTTATCGGGTAAAATATACACCTATGTGTTTACCGGCAAAAATGGCGCAACCGGCAATGCGGCCTTTTCCCTAAAGGTATTGGAGCATAAATAACAACCCGGCAAAAGCCGTTCTTTTTTTATCAGAATAGATACACACAGCACCTCCTTATGCCCTCCCCAAAAACCATCGCCACCGCTCTCTTATGGAGGCGGTGGCGATGCGGATAAAAACTTCTTGAAATCTTGGGCTTGGTTTTATTCTACTCACTTCACAAAACGGTGGGTTTCGTTGCCGCATTGCAAGAG